>JAGRMT010000266.1 GCA_020441125.1 Roseivivax sp.
GAAGGAATACGAGCTGGGCTTCGACAACTTCCATGTGAAGGGCGAGAACCTGCTGGGCGGGGTCGAGGGCCAGGGCTTCAAGCAGCTGATGCAGACGTTTGAAAGCGCCCGCATCCAGACCGCCGCCCGTGCTATCGGCGTGGCGCAGGCCGCGCTGGATGTCGGCATGCAATATGCCGAGGACCGCAAGCAGTTCGGCAAGGCGCTGATCAACTTCCCCCGCGTCGCAGGCAAGCTGGCGATGATGGCGGTGGAAATCATGATCGCCCGCCAGCTCACCTATTATTCCGCCTGGGAAAAGGATCACGACCAGCGCTGCGATCTTGAGGCCGGCATGGCCAAGCTGCTGGGCGCCCGCGTTGCCTGGGCGGCGGCGGACAACGCGCTGCAAATCCACGGCGGCAACGGCTTTGCGCTGGAATACAAGGTCAGCCGCATCCTGTGCGATGCGCGCATCCTGAACATCTTCGAAGGTGCCGCCGAAATCCAGGCACAGGTGATCGCCCGCCGTTTGCTGGACTGACCCTGCCGCACACCACGCAATCGCGCCCGGCCCACATCGGCCGGGCGTTTTTGTTGCCCGCCCGGGCTTGCTGCCGCTAGGCTGCCAGCCAGACCGGAGGGCCAGCCATGAAGATCACCTGCATTCGCAGCCACGTGCTGCAATACGACCTGCCCGAAGAGCTGGGTTATTCCCAGCAATTCTATGCGCGTCGCACCGCCCACCTGGTGGAGGTCAGCACCGACGAGGGCATCACCGGCTGGGGCGAGTGCTTTGGCCCCGGCACCGTTGCCCTTGCCAACCGCACTATCGTTGAAAAGGTCATCGCGCCGATGGTGCTGGGCGACAACCCGCTGGACCGCGACGTGGTCTGGCACAAAGTTTACAACCTGCTGCGCGACCACGGCCAGAAGGGCATGCCGCTGCAGGCGCTGTCGGGTGTCGATATCGCCCTGTGGGACATCGCAGGCCAGGTTGCCGGCCTGCCGCTGCACCGGCTGATCGGCGGCGCCCATCGCACCTCGGTGCCCGCCTACGGTTATGGCATGATGCTCAAGCGCCAAAGCGTCGAGGATCACATCACCCGCTTCCGCGACGAGGCCGCAGCCATCCGCGCGATGGGATTTGTCGCCACCAAGATGAAGACCGGCCTGGGCGCACGCCACGACGTGCGCCTCTGCCAGGCCGTGCGCCAGGGTGTGGGCGACGATTTCGACTTCATGGTCGATGCCAACCACTGTTACACCACCCCCGATGCCTTCTATGTCGGGCGCGCGCTCGAAGAGCTGGGCGCCTATTGGTTCGAGGAACCCGTCGCCCCGGAGGATCACGACGGCTACCGCGAACTGCGTGCCGGGCTGTCGGTCAACATCTCTGGCGGCGAGGCAGAGTTCAACCGCTGGGGCTGGCGTCAGATATTGGAAAACCGCGGCCTCGACATCGCCCAGCCCGAGGTTTGCGCGCTTGGCGGCATCTCGGAATATCTGCGCGTTCTGGCGCTGTGCCACGCCCACTTCACCCCGGTGGTGAACCATGTCTGGGGCTCGGCGATCGCCGTTGCCACCAACCTGCATTTGCTGGCCGCCATGCCCCCCCTGCCCGGCGGGCTCAACCCGCGCGAGCCGATGTTGGAGTTCGACACCACCGACAACCGCTTCCGCGACGCGTTGCTGACCGAACCGCTGCAGATCGCCAGGCAGGTCGCCGCCAATGCCGGCCGCGTTGCCGTTCCGCAAGGGCCGGGCCTTGGCGTCGTGCCCGACCGCGCCTTCCTGGCGCATCACGCGATCGACGCCTGAAAGCAATGCCGTGGCGTCATCTGATCCTGATCAACGCCGCGGCGCGGCAACCCCGGTTATCAGGGGAAAACATACATCGAAGGACCAAAATATGACCGCTCCGGAAAAACTCAGCCAGAAACGCAACCAACTGCGCAACCTGCGCAAGGCCGCGCCCGATACCTTCGCTGGCTTCGTGGCGATGGAACAGGCCGCCTCCACCGATGGCGCCCTGACGAAAAAGCAAAAGGAATTCGTCGCCCTCGGCATCGCCGTGGCAATGCGCTGCGATGCCTGCATCGTGTCGCACATGAGCGCCCTGATCAAACTTGAGGCCAGCCGCGAGGAAGTGGTCGAAGTGCTGGGCACTGCAATCCAGATGGCCGGGGGCCCGGGGCTGATGTATGCCGCCCAGGCGCTGGAAACCTATGACGAACTGACCGCCTGACACCGCTCTGCCGGGGTGCGGCATTCTGTACCGACGATTTTCCGGACCGCGTGCGTATCACACATGCAAATTTCGGAATATCGAAGGAGACAAGCCATGTTCCGCACACTCGCAGCCAGCCTCCTGGTGCTCGCCCCCGCCCTCGCCTCTGCCCAGGGCAATCCCGGCGCCCATTTCGTCGAGAACTGGGATCTCAACGCCGATGGCCAGGTCACCCTGGAAGAGGCGACCGAACGGCGCGGCGACGTGTTCCTGACCTTCGACGCCAATGACGATGGAATCCTCGACGGCGAAGAACACGACATGTTCGACCAGGCCCGCGCGCAGGACATGCAGGAACACGGCGTCGGCCAGGGCCACGGAACCGGTCAGGGCAACGGCATGCGCAACCCCGCCAACGGCATGCTGCGCGCCGTGACCGATGCCGACGGCGACGGCAAGGTCAGCCGTGCCGAATTCCTTGCCGCCGTCCCTGCCTGGTTCCAGTCTATGGACAGCAACAGCGACGGCGTCATCACCACCGACGATTTCGGCCCGAACCGCGGCTGATCTTCTTCTTGCCGGAAATACCCTGAGGCGCGAGGGGGCAAAGCCCCCTCGCCCCGGTCGGACCGGGCCGCAGGCCTGGTCCGATCTGCCTTAGCCGTCCACCCGGATGCGGGCGTTGGACGGGTCGAACGGGCTGTCCTCCACCACCTCGGCATCCCACAGCGCATTCAGCATCCGCACCTTCAGCCGGGTGCCAACTTCGGCCAGTTCGGGGCGCACGTAGCCCATCCCGATCGACTTGCCAAAAGCCACCGAATACCCGCCCGAGGTCAGCCGCCCGACCCGGCTGCCGTCGGCCTGGTACAGTGCTTCGCGGCCCCACGGATCGGCGTCCGCCGGCCCGTCGATCAGCAGCGTGACGCAGCGCGACCGGATCCCCTTGTCCAGCATTGCCTGCTTGCCGTGAAAGGGTTTGGTCAGATCGACAAACCGGTCCAGCCCGGCCTCCAGCGGGGTCGCGTCGCGGCCCAGCTCGGTGCCGAAGGCACGATAGCTCTTTTCCTGGCGCAGCCAGTTCTGCGCCCGCGCGCCCACCGGCGTCAGCCCATGCGCCGCGCCCGCCTTCATCAACTGGTCCCACAGGTGGTTCTGCATCTCGATCGGGTGATGCAGTTCCCAACCCAGCTCGCCGGTATAGGCAACGCGGATTGCCATCACCGGCACCATGCCCAGCTCGATCTCGCGCATCGACAGCCACGGGAAACGCTTGTTCGACAGCGCCGTCTCAGGCTCGGGGTCGCGCACCAGCGCCTTGAGCACATCGCGTGCGGTCGGACCTGCGATGGCGAAAACGCCCCATTGCGTGGTCACGTCCTGGATCACCACGAAGCCGCCCCCGGCGGTCATGAAATCCTCGGCCGCCTTCTTCAGGAAATCGCCGTCATAGGCCGCCCAGGCACCGGCCGAGACGAGGTAATAGTCGTTCTCGGCCCGGCGGACGATGGTGTATTCGGTCCGCGTCGTGCCGGCCGAGGTCAGCGCGTACGTAAGGTTGATCCGCCCCACCTTGGGCAGCTTGTTGCAGGTGAACTGGTCAAGGAACTCCGTCGCCCCCGGGCCGGTGACCAGGTGCTTGGCAAAGGCGGTCGCGTCGATCAGCCCGGCGGTCTCGCGGATCGCCCGCGCCTCGGCCTCGGCAAAGCCCCACCAGCCGCCACGGCGGAAGCTGCGGCTGTCATGGTCAAACGTTTCCGGCGCGTCCTTGGGGCCATAATAGATCGGCCGTTCCCAGCCGTTCACCTGGCCGAACTGCGCGCCCAGCGCCTTTTGCCGGTCGTAGGCCGGTGCGGTCCGCAGCGGACGGCAGGCCGGGCGCTCTTCGTCCGGGTGGTGCAGGATGTAGACGTGCTCATACGCTTCCTCGTTCTTGCGGCAGGCGTATTCGGTGGTCATCCACGGCCCGTAGCGCTTGGGGTCGAGCGACGCCATGTCGATCTCGGCCTCGCCCTGGGTCATCAGCTGCGCCAGGTAATGACCGGTGCCGCCGGCGGCGGTGATCCCGAAGGAGAAACCCTCGGCCAGCCACATGTTGCGCAGCCCCGGCGCCGGACCCAGCAGCGGGTTGCCATCGGGCGTATAGCAGATCGGGCCGTTGAAATCGTCTTTCAGGCCCACCGATTCCGAGGACGGGATGCGGTGGATCATGCTCATGTATTCTTCTTCGATCCGTTCAAGGTCGAGCGGGAACAGGTCGGCACGGAAGCTGTCGGGCACGCCGTATTCGAACCGGGCAGGCGCGTTGCGTTCATACGGCCCCAGGATCCAGCCGCCGCGTTCCTCGCGCACATACCACTTTGCATCGGCGTCACGCAGCACCGGGTGCTGCGGATTGCTCTTGCGCCATTCCACCAGCGCCGGGTCCGGCTCGGTCACGATGTACTGATGCTCTACCGGGATAGCGGGCATCTTGATGCCCAGCAGCCGCGCGGTTCGCTGCGCGTGGTTGCCGGTAGCCGTGACCACATGCTCGGCGGTGATCACCATCCGCTCGTCCGAGGCAACCAGGTTGCCGCCCTTCTCGACCATCTTGGAAACGCTGACCTGCCATTCTGAGCCGGTCCAGGCATAGCCATCGACCTGCCACTTGCGCTCGATCGTCACGCCGCGCTGACGTGCGCCCTTGGCCATTGCCATCGTCACGTCGGCCGGGTTGATGTATCCATCCGTCGGGTGGTAGATCGCGCCCTTCAGATCGTCGGTCCGCACCAGCGGCCAGCGCGCCTTGATGTCATCCGCGCTCAGCCATTCGAACGGCACACCGCAGGTTTCGGCGGTGGCGGCATAGAGCATGTACTCATCCATCCGCGCCTGGCTTTGCGCCATCCGCAGGTTGCCGACAACGAAGAAACCGGCGTTCAGACCGGTCTCTTCTTCCAGCGTCTTGTAGAACTTGATCGAATAGTCGTGGATATGCGTCGTGGCGTAGGACATGTTGAAATACGGCAAGAGCCCCGCCGCGTGCCAGGTGCTGCCCGAGGTCAGCTCGTCACGCTCCAGCAGCATGACATCGTCCCATCCGGCCTTGGCCAGATGATAGGCGATCGAAGTTCCGACGGCACCGCCGCCGACGACAAGGGCTTTGACATGGGTTTTCATCAGCGGATGCTCCGAGAGAGGTTTGCCGGATTGTTATCAGCCCCACGGATTTCCACTTAACCCAGCCGACCGGATCGGGTGGAAAAGCGACATCGCCGTCTGCCGCGATGTCGCAAAGCGCCAGTTGGGCAGCCAATTGTGGGCAATTGGCCTGGCCAGCCCCGACGATGCGTGCCCGGTCTCGTGTTCGATTGCAGCGAAATCGCGCTGATGTGTCACGCTCGGCCCCTTTCGCCCGGACCGTAGTGAGCCTATAACGCCCCCGGCCCGCCTCGGCAGAGAGTCGCGGGCCTACCCTTATTGCGCTGAGGCTCGCCGAAAATGTTTGGAATGGACAAATTGCTGGGCATGTTTGCATCGGACATGGCCATCGACCTCGGGACCGCGAACACGCTGGTCTACGTCAAGGGTCGCGGGATTATCCTGTCCGAGCCGTCGGTGGTGGCCTACCACGTCAAGGATGGCGTCAAGAAGGTGCTGGCCGTGGGTGAGGACGCCAAGCTGATGCTGGGCCGTACCCCCGGCAGCATCGAGGCGATCCGCCCGATGCGCGAAGGCGTCATCGCCGA
>JAGRMT010000267.1:0-2753 GCA_020441125.1 Roseivivax sp.
CCTCCGGCATACCCGGCGCGGTTCATGGCAGGTGAACTGGCCGACTACCTCGAAGTTAAGAGCATGGATCATGTTCGTGGCGCCCCGCATCATCCGCAGACCCAAGGCAAGATCGAGCGCTGGCACCAGACCATGAAGAACCGGGTTCTGCTGAAAAACTACTTCCTGCCCGGCGATCTCGAACGGCGGATCGGCGCCTTCGTCGATCACTACAACAACCATCGCTACCACGAGAGCCTCAACAACCTGACACCGGCCGATGTCTATCACGGGCGCGGCGCGAAAATCCTGAAAATGAGAGAGGAGATCAAGAAACACACAATCCTGCAGCGCCGATTGCAGCACCAGGCCGCTGCCGCCTAAACTCAAACACAAACCGAACCAGAACCTCCGTTACGAAACGGCCCATGCTCTCCGGAAAACTCTGACGACGGACATGTGCGCGAACATATCTTCGCGACGATCGAGGTTGCGGCGGGCACGACGATCCTTGGAGAGAGACTGCCTCGCCGTCGCCTTCACAGCGTCGAGTCTCTCGCATCCGAAGCGAAGCTTGATCCACGGACGCTTCGGAAGGTTCTCGCAGCGCGAGGACTGGTTCCAATTGACGGCAAGGTCACCGGCTATCACGTTTTTGACGCGGACGAGGGCGACCGGGTCGCAGCAACGATCCAGCGCTCCACGAACGTGATATCCCTGCCGAAGGCGCTGAACTGCACACGGCCCCAGGCCGGACAGCTCGTTGACGAAGGCATGCTTGACCCGATCGCGGATGGCCGGAAGCGAGTTGCCGGGTGGACTCGAAAGGCGATCGACAACCGGGATATTGAACGGTTCCTTCTGGCCCTGCGTGCATCCGCACGGCCTGTTGACAAGGCGGTCGAGGGGATGGTCCCGATTTCCAAGGCCGCCGAAAAGGCGAGACTGTCCTGCATGGAGATCGTGCATCTCGTGCTTGGCGGCTTCCTACAGAATATTGCGCGTATCGGTGAGGTCGAAGGCTATGCCGCAATCCTCGTCGATCCAGTCGAAATCCGAACTCAAAAAGCCCTCCATCTACCTGGCATCTCCGCCTCCGAAGCTTTTGCGCGGCTGAAACTACCGAAGTCCACCGGATGGGGGCTGGTGCACCGGGAGGAAAACCCGCGACTTGAACCCATCGTGATCGAGGGTCCGAACCTACAGCATCGGTTTTTCCGGTTCAGCGAGGAAACCGTTGCGGCCTTCGCATCCGAATACACAACCGAGATACGTGTTGCGAACGCAAACGACGTCGAGAAGAAAGACGTCGTAGCGACGCTGAAAAAGCGCGGCGTCCGACCAGTTCTCGGCGAGGCAGAAATCGGTCTCGATCTCTATCGCTCAGCAGCTATCCCGATGATCGAACCGGCGTGAACTATCCCCGCGCGGCAGTGCCGCCGACGGGCAAAAGGGAAAAACTGGAGACAAAGGTCGCCCATCGGGCGGCCTTTTTTCGTTTGCCGTGATCGAGACCGGGAGCTATAAATTTGGGGGAAGCGGGACGGGCTTTTTTCAGATTTTGGGCCATTTTTTGGTGGTCACGATATGCCTGTCAAAAGGACAAATCGGCAGATTTTTCCGAATCCACGCCTCCAGATATCAATGACTTAGGAGCGGCTGATGGTCATAAATTGCTGGTCGCTTCAGCAATCCCGGCCGCGCAACGCGGCCGGTGGCAGGCGCCAGCAAGGGCGTTGAGGTCAGGCCAGTGCGCCGCTGGAGCGCGGTCCGGCGATCAGCCAGACGATGAAGCCCAGGATCGGGAACACCACCACGGCCAGCGCCCAGATTACCTTGGCTCCGGTGGATGCGCGGGAGTTCACGATATGCACGAGGGCCCAGATGTCGAGCGCCAGCACGATCAGGCCGCCAAGGCCCATCACTTCCATACCCATGTCGTTCTCCTTCTCAGAACCGGCCCCGGTGGGCGCGGCGGTAGACGTATCCATAACGTGGGAACGCGCGATCGGTTCCGCAACGTGTAGCAGGTCGGGATGTGGACAGTGGGCGGCGGCTCGTGATCTATGGAAGGGGCGGCCGGCACGCGGGCCGCGAAACGGGGATGCGAGCGATGAGCGAGGCACATCTGACAAACCACCCGCGCAATCCGGGGACGCCCCTGGATGCGGCGATGTTCGAGGGGCACGGGGTCAACCGCACCGCGGCTGAGCGGCGTGCGGCACAGCTGACCACGCGGCGTTCAGTCAAGAAGGCGCACCAGGCGGCCTGGCTGGTGAACGCGGTGCGCTGCATCGACCTGACAACACTGGCGGGTGACGACACGGCGGGCCGGGTGCACCGGCTTTGCGCCAAGGCGCGTCAGCCGGTGGCGGCACATATCCTGGATGGTCTGGGCCTTGACCGGCTGCATACGGGCGCGGTCTGCGTCTATCCCACGATGGTCGGTCACGCGGTCAAGGCGCTGCGCGGGACGGGGATTCCCGTCGCCTCGGTCGCCACTGGGTTTCCGGCGGGGTTGATGCCGCTGCCGCTGCGCCTGGAAGAGATCAAGTATGCCGTCGCCGAGGGCGCGGCAGAGATCGACATCGTCATCACCCGCGAGCACGTGCTGACGCAGAACTGGCAGGCGCTGTATGACGAGATCGCCGCGATGCGCGCGGCCTGCGGCGATGCGCATCTCAAGACGATCCTGGCTACGGGCGACCTGCAGACCCTGCGCAACGTCTATGCCGCCTCTATGGTGGCGATGATGGCGGGGGCGGATTTCATCA
>JAGRMT010000267.1:2762-4656 GCA_020441125.1 Roseivivax sp.
GCAAGGAAGGCGTGAACGCCACGCTGCCAGTGTCGCTGGTCATGGTGCGGGCGCTGCGCGATTATCGCGACGCGACCGGCCACGTGGTGGGCTTCAAGCCCGCCGGCGGAATGAAAACGGCCAAGGATGCCATCGCCTGGCAGATCCTGATGAAGGAAGAGATGGGCAACGCCTGGCTGACGCCAGAGCTGTTCCGCCTGGGCGCCTCGTCGATGCTGGGCGATATCGAGCGGCAGCTCGAACACTACGTGACCGGGCGGTACGCCGCCGCGCATCGCCATGCGCTGAGCTGAGGAGGGGCGGATGAGCGTTTCTGACATTCTCAACACCATGGATTACGGCCTGTCGCCCGAGGATCCTTCGGTAGCCAATGCCTGGCTGGCCAAACACGCCGGTGGCCTGGGCCATTTCATCGGCGGCGCCTTCACAGCGACGGGCGATCTGTTCGACGTGACCAACCCGGCCACAGGCGCGGTGATCGCGCGGGTGACCCAGGGCACGGCGGCGGATGTCGATGCGGCGGTCAAGGCTGCGCGCGGGGCGCAGAAGGGCTGGGCAGCGTTGCCCGGGCACGAGCGCGCGCGCCACCTCTACGCCCTGGCGCGGCACATCCAGCAGCACGCACGGCTTTTGGCGGTGCTGGAGACGATGGACAACGGAAAGCCGATCCGCGAAACCCGCGACATCGACATCCCGCTGGTGGTCCGTCACTTCTACCACCACGCCGGCTGGGCCGAGATTGTGGCGGATACGTTCCTGGGGCAGGTGCCGCACGGCGTCTGCGGTCAGGTCATCCCGTGGAACTTTCCGCTGTTGATGCTGGCCTGGAAGATCGCGCCGGCTTTGGCTGCGGGCAACACCGTGGTGCTGAAACCGGCGGAATACACGCCGCTGACCGCGCTATGCCTGGCGGAAATCGCGCACGAGGCAGGACTGCCCAAGGGCGTTCTGAACATCGTCACGGGCGACGGCACGACAGGGGCTGCGATTGTCGGGCATGATGGTGTGGACAAGGTCGCCTTCACAGGCTCGACCGAGGTAGGCCGGATCATCCGCAGGCAGACCGCTGGGCAGGGCAAGGCGCTGACGCTGGAGCTGGGCGGCAAGTCGCCCTTCATCGTCTTTGCCGATGCCGATATCGACGCGGCCGTCGAAGGCGTCGTCGATGCGATCTGGTTCAACCAGGGGCAGGTCTGCTGCGCCGGGGCGCGCATCCTGGTGGCCGAGGCGATCGCGCCGCGGTTCACGCAGCTGCTGAAACAGCGAATGGCGAAACTGCGCGTTGGCGATCCCTTGGACAAGTCCATCGACATGGGGGCCATCGTGCATCCCGTGCAGCTGGCGCGGATCAAGGCTCTGGTCGCGCAAGGCGAAGCGCAAGGCGCAACGCTGACCCAAGGCACGGCGCCCGATGGCTGCTTCTACCCGCCGACGATTGCCGAGGGGGTCGAACCCGCCAGCGTGCTTGCAACCGAAGAAATCTTTGGCCCCGTCGTCACCCTGACAACCTTCCGTACGCCCGAGGACGCCGTGGCGCTGGCCAATAACACCGCCTACGGTCTGGCTGCCTCGGTCTGGTCGGAAAACGTCAACCTTGCACTGGACGTGGCGGCCAAGGTCAAGGCGGGCGTGGTCTGGATCAACGCGACCAACATGTTTGACGCGGCGGCCTGTTTCGGCGGCTACCGTGAAAGCGGCTTTGGCCGCGAGGGCGGGCGTGCCGGCATGGCGGCCTACCTGCGCAAGCCCATCGGCAAGACCGGCAAGCCCGAAGTGCGCGCCGAGGCGCCAGATCCGTTGCCGGGCGAACGCGCGCCGGGCGGCGGGATCGACCGGACTGCCAAACTCTATATCGGCGGCAAGCAGGCGCGGCCCGACAGCGGCTATTCCTACC
>JAGRMT010000005.1 GCA_020441125.1 Roseivivax sp.
GCATATCGTTTTCGACTTTGCTCAGCAACTTGGAACCGACACCGTTGCCGCGCTGCTTGGGATCGACGGCCAGGAAGGTGACATAGGCCCAGTCATAAAGCGTGTAGCCATCAATGGTTCCAATAACCTTGTTCTTGTTCACCGCGGCAAAGGCGAAATAGTCGGTATCAAAGGGATAGCCGTTGTCGATCGCGAAGGCGGCCAGCGTCTGCCTTTGAAAGGCGCTCGCGATGACTGGGTTGACGGGTGTGATTTCCATGTGTCTTGCAGTCATCCGGTTGCAGCAAAACCGCAAAGCGCCTTGTGTAATGCTTGCGGCGCCCCCGGTCTGGCGATCATCTCTAAACGGGAAACTGGGCTGGATTACGACGGGATTGGGAAACTGCCTCAACCGCCGGTCCCTTGTCCATGAAGAGAAGCTGCCAGTGAGAATTTCGTATTCTCCTTCCGCTTCGGCCGCAAGCGCACCAACGCACAATGCCGTGAAGGTGGCCTGAGGCACAGCAGCACCAGGCCGGACCAGCCAGAATGTCCCTTCGCCAGCGCCAATTGGACGGTCCCGCTCCTCGCATCGGCGCGGGAGCCATCGTCACCCGATGAAATCGGCGCGCCGTTAAAGCAGGCTTTCGTCAAGGAAATCGACGAATAACCGGCGACGACGAGCGACACAGCCGCCATCCCGAGGAACAGGGCCATGAAGACCCGGCGGAACACCTCTCGGTTGATGACCTGCATGGCCTCTACGCCGCCAACACCGCCAGTGAGCGACAGCGACCGCATGATGACGTCCGAGAAGGCCAGGAAGGCCCCGGCGACCAGGGCATAGGCGAGGAAGGCAAATTGCATCTGGATGAAGAAGAAGGACGCCATGACAATGGCTCCGTGATGTGGTGACCGCGGCGAAGACGGCCCGCCGCGGTGCAAGGTGTTAACGCAGTGCGATGCGCGGTTCCGCGCGTGCTCTGCTGGGCCGGAAGGCGAAGAGGCACAACGCTGCGATCGCCAGTTCGAAGACAAGCGCCGCCATGATCCCGGCCGAGGGCATGCCGTCGAGAACCAGGCCGACGATGCGCCCCGCCGGAAACCCGAGGAACACGACAAGGGCGGCGGCAAGCGCCGCATCCTGGAGGGACCGCCGGACGATGCCCGCCAGCATGAGCGCACCGAGCGCGGCGAGCCCGGCACCGGGTGCGCGCAATTCGCTTAGCAGGCTCGGTTCGGGACCCAGAGTGATGCCATAGCCGGCATAGAACGCCTGCGGCACGAAGGTGATGGCGGCGCCGATGCCAAGAGCGGACGCACCGGCGATGCCGAGCGCGATCTTCTGAAGACGGGTGAGGTGCATGGGATATCCTTTCCTTGCGGGTGGGCTTTGCGTCAGGCAGCGGTTGACCAGACACCGGCGCGCGCCGCGGTCATGGCGAACTCGGCAAAGTCACGCGGCGGTCGCCCCAGGGCGCGCATCACGCCGTCGGTGGTGCGTGCGTTGCGTCCGTCCAATGTCTCGCGCGCAATCGCGGTAAAGACATCGGCCACGAAGGTCCCGCCCGACTGGGCGATATTGGCGTGAAAGTCATCAAAGCTGATGGGAATGTGCCGGATCGGCCGCCCGATCGCATTGGACAGTTCCCGCGCCATATCTTTGAAGGCCATTAGACGCGGGCCCGACACTTCGTAGAGTTCGCCCCGGTGGCGGTTTTCGGTGAGCGCGGCCACCACCACGTCGGCGATGTCGTCGATGTCGATGATGGGCTCGGGCGTATCACCGCCCGGCATCGGCAGAACGCCAGCAAGGATCGGGTCGCGCAGGTAGCCCTCGGAGAAGTTTTGCGCGAACCAGGCGGCGCGGACGATGGTGAAGTCGATGCCCGAATTGCGCACGACCTCTTCGCCGAGGCGCGCGTGATGCTCGCCCCGCCCCGACAGCAGGACGAGGTGCTCGACACCGGCGTCTTTCGCCGTCTCGACAACAGAGCCGAGCTTCTCGACGGCGCCGGGGAAGGCCAGGTCGGGGAAGTAGGTGACATAGGCAGCCCGGGCTCCACTCAGCGCAGGGGCCCAGGTTTCAGGCGCTTCCCAGTCGAAGGGGGTGCTGGATCTGCGCGAACCGCGACGGACGGGAAGGCCCATTGCCTCCAGTTTCGCGGCAACGCGGGCCCCGGTCTTGCCGGTGGCCCCGATGACGAGGATGGGTTTGTCTTGCATCGGGTTTCTCCCTTGGTTCGAGTTGACGACCATGGGATAGACGACCGCTACGTCCCCGGTATTGACCGCGAACGCCAGCGTTTTGACCGGCGCTGCCAGTTGCCGTCAGCGGCCCGCGCATGTGCCGCCTCGCCCCGGGCCGTGAGCGTATCTTGGCCAGTCCGAGCCGAATGGCCCTCGCCGCTCTGCCGGATGACCGGTTCGAGCCCAAGGCAGGCTTGAGTTTGCCAAGCAGCGAAACTTGCCATTGGACACGGCACGGAAGGTTCCAGTTGAACCCGAGGCCCCGGTTGGGGCCCAAGCTCACCCCCCCGGGGGTGCCTGACCGCGCATCCTTGAAAATTGACTTGCCTTGAAGTCCCTGTCAGCCATTCACGCTGAGTGCCTGCAAAAGCCTTTTAAAGCCGCGCGAGGCCGCAACCGAAAAGGACCACAATTTCGATGTATGGTTTGTTGTTCGGGGGTATTTTTTCTGTGGTGCCCGCGGTTCTCTTTGCGGCGCGCTTTGTTTGGGGCAGGCCGCGCTGGTGGGTGATCGTCGCATTGATCGTCATCGTCGGTTGGGCGGCGTACTTTATCGCCGTCGTCGACCACTTTGAAGAATTGTACAAACGCGTCGAGACCACAGAAAACCCCAGTCAGGAGCTTCTCGATGAGGCATATTCGGACGGTGGTCCCCTCGTCTTCGCGGCGTTCTTTGGTTGGGCGATCGCTTTGATCTACGCAGCGCCATGGTTTGCCCTGTTCCTGATGGCAACGTGGATCCGGCGCATGATCGGAGCGATCCATCGGGGTGAACGCTGAGGCACGGACGCAATCACGCAACGGCCATTTCAGTAACCACGACCAATTACCGCGTTGTCAGCACGGCCTGCGTTGGCCCAACCTGGGGCAAAGGGCGCCTGCCGTGGTGCTTCAGCGCGTGTCGCGCCCTTTGCGGTAATTCGCCGGTGTCACGCCGACCCAGCGCTTGAACGCACGGGTGAAAGAGCTCTGCTCGGCAAACCCGGTCAGAAAGGCGATCTCGGCGAGCGAGTGACCATCGTCGCGCAAGAGCCCCTCCGCCAGGTCGCGCCGGGTCTGCTCGGTTAGCGTCTGAAAGCTCATCCCGTGTTCGGCAAGCCTGCGATGGAACGAGCGCGCGCTGAGCCCGAGCCCCTGCGCGATGTCGGCCATCTTTGGCGCGCCTTCGCTGAGCGCCTGTGCGATAGCATCCTTTGTCTCGGCAACCAGCGGAGCCTCGTCAGCGATCTCGGACAGATCCTTGTCGAGGTGCGAGACGAGATAGCAGGAGATCCCCGCGTCCCCGAGGATGTTCGGCTGCGCAAGCGTTTCCCGCGAGAAGAGGATCGCGTCGAGCTCTGCCCCGAACCGGACGGGGCAACCGAACCAGTCTTCGTGCGCGGCCACCGAGTTCGGGGCTGGATGCCGGATCAGGACTTCCAGCGGCGTGACCGGAACCGGGCCGACCTGCCGGGCGATCGAGACGGCACTCGCCAGCGTCGCCTCGTTCGACAGGCGCATGCCCAGACGCCGTTCGCCGGGGCGGTGCAGAATGAAAAGCGTCCCGCGGCTGTTGGGGCGCAACTCGTACTCTACCACGCTGGTCCAGAGACGGGCATACCGTTCGACCCGGGCCAATGACGCGCCCAGCGTCGTCGCCGCCTTGAAGGCAAGCCCCAGCGCGCCATACTCGTCGAGCCGCATGGAGGCGCCGGTGCGCACGGGCAGATCCGTGACGTCGACTTCGGCCGCGATGCGCTCCAGCATGTCATAATAGGTGACGGCCGGCATCATCGCCTTGGGATCCCAGGGGCCATCAGGTTCGATCCCCGCGCCACGCAAGAGCGCTTCACCGTCGACGGCGTCGCCCACCGCGGCAATCATCTTGCGCGCGAAGAGGGATGTAACATAGCCCATGGCACCAGCATATGCGGTAGGACCGCCGAGACAAAGCCGGTTGGCGGTACCGGCAAATCCGGCGGCGGCGGCCTTGAAGACCCAAGCCTGTTAGTCCCACGGCAGGACGCCGTTTTGTGCAGAGTCTCGCGGTTGTCCTAAACCAAGACGAATTGAGTTGCGTCCAGTTCAGACAGGAGCGTGTTTGACATGATGATCTCGATGCCGTTTTGGCGCAGCACCGTGTTACCGTTTTCCTCGGCAAGGCTGGCAATAACACCGGCACCATCGGCAAAGCCGAACCCTTCCAGCACGATCCTGTCCCAAGGCTCCAGATCAGCGATGATCGCCCTGCCGCCTTCCGAGCGTGAAAACTTGAACACATCCACCAGTGGTCCGCCAACCAGCAGATCGTTGCCGCCTTCGCCATCCAGATAGTCGTCATCGCCCAGACTACGGCCCCAGGCGGTAAGCAGGGGATCCTGAGAGGTCACGAACTCCTGGCTTTGGGAAAAACCGATTACGATTTCGGCCCGGCTGCGGCCGCTGTCCAACGCGGCCTGCCAACCGTCCAAGCCTGCCGTATCAGCTGGCCGGCCCAGTACATTCTGGTACAGAAGTCGCACGAAGTTTTCGTTGCTCAGAGTGCCATAAATCGCCTGGAACTCGGCCGACGCGACAAATCCGTTCGCGACCGATTGCAAACTTGTCCCCTGCGCAAGGCGATCCGTCCAGCCCAGCAGGCCGGCCTGATCCGGGTCTCGGTCCAGAGTTGCCCGGTAAAGGCGAAACACGTCATCGGTATAACCGGCCTGGTATCCGCTTCGAGAGAAACCAACGGCATCGGCTGCTGTCTGGTTTTGGAACTCGGGGCTTTCAGAGAAGCCGAGGACAACTTGCGAACGCGTGCTCGCGCCTGAATCGATCCGCGAAGCCCAAGTGTCCAACCCGGTCTGATCCGGTGCGCGGCCCAGCACGTTGGCATATAGCAAGGTCACGAATTCCGACGTCGTGGTTCCTCCGTAGCGGGATGCGAATTCGGACGAATTGATGAAACCGCCTGCGATTTCCGGCAAGGTCGCACCGCCGATCAGCGCGTTGGTCCAGCCCCGATGCCCATCAGGATCGGGCTCCCTGGCCAGGGTCGCCTGGTAGAGCCTGAAGACTTGCGCTGCGGCCGGATCGAAAGTGGCGTCGACTCCTTCGGCGAACAGAGTTTCATTTGAAGGCGTGCCGTATACCTCGTTTGTACCCGAATAGGCGATGACCTCGACCCGACTGGCCGAGTATCCGATGTCGACCGGCACCCCCGGTGCCTGTGCGACACCCAGGATATAGAACTGGCCGGGGGTGAAACCGGCATAGTCCCAGGTGAACCGCGCGCTGCCGCCGGACAGATCCAGCGGAGATGACGTGATTTCGACGCCATTTGCGTCTTGTGTGTCGTCATCCGCAAACAGCCGGACGGTTGTCCCCGCTGTCGCACCAGCCACGGACAGGTCGATGGTCGCCAGTTTCGACGCCCTGTCGAACGTGACGCTGTCGATTGTCACGTCGGGCTGCGCGACACTCAGGTTTGCTTCGTATGTCACGGCGCCAAGCGCATCGGGCGAAACGACTTCTATGTCCCAAATCCCGCTGGCCGGGGTCTGAACAGCGACAGATCGCGCGTACGGGCTGGAAATCTCGGACACAATCGTGATGTCGTTTCGCGCCGCGATATCGGCTTCGGACAGGCGTGTACCGTCCGGCGTAATCACGACCAATTGCGCGTTTGGCGATGCGTTATCCCACGATGCGCTCATGACCGCCCAGGGCATCGAAGGATCCAGTTGCCAGCTCCCGATCAAGGCAATTTCCTGTGTGCCCAGGCGCGAGAAAGTACCATCGAGCGTCAACGAGAACCCGTAGGACCCCTTGAAAAAGCCCGGCAAAGAATAGTCGAACCACGCCGCGATCATGTCGTTGGCCGCATTGCCATCGTCGGTATAGGTTATGAACACCTCGGCGCCGGCGACTGACAACCCGCGAAAGATGCCCAGAGCCGAGATATTCGGAAGGTTCAGCGACATCTGCGTTTGCAGTGTCCAGGAGTTACCGAAGTCGACGGTAAATCCGATATCGCCCGTCAATATGCCGCCAAGGGCCGAGGCTGCCCCCTGCAGGTCGACACCCTGTGCCGGACGGCTCCAGTCCAGCGACCCGTCCAACTGGAAGAAATTCCAGTCAAGCACCGAGGCGACATTCACACCCAGGAAGGTTTGCAAGGTGGTGACCAGTGGATTGGATGTGGTCTGCCCATTTTCGATGGCTGTGACTGTTCCGCCATCCAGCAGGTACCGCGGTTTGGCCGACAGACTGACGGCACCCGACATTGCATCCGAACTGACAACCAGATCTGCCGATCCACGCAACAGCGCCGAAGTAGACGGGCCAAAGCTCGCCCGAACCTGCCCAGCGAGAGACCCCAAAAGCCCCGCAGATGGATCGCCCAGCGTCAGTGTGCCACCATTCAAAAAGACCGGGCTGCCGAAAATCGGCACGTTCACCCCATCAAAACCTACGGTGAGCGAAGTCAATTGCAGCGGGTTCCAAGACAGGGTTCCGCCCATCGTGATGGCTGTGTTGACACCGGGCAGCTGGTAGGTCGCGCTTAGCCCGTAGCTGCCTGCTATCGTGTCGATGGACAGGTCGAACGCCGAGAAGCCGCCGGCGGGATCGGGGAATATGTGACCCAGCAGGCGCGTCAGCGGGGTATCGGCCCGTGCCAGAGACAGCGTTCCGACCACGTCAAAGCCGGATGCGGCGGAATAGCGGATGAATTGGCTGGACGGTTGCAGCAGACCGCTGTTCGGATCGCTTGTGCCTGCGAAATCGAAGTTCAGCGTCCAGTCGAAACCGTTGACCTGCGTGGCGAATGAACCGCGACCGAAGATGTACATCGTTTCGGACACTGTATCGTTCAAGAAGCCGAACTCGGTGAAATCCATCGCGACGGTCCAGCCGGTGCCCGGCATGACGAAATACGAGGTCGGATAAGCCAACGACGTGCGCGCGCCGACCGTACCCAGGCCCATGAAGGCCCCCTGCCCTGTCAGGTTCAGCGCCACAGGCATGCCTGTCGTGGCAAGGTCAAGAACACCTGTCAGCACAATGTCGGCGCCCAGCGTCACCTGGTCGGGGTGAATCGCCAACGAGCCGAATGTCAGGTCTCCGATGTTGGAAACGCGGTAGTCCTCACCGCGCGCATACCCCGTTGGCGCTGTCTCCTGGAACCCGCTCGCGACCACTGGGGTCAAGACCCCAGCGGTGGCAAATTGGGACCAGTCGAGTTGAAAACTGCCGGTCAGCAACGGCTGCGCGATGGACCCGAAACCGTCGTAAACCGCGCTGCCTTCGACCGTGATGAGATTGCCGGTCACGGTGACCGCACCGCCTTCGAACCGAAGAAGGCGGGCGCCTGTGGCACGGTTCGTCAGATAGAGGCCTGTCGGATTGTCGATACGCATCGCACCGTTCACATCCGTCCAGGTACCGCCGCCGGTTGCCCATTGCAGTGCGCCGATGTCGGGCCCTCCGCCCGTGCCGCCACCGGTATCGGCAGGATCGATCACCAGCATCGGCCGGTGGATGGCGTCGGTGGATTCCGAACTGACGAAATACGTCTGATTGGCTGTGTTGGTCAGTGGCCGCAGTTGCAGTCCGTTGTTGGGAAGGCTGCCGTCCTTCCATGACCGGTAGATCGCCGTGATGTCGATATCGTACCAACCGATACCCTGCGCCGCCGGGAGATCGCGGACGTAAGACGCGCTTGTTGTGTTCTCCAACCAGGTCATGCCTTCGGACCATGCGCCGGACGTCGTCCAAAGCGACATGGCCGGATAGGATCAAGGGGAAGCAGGCTGTTGGCTGACATATAGCCGCAATGTCACGGCATCGACGGCGTCAGGTAACGTCGAAAGATCGAACTCTATGAAGGAATGATAAAGGTCGCCCCATCCACCGACCAGAAGGCTGTCGGAATCCAGCGAGTTGTACACATTCGTGATGTAGGAATCTTTGATATCAAAGGGTTGATATACCACCATCCCAGGCAGCGTGGGATCGACAGGCGGCGTTGGCGTTCCCGGCTGTGTGGGGGTGCCGCCCGATCCGGATCGCAACATGGCTACGCCCGAAACCGCTTCGTAAATTGGAAGCGTTGTCAGGCCGGGACCAAGCGCGGTATTGCCGGGGGACAGGTTGTATACCTGCGAGCCGACAAAGCCCAACCGCGTCCCGGCGCTTACGCCGTAGCCCGCGACCGGCGCCTCGGCGAGCCCCCAGATGTTGTTCGCAGAGACAAAATCGGTGGAGGCCGTCACCTCCCGGCCATTCTGGGACAATACGACATTGGCGATGGTATAACTCAGCGTAGAGACTTCGTAGTCCGTATCGTTGACGAACCAGATGTCCCCGGCCGAAGTCGCCCGCCCCAACACAGGCCCTGCCGTGTTGGAAACCTGCCCGGTCGCCAGATCGACATGGACGGCAAGCGTGTTGTCGGCGCTGGTAATCCGTCCGACGCCGGTCGGCGAGATATCGAAACCGTTTGCCTGGGTCAGCGATGACACACCAAAATAGAGCTCGCTAGGCGAGCTGAGCGGCCCGATATCCGTGGCGAAGCCAGTTGCCGTGTCTATGCGGTAAAGACGTGTGAACGTAATTCCGTATAGCGTACCGTCCGGAGCAATCGCGATATCGGTAAGCTGGATACCGGTGTTGGCAATCAGCTGCGTCTGACCGGTTCCAAAGTCCCATGCATAAACGGCGCCGCTCAGCGTGGAGAGATATATACGGTTATCGTTTGAGGCAATCGGCATCCTGCACTGTCCTCCCCCCAGAGACCCCACGCAGTGTAACGCAGCGGGAAAAACCCACAAAAGCCAAAATACTATGCATTAACATATGGCTGACCATTGATCGGCACCCGCTGGCGCCTGCGGATTTCCCAATCCGAAGGTCCGCTCGAAACGATTCTTGGGTCGTTCGCCGCCGCTAAACCTCGCGACCCGGTCTCGTCTTTCTGAGTTGGCGCAGGCTCTACATCACGCCGAGAGATTTCGCGGAGGGCAGGTCAGAGGGGGCCGCCGGTCAAGACCGGCTTGCCGCATCAAGGTCGCTGTCGAGCACGCTCGGCAGGACGCTGGTTGACAATATTTTGCGCGCGGGGAAAACGTGAGACAATCCAATCCCCGACTGCCATCCACTACGCCGGTTGTTAACCCGTCTTGCACCCAGCCCGGAAACCCGATGACCAATCAACGTGATATTGCCCGTCTGGCCAAGACTTCGCTCAAGACCGTCTCGCGGGTCATCAACCGCGATCCCCTGGTGAATGAGGTCACGCGCAAACGCATTCAGGACATCATCGACCAGACCGGCTATGTCCCCAACGAAGCGGCGCGGATGATGCGGTCGCAGACCAGCGACATCGTCGGCTTCCTGTCCGAAGACGTGGCGACGACCAGTTCCTCCATCGACCTCGTGCGCGGCGCACAGGACGTGGCGCATGCCATGGGCAAGCAGATGATGCTGTTCAACATTCGCCGGGGCGAGGCAAGCGAGACCGAGGCACTGGCGCAGCTGGCGCGGTTCCGCGCCGGCGCCTGCATCCTTGCGACCAGTTTTCACCGCGAGGTGCCGCTGCCGCGGACCGACATGAAAACCGTGCTGCTCAACTGCTACGACGCGGCGGGGGAAACCGCGACGGTGCTGCCGGATGACCGGCAACTTGGCCATGACCTGGTGCAGGAACTGCTCAGGCGCGGTTATCGCCGTCCGCTGTTTCTCAACCTGGCGCCCGAACTGGCCGGGGCGCGGCTGCGGGCAGAGGGCTTCGTCGCGGCAGGGCGGGAAGCGGGGATGGACCTGTCCGGGCGCATCCGGACCGCCTCGGCCGGGCCCGACCGGGACCATACCTACTATGTCGACGAGATCCTCACGGTGGAAATGGCCGGGCCGGAGCGACCGGACGTGCTGATCTGCGGTCAGGACCTGATGGCCCTTCCGGTCTACTTTGCCCTGATGCGATTGGGGCTGTCGGTGGGTAAGGACGTTGCTGTGACCAGCTTCGACAATCTCCAGCCACTGGCCAAGCTCATGCAGCCCGGCCTGACGACCATGGACCTGCCCTATTACGACATGGGCCGCGTGGCGATGCAGCAGGCGCTGTCTGAGAATGATTCTCCGGTGCGGCAGCTTGTGCAGGGTCAGCTGGTCGAGCGGGACTCCCTGCCCGCAAAGGGAACTGCCTGATTTATCGCTGACTTCCCGCAACACAAGCGGCGCCATTGGCTGTTTGACGCGGCAGATTGACAACGTGAGACAATTGGCGGTATCAATTGTCTCACGTTGTCATTATCGGTTTCCATCAGAAACGAAACCACACGCGGCACAGGAGAGCCGCGCCACAGGGAGGATATGAAATGACTTATCAACGTCTGATCGGGTCCAGCGCGCTTGCGCTCTGCCTTGGCCTGCAAGCGCAGGCGGGCGAGATCACCGCATGGGTGATCGACGCCGCCGCCGAGAAGCCTTACTTCGACCAGCTGGGCGCGACCTTCATGGCCGCCCACCCCGATGTAACGCTGAAGGTCGTGCCGGTGCCGGGCTATGTCGATGCGATCCAGGCAGCTTCGGTTTCCGGAAACCTGCCGGATATCATCCTTCTCGATGGGCCGAACATGGCGGCCAGCGCCTGGGCAGGGACCATCCAGCCGATCGGCGATTTGATCGACCCCGCGCTTCTGGCCGACACCATGCCGGGCGTGATCGCGCAGGGCACCTATGGACCGGACGGCAAGCTCTATCACATCAGCGCTTACGACTCGACCGTCATCCTGTGGGGCAACAAGTCCTACCTCGAAGCCGCTGGCGTGCGCATCCCGCAAGGCGTCGACGATGCCTGGACCCGCGAGGAATTCGCTGCGGCGGTCGAGGCGCTGTCCAAAGTCGATGGCGTGCGCTGGCCGCTGGACATGAAGCTGAACTACGGCGGCGAATGGATGACCTACGGCTTTGCCCCGTTCATCCAGGGCGCGGGCGCCGACCTCATCGACCGCGAGACCTGGAAGGCCGATGGCACGGTGAATTCGCCCGAAGCGGTGGCCGCGATCACCGAGCTTCAGGACTGGTACAAGGCCGGCTGGATCGTCCCGGCCTCAGCGGGCGACAACCAGTTCTACGGCGAGAAGACGGCGGCACTCAGCTGGGTCGGCAACTGGATGTGGCCTCCGCATGAGGCGGGCCTTGGCGCGGATTTGGTGATGATCCCGGCGCCCGCCTTTGGCGCGGAGGGCGTGAAGGCCCCGAACGGCGGCTGGGGCTGGTCGGTGCCTGCCTCCACCACGAACCTGAAGGATGTCTCCACGTTCCTCAACTTCGTGATGTCCGACGCAGAAGTGGCGAAATACGCCGATTTCACCGGCTTTGCCCCGTCCCGCGCCGCCGCCGTGCCAGTGACCGAGAAGTTCTCGACCCCGGGCGCACAGGATCTCTTCACCGCGCAGGGCAATTGCTGCGCCGTGGTGCGCCCGGTGCACCCGTCCTATCCGGCGATCACGCTGAGCTGGTCGCGCGCCATGCTCAACATCTTCTCTGACGGCGCGGCCGACGTGCAGACCGAACTGGATGGCGTCGCGCAATACATCGACATGGATATCGAGGACAACGCGGGCTACCCGCCGTTCTCGGCCAACTGACGGCTTCCTCCCCCGGGGGCGTGGGTCAGGTTACCAAGGAACCGAACCCGCGCCCCACCCTTTTCAAGCCCCGGAGGCCGCCATGCCGACATTGTTCAAGGGCCGCTCCCAGGAGCTGGCCATGCTAATTCCCGCGATGCTGTGCCTCTTGCTCATCATCGTCGTGCCCTTCTGCCTCTCCATCGGGTTTTCCTTCACCGACCAGCGCCTGATGCCGCGCCCGATCCCCACGCGCTTCATCGGCTGGACCAATTACGAGAGGATGTTCGCCGATCGCCTGTTCTGGCAGGCCATCGGCAACACGGTGCTCTTCGCCGTTCTGGTTGTGCCGTTCCAGCTAATGATCTCGCTGACGGTCGCTATGGCTCTGAACGCCGCGATCCCCTTCCGGGGGCTGTTCCGCACGGTGTCGATCCTGCCGCTCCTGTTGCCGATCACCGTGGTGGTGGCGATCTGGGCCGTGCTCTACCGCATCCCGACCGGGCCGCTGAACAGCGTCTACCAGATGTTTGCCGGACCGGAGGCCTATATCGACTTCGTCGGCGGCAGTGATACCGCGATGGTCGCCATCGTCGTCCTTTCCGCCTGGGCGACGTTCCCCTACCAGATGCTGATCTACCTCGCGGGGCTTCAGGACGTGCCGGGCGACCTGTACGAGGCCGCCGAGCTTGACGGCGCGACGGCATGGCAACGCTTTCGCTTCGTCACCTGGCCCTGTCTGCGCAACGTCAACATCTTCCTCCTCATCATCACCACCATTCAGGCGCTGAAGCTCTTCACGCAGGTCTCGGTGATGACCAAGGGCGGGCCGAACGGGTCGACCACCACCATCATCTACTACCTGTTCCAGCAGGGCTTCACCTCGCAGAAGATCGGCTATGCCTCTGCCATCTCCGTCTTCTTCTTTGTCGCGGTGACGACGATTGCCGTGCTGCAGCGGGTCTTCCTGAAGAACGAGGGCGAACAATGAGCCGGATCTTCCCCAGAGGCACCCTTGTGCCCTTCCTCTTCGCGGTTTTCGTCGCCCTTGGCGTGTTGTTGCCGCTGATGATGATGGTGACCATCAGCCTCAATCCCGACGAGCAGGACATCCTCGTCTCGATGGGCACCATGAAATCCTTCATCCCCGAGACGGTCTCATTCCAGAACTACATCGACGTCTGGACGGACCCGGCGCGGCCATTCTTCCGCTACATGATGAACACCGCCATCGTGACCGTGGCGACGTTGGCGATCTCAATCACCATCAACTCCATGGCGGCCTTCGTCATCGCGCAGGGCACGCTTCCGGGCAACAAGCTGGTGCTGCTTTTCATCGTGGCGACCATCGCCGTCCCGGCTGAAAGCCTCGTGCTGCCGCAGCTGATCCTCGCGGGGAAGATGGGGCTCGTGGACACCTATGTCGTCCAGATCCTGCCGGGCATCGCCAACGCCCTGTCGATATTTCTCTTCTTCCAGTTCTTCTCCCGCATCCCCAAGGACCTTTTCGAGGCGGCAGAACTGGATGGTTTTACCTTTTTCCAGAAGTACCGTCACATCGCTCTGCCGCTGTCCAGGCCGGTGGTCTCTGCCGTCGCGATCCTGCAGTTCCTCGAGATGTGGAATGCCTACCTGTGGCCGGTAATGGTCACGCGAGGCCCGGAAGTGCGTCCGCTCACCGTCGCCATGGGCGCTTTCTTCGGCACCAACCAGCGTATTCCCTGGGGCGACGTCATGGCCTTCGCCGTGTCGATGGCCGTACCGGTGATCCTGTTCTTCCTGCTGATGCAGCGCCAATTCATCGCGTCGGTCAAGAGTTCTGGGGTGAAGGGATGAGCAAGCAATACCGTCCCAAGCTCCACTTCACGCCGGCGAAGGGCTGGATGAACGACCCCAACGGCTTGATCCGTCACGGCGGCCTCTGGCACCTGTTCTTCCAGCATGACCCGGACAGCATCAATCACGGACCGATGCACTGGGGTCACGCCACAAGCCGCGATCTGGTCGACTGGGAAGAGCGCCCGGTGGCGCTGTACCCTGACGCGCTGGGCACCTGCTTTTCCGGCAGCGCCATCGCGTCGCCGCAGGGGGTGAAGCTGTTCTACACCGCCCACAGCCTGACCCCGCAGGGGCGCGACTTCCAGGTGCAGTGCATCGCCCACGCCGACCAACGGCTGACGCAGTTCGCGCCCGACCCGGGCAACCCGGTGCTGGGCAATCCCGGCCGAGAGGTTTTTCGCGATCCGAAGGTGATCTGGCACGAAGGCACCGCCCGCTGGATCATGATGGTGACCGAAGGGCAGTCCATCGCGTTCTATGGCTCGTCCGACCTCCACCGCTGGGACTACCTGAGCAGCTTCGGCGTCGGCCATGGCCAGCATGGCAAGGGCGTCTGGGAATGCCCGGACCTGCTGGAACTG
>JAGRMT010000268.1 GCA_020441125.1 Roseivivax sp.
TGCCCTCGTCGCCCCACTGGGCGCCAACCACAACCACGTTTGCCATGCCGGGGTCTCCCGTTCCTGCGCTCAAATCGGCGCACGTATAGCGGGGTGGGCGCGCGGGCGAAAGCCATGAAAGTGACGCAAGCGCTGGACAGGCCCGGCGCCGCTTGGCATCACGGGCGCGGACAAAAGAGGAGTGCGCGCCCGTGGGTTTCCTGTTTCGGTGGCTGTTTGCCTTTGCGCTGGTCGCGCTGACCTTCAATCCTACGCCCTACAACTATGTACATTGGGCCAGCCTGAACGCCGGCGTCCAGTTGCCGCTGGTGGTGTTGCTGGGGCTGGTCCTGCTGGTGGGCTACGTGATCTACCTGCGCGCCACGCTGCGCTCCATCGGGGCGTTCGGCATGGTGCTGGTGCTGGCCTTGGTCGCTGCGCTGCTGTGGGTGTTGTACGATTACGGCTACCTGACGCTGGAGGACCGGGCGCTGACGCTGTGGGTGGGCATCGTGGCGCTGTCGCTGGTGCTGGGGGTCGGGCTTAGCTGGTCGATCGTGCGGCGCCGGCTGTCGGGGCAGGCGGATGTCGACGACGTAGACGAATAGCGGCTCTTGCGGGGCCGTGGCGGCCCGGTTCCAGCTTGTGGCCGTGGCCTGCTTGCACCGGCCGCGTGTTTCCCCTAAATGACGCCCAACAGTTCAAACGCGCGTAGGCTCCATGGAAAACGTCGTTCTCATCGTCCATCTGCTTCTGGCCCTTTCGCTGGTCGGCGTCGTCCTGCTTCAGCGGTCCGAAGGCGGTGGTCTGGGCATCGGCGGCCCCGGTGGCGCAATGGCCAGCCGGCCGGCGATGTCGCCCATGGCCAAGGTCACCTGGATCCTCGCGATTGCGTTCATCTGCACCTCGCTGGCGCTGACGGTCTTCGCGGCCAAGAACGCGGCAGGGACCTCGGTGATCGACCGGATCGGCGGCGGCAGCGCCCCCGCCACGGAAGGGCAGCCCGCGACCGATACGGCGCCGCTGAACACTGACACGCTGTTGCCGCCGCCCTCGGGCACCGCGGATGAACCGCTGGTACCGCGCGCGGACTAAGCCACCACAGATTGTCACATGGTCCATGACCGCAACAGCATCTTGCGGTCATCTGGACATTTCATTCCGAATCCTCTATAGGACAAGTCCCGTGGTGCAGCGGTGCCGAATGGCTCCGCTCGGGCAGTATTTGCAAGAATAACACCAAGAACTCACGGGGTTAGCGGACATGGCACGCTTCATCTTCATCACCGGCGGTGTGGTTTCCTCGCTTGGCAAGGGGCTCGCTTCGGCCGCGCTGGGCGCGCTTTTGCAGGCGCGCGGCTTCTCGGTCCGGCTACGCAAGCTGGATCCCTACCTGAACGTAGACCCCGGCACGATGTCGCCTTTCGAGCATGGCGAGGTCTTCGTGACCGATGACGGAGCCGAGACCGACCTGGACCTTGGCCACTACGAACGCTTCACCGGCGTGCCGGCGCGCAAGACCGACAGCATCTCCTCGGGCCGGATCTACATGAACGTGCTGGAGAAGGAGCGGCGCGGCGACTACCTGGGCAAGACGATTCAGGTGATCCCGCACGTCACGAACGAGATCAAGGACTTCATCCGCATCGGCGAGGACGAGGTCGACTTCATGCTGTGCGAGATCGGCGGCACGGTGGGCGACATCGAGGGGCTGCCGTTCTTCGAGGCGATCCGCCAGTTCGCGCAGGACAAGCCACGCGGCCAGTGCATCTTCATGCACCTGACCCTGCTGCCCTACATCAAGGCTTCGGGCGAGCTGAAGACCAAGCCAACGCAGCATTCGGTCAAGGAGCTGCGGTCGATCGGCCTGGCGCCGGACATCCTGGTGTGCCGGTCCGAGGGGCCGATCCCGCAGAAGGAACGCGAGAAGCTGGCGCTGTTCTGCAACGTGCGGCCTGATGCGGTGATCGCGGCGCAGGACCTGTCGACGATCTACGATGCGCCCCTGGCCTATCACCGCGAGGGGCTGGACCAGGCGGTGCTGGACGCGTTCCAGATCACCCCGGCGCCCAAGCCGAACCTGTCGAAGTGGGAGGACGTGTCCGAGCGCATCCACAACCCCGAGGGCGAGGTGACGGTGGCCATCGTGGGCAAGTACACCCAGCTGGAAGACGCCTACAAATCCATCG
>JAGRMT010000269.1 GCA_020441125.1 Roseivivax sp.
CCATCAGGCCTGTCGAAATGCCGGCTAGCCCGCCTTCGCGCTGATAGGCTGCGTTGGCCACATTCACCGCGTCGGTTACCGCCTTGAGAAAGCTTTGGAAACCGCCTTCGGTCTGGCCTTGTTCCGCCAGCTTGTACAAGGCCTGTTCGGCGGCCACGATCTGTTCGCGCGGCTCTGACGCGATGTCGACCTTGCCGGCGCGGGCCGAGATGTCGCGCCCGAGCGAGATCAGGTCGCGGCGCACCGCCAGATCGTACAGCATCTGCGCATAGTCGCGCACGGCAAAACTGCTGACGGCGCTGCCCGCCAGACGGGCCAGATAAGCCGGGCCGCCCAGCTCTGCCAGCCCGGCGTCTCCTTCGAAGAAGGCCTTCAGCGTCACGGGCGAGGCCAGCGCGTTCTTCGAGATGCGCGAAGCGGCGACTTCAAAGATTCGCTGGTGCACCGGGTCGTAGAAATGGCGCGGCTTGATGATCGCCGCGACGCGGTCGTACACGTCGTTATTGGTCAGCAGCGCACCCAGAAGCTGTTGTTCGGCCTCGATGGAGTGCGGCATGGTCTCGGGCGATTGCACCTCTGCGCCCGTCGGATTGAATGACGTGAATTCGTTCATGACCCTGTTCCCCATCCCGAGCCTGTCGTTTAGCCAAGCGTCCCGGAGCGGGCAACAGGTGGCTGAAAGGATGGTGACTGTATATCTTTGTGGACAAGTTGTGAGCGGTTCTCGCCGCATTATCTTGCAGGATCGGGCGTGGGCGCGTCAACATCTTGTGGATCGGTGGGCCGGGCGTGATAAAATTGTAACGATCCGTGAGCATGCGCCGCCAGCACTGGACTGCATGGGCCTTTACAGATCCGCGGCGCGGTTGGAGAGTCGGTTTCCATGATCTTTCGCCGTCTGCGCCCGTTCCGATCCCGCCCCGCGCGTGCCGCCGTTCTGGCCTTGGCCGGACTTGCCTTGCCGTTTCAACCGGTTGCCGCGCAGCAGTGCAACACCGATGCAATGGTGGTGTTCGACGGTTCCGGCTCGATGGCCGAGATGGGGTTCAACCGGCTGGACCTGCCGCGAATCGTCGAGGCACGCCACGCCGTGCGCATGGTCGCGCCGCGCGTTGCGCCGCTGCGCCGGCTGGGGCTGATCGTCTACGGGCCGGGGATGGGCGACAGTTGTAGCAACATCGACCTGCGCTTTGCGCCGCTGGCCAATGCCGCCGGTCGCATGATCTCGGAAATCGACGGGCTGGAGCCGACGGGCGAGACGCCGCTGACCGATGCCGTGGCGCGGGCGGCCAAGGTGCTGGGCGGCGCGGGAACGGTTGTGCTGGTGACTGACGGGCAGGAAACCTGCGGCGGCGCGCCGTGCCAACTGGCGGCCGAGTTGGCGGCCGAGGGGCAGGTCACCGTGCATGTCATCGGCTTCAAGCTGCGCGGCCAGCACTTTGCCTTTCCCGGCGGCGACGGCGAACAGGATTACCAGACCGGCACCACCGTGGCGCGTTGCCTGGCCGATCGGACGGGCGGCAGCTACGTCTCGGCGGAAACCGTGCAGGACCTGATCGGCGCGTTGCAGGAAACGCTGGGCTGCCCGCTCTACAGCGCGCTGCGCTAGGCTTTCTTGTGCGCTTCCTGCCAGGCGCGGGGGGATTTCAGGAAGGATTCGACCTCGTCCAGCGTCGCGGCGTCAAAGGCACCCTGCGCCTTGGCTTCGGCCAGAACGTCCCACCAGGTGCACAGGTGATGCAGCGTAACGCCATGATCGCCCAGGGTTTTGATCGTCTCTGGGAAGATGTCGTAATAGAAGATCACCGCCGTATGCGCGCAGGTGGCGCCGGTGTCACGGATGGCGTCGACGAAGGACAGCTTTGACCCGCCGTCGGTTGTCAGATCCTCGACCAGCAGCACGCGCTGGCCTTCGGTCATTGCGCCCTCGATCCGGGCATTGCGGCNNAGCCCTTGGGCTTCTTGCGCACGTAGGTCATCGGAAGGGCCATCCGCTCGGCCACCAGCGCGGCAAAGGGGATACCGGCGGTTTCGCCGCCGGCGATGTTGTCGAAGGCCTCGAATCCGGCATTCCGCATCACCGTCACCGTCAGGAAGTCCATCAGGGTCGCACGGATGCGCGGGAAGCTGATCAGCTTGCGGCAGTCGATGTAGCTGGGCGAGGGCAGGCCGGAGGCCAGGATATAAGGCTCTGTCGCGTTGAAGTTCACCGCCTTGATCTCAAGCAGCATCCGGGCGGTCAGACGGGCGATTTCCTCGGCGGAGGGATAGCTGGAGGGGATCATCGGCGGGCTCCTTCAGGCGGGTTTCCCCGGCCTTAGAGGAAACCGCGACCAAGGGAAAGGCCGCGTCGATCAGCAGCGGGCGTAGACGCGAGCCCAGAAATTGCGATTGCCCATGGGATCGTCAGTATAGCGCTGTTTGAGGTAGCGGCCGCCCAGGGTATACGCGGCGACTTCGCCCTGCGAGGAACACTGCCAGGTGTCCGCTTCGCCGGTCTGGTACTGGACGTGGTGAACCAGTTCGTGCAGCAGGATCTCGCGCCACAGCGGGTTGTCATGCGGCGCGTCGAATTCCCTGGCGCCGTCGATGGTATTCGCGTCGAGGATGTAAATCGTTCCCGCCGGCCCGTCGCCAAACGCATAAAGCGCGTTCAGGCGCTCGTCCACGCCGTCATCCGGAACAAGGTGCGGAACGCCTGAATAGAACTCTCTGGTCAGGTCTTCAGGACTCAACTCGACGACGATTGGACGTGTGATTCCGTCTGTCGTGTACGCGCTGTTGCCAGCGATCCAGTCGAGCAGCGCGTCGATGACTGCCTCCATCGCGGTCTCCGATCTTGTAAGTCGTTGTATGCGACCAAAGTCGTAGGCGGGCGGCGGCTTGTCCTGAAAAGCGGCTGAAAAACTCTGAAAACGGTCTGAAATGCAGTAACATTCTCCGAATTGGAGACAAGCGTGGCGACATTTCACAAAAGCCATTTGGTCAAGCCCATCGGGCCGGAGGGACTTGACCGCCCGTACCAGGTCCTTCGGCCACACAGCGCTGAGTTGTATCGCTACCTGCTGGCGCGTCAGGGTCAGGTGATCGGCAAGGCAGAGCTGATGGATGCCGTCTGGCCCAATATCAACGTCACGGAAAACTCGCTGTATCAATGCATCAGCGATATTCGCCGGGCACTGTCAGACCATCCGGTTGGCCAGCTTCAAACGGTGCCCCGGCAAGGGTACCGGCTGGTGATCTCGGGCTCAGGGCCGGTCGGTGCCGCGCCCCGGAGCCGCGATCGGCGTTGGGCAATGGCCTTGCCAACGTTGTTTGGGGCAGCGGCTGTTGCGGCGCTCAGCTGGCATCACGTGGGGGATACAACCCCGGCCGGGGGCAATGTCCTGACCATGCAGACACCGGGCGTTGCAATCCTGCCCTTTGCCGTCACCACGGACTCCGATCGCTGGACCTTGATCGGCGAGAACATGTCAACCGTGGTGGCGCGCGGCCTTTCGGGCAATAGCAGGCTTCGGGTGTTCGGGCGTGACGCGCCACGCGATCAGGCCGCGTTTGAACTGAAGGGGCGTCTGAACGCGACCTCGGGTGCTATCGGAATCGAAGCGCACCTGCTGGAGCGCGACACCGGCCGCTCGGTCTGGTCGCAGTCGTGGCAGGGGCCGGAGGGCGAGTTCCTGGCCTTGCAGGCGCGGATGGCGCAGGATGTAGCGGCAGAACTGGGCGGGCCTGCGACAGATGCCGAAACGTTGCAGGCGCAGTCCGGTCAGCACAGACCAGCGACCGAAAACCTTGAGGCTTATGCTCTCTATTTGCGCGGGGTCCGGGCAAGGCGCGACATGACGCCTGAGGCGGTCGCCTACAGCCGCGATTACCTGACCCGCGCCACCGCGCTGGACCCGGACTTCGCCGAGGCGTGGCTGGCGTTGTCGGTCACCCTGAATGTCTTGTCGCACCGGGCCAGTTCGCGGCAAGAGGCGACGGCGCTGATAGACGCGCGGGCGGCGGCGGTCGAGCGCGCCGTCGCGCTGGCGCCGGATGCACCGGCGACCCTGATCGAGCAGGCATGGCTTTATGCGCTCAACCGCGAATTCAACGCCGCACGGGAGGCGGTCCGCCATGCCGTGGCCCGCGCCGGTGCGGATCCTGAAATGCTGACCCTTGCGGCGATGGCCGGCAATATCCGGGTCGATCTGGGCGAGGCGGGGGTAGGGTGGGTTGAAAAGGCGCGTCGGTTGAGCCCGGCGCCGCGGCCCAGGTACGACTTTGCCGAAGGCCATGCCCGGTTCACCGCGCGCGACTGGGCCGGGGCCGTGGCCGCGCTGGAACGCGCGCCCGCACATCCTTCACGGTTTCTCTACCAGGCGGTGGCCGAGGCCAAGTTGGGGAAGGACGCGGCGGCTCGGCAGACGCTGGCCCGTCTGCACCAAGACTACCCCGAATTTTCGGCCGATCTTTACGTCTATGTCGAGGCTGTCGACATGGAGCTGAACGGCCGGATGCTGATCGAGGAGGCCGCGCGGCTGGGATTGCCGCGCGGCGATTATCCAATCATTCGCTGACGGACCAATGCAGCGGGAAACCGGGCTGGAACACCGTCACCGCATCGCCGCCTTCGACGGCGATCTTGGCGGGGTAGTCCACCGGTGCGCCCTTGGTCAGCGTCACCGTGCCCTCGTTCACCGGCAGGCCATAGAACGCAGGTCCGTTCAGCGAGGTGAACGCTTCCAGCCGGTCCAGCGCGCCTTCGCGTTCGAACACCTCGGCCAGCACTGACAGGGTGTTGGTGGCGGTGAAGCAGCCGGCGCAGCCGCAGGCATGTTCCTTCAGGTGGTCGGGATGCGGCGCAGAGTCGGTGCCCAGGAAGAACGTCGGCTCGCCCGAGGCGGCGGCGGCGAGCAGCGCCTGCCGGTGCTCTTCGCGCTTGGCGACGGGCAGGCAGTAGTAATGCGGTTTGATCCCGCCGACCAGGATGTGGTTGCGGTTGATCACCAGGTGATGCGTGGTGATCGTGGCGCCCAGGTCCGGGCCGCCCGCGCGGGCATAGTCGACGCCCTGGGAGGTGGTGATATGCTCCATCACCACGCGCAGCCCCGGGGTGGCGCGGCGGATGGGGTCCAGCACGCGGTCGATGAACACCGCCTCGCGGTCGAAGATGTCGACCGCCGGGTCGACCACCTCGCCATGAACGCACAGCGGGCAGCCGATCTCGGCCATCCGCTCCAGCACCGGGCGTACCTTGTCAAAGTTCGTCACGCCCGAGGCCGAGTTGGTCGTGGCGCCGGCCGGGTAAAGCTTGACCGCGGTGATGATACCGGCGGCATGGGCGGCGGCCAGGTCATCTGCGTCGGTGGCCTCGGTCAGGTACAGCGTCATCAGCGGGGTAAAGCCGCAGCCATCGGGCAGGGCGTTCAGGATGCGGGTGCGATAGGCCGCCGCTTGCGCCCCGGTAACCACCGGCGGCACCAGGTTGGGCATGATGATCGCGCGGGCAAAATGCCGGGCGGTTTCGGGGGCGACGGCGGCCAGCATCGCGCCGTCGCGCAGATGCAGGTGCCAGTCGTCGGGACGGCGGAGGGTGATCTGGGTGCTCATGGCCCCGCGCTTATCACGTCCGGCGCGACGGGGGCCAGCGGCGATTGCGCGCGCCGGCGCGTTGCGGCAGACTGCGCCGCGACGACGGCAGGACCGCTTGGGAGGGGATATGATATTTGGACTGATCGTGTCGATCCTGTCCGGGCTGGCGGTGCGCCCGCTGGAGGCGCAGGTGACCGATTTCCTTGCCAGGTTCCTGGATGAAGAGCAGATGCCCGACGCCGCAGGACGGCGCGTTGCGGCCTTTGCCGTGGTTCTGCTGCTGCCGGCGCTGGTGGTGGATTACGCCGGTTCCGGTTCTGCCGCGATCGTGGTGCTGGGCGGGTTCATCGGCTACTTCCAGGCCGAGATCCGCCAGGCTTTGCTGAACCGCGGCCGCTAGGCCACGCTCAGCCCATGGCCGCAAGAAGCGCCTGCAGCGCAGCGGCGGGGTCGTCGTGGCGCCAGATTTCCTCGCCGATGCCGA
>JAGRMT010000045.1 GCA_020441125.1 Roseivivax sp.
ACGCCGGCGGCATGGAGCTTGGCGTCTTGCACGCTCGGGCGGCGGACCGGTATCGGGGGAAGGTGGCGCGGTTGACGGGGCGGGAACCCGCGACCCCCGGCGTGACAGGCCGGTACTCTAACCAACTGAGCTACAACCGCCCACTGACCTTGGAAATCCAAGCGTGCCGCCGCTTCTATGTCCCTCGTCCTGCCCCGTCAAGCGGTTTCGGACCGGTCAGCAGGCAAAATCCCGCCCCCAGTCGAACACCTCAAGCTGCCGTAACGGAACGCTCCAAAACGCCCCCGCAAGCCGGGTTGAAGTGCAGGATTTCCGAACCTTTTCCTGTCAATTCTGATAGGAATGAGACCGAATCTGAAAAACGGTCATAATAGAACCCGGCACATCCTGATGGATTGGCGAAAGCAAAAATATGAATGGCTGTTCACCAATTCGGTGACGCTGCGCGATATTTTTGGCGGGTCCAGTGAAATGACCCTGCACGACATCGCCTCGCAATTCGCGCATAAGCTGACTTTGCTTTACGTCGCTCTCGCGACGCTCGGATTTTTTGCGGCCGATCCGCCCGGGTTGCGCAGCTACATGCCGTTGCACTGGGCCACCGTCGTGTGGTGCGTGGCAGGGTGCAGTTTCGTGCTGTTTTTCCTGTTTCTTATCGTGCTGGCCGTGATCGCCCTGCCCGACCGCGCCAGGCGGCATGTCTATACGCCCGTGCTCTGCGCTTTGGCGCTGGTCCCGACCATGGTTCTGGGCGAATTCCTGGCGCATGAGTTTTCAGGGGGCACCTATCCGCTGAATGGCATTCAGCGCTTTCCGTTCTTCTTCCTGACGACACTCGTCTTTGAAGAGGTGTTCTTTCAATTCGTGGCGCCGCTGGTTCGCCTGCAAGAGGCAGCGCGCAGCCGCGCAGCCGCGCGCGCCAAGGCCGACGAGACGAAAGCGGACGAGCGCGCCATTCACATTGGTACAGAACGCCTGCCGATCTCGGAAGTGACCGCCATAGAATCGCGCGAGCATTTCGTCGACGTGCGCCTGCGTGGCCGCGTGCTGACGATCCGGGCCCGGCTGTGCGACATCGTGGCCCAGACCGTCGAGGACGACGGGATTCAGCCGCACCGGTCGTGGTGGGTGTCGCGCAGCGGTGCGCCGCGCCTGTGCACCGATGACGGCAAGCCGGTGCTGCGTCTCAGCGATGACACCGTGGTGCCCGTGGCAAAGGCCAGGCTGGACGCGGTGCGCGACTGGTTGAGCGCTAACGAAGCCGCCTGACACGCGTCAAAGCAGGGCCGTCTGCCTTTTGTTTAGGCGGCACGCGGGATTTCTGCACAAGCATTCAGCAACTTTCAGGGCCTGCACGATTTTCGTGCACGAGTCGTTGCATCGAAACCGGCGCGCTTGAAAGGTTCGCCTGCCAACCGGGTTCCGCAAAGGAACCCAAGAGGGTGTGTGACGGCCGGACGAAGTAGCGCTCTGAACGGCCGCCACACGAGTGCAACACAAATAAGGTTGCGGGGGGATCCTGCCGAAGAATGCCCGTGGGGGCAAGCGGCACAGGAATACCGCGCCAGGAGAGACAGATGAAATCATTCAAATCCCTGCTCGCTGGAACCGTTGCGTTCGCCGCCATGGCGGCTGCCGCCCAGGCCCAGGACTGCCCGATCAAGGTGGGTGTGCTGCATTCGCTGTCGGGCACGATGGCGATTTCGGAAACCACGCTGAAGGACACCATGCTGATGCTGGTGGACGCGCAGAACAAGAAGGGCGGCCTGCTGGGCTGCCAGCTGGAAGCCGTGGTGGTCGACCCGGCCTCTGACTGGCCGCTGTTCGCCGAGAAGGCGCGCGAGTTGCTGACCGTGCACAACGTCGACGTGATCTTCGGCAACTGGACCTCTGTCAGCCGCAAGTCGGTGCTGCCGGTGATCGAGGAACTGAACGGGCTGCTGTTCTACCCCGTGCAGTACGAAGGCGAGGAATCGTCCAAGAACGTGTTCTACACCGGCGCCGCGCCGAACCAGCAGGNCGATCCCGGCCACCGACTATTTCCTGGACGAGCTTGGGGTAGAAAAGTTCGCGCTTCTGGGCACCGACTATGTCTATCCGCGCACCACGAACAACATCCTGGAAAGCTACCTGATCTCCAAGGGGATCGCCAAGGAAGACATCTTCGTCAACTACA
>JAGRMT010000270.1:0-125 GCA_020441125.1 Roseivivax sp.
GCGTCGGCACGCGGATGGCGACGCCGTCCAGCTTGCCCTTCAGTTCCGGCAGCACCAGGCCCACCGCCTTGGCGGCGCCGGTCGAGGTCGGGATCATGCTCAGCGCCGCGGCGCGGGCGCGGTAG
>JAGRMT010000270.1:174-489 GCA_020441125.1 Roseivivax sp.
GTGGATCGTGGTCATGAAGCCCTTGGTGATGCCGATCGTGTCGTTCAGCACCTTGGCGACGGGGCTCAGGCAGTTGGTCGTGCAGGACGCGTTCGACACGACGATGTCGTCCTTGGTCAGCGTGTCATGGTTGACGCCGTAGACGATGGTCTTGTCGGCATTGTCGCCGGGGGCCGAGATCAGCACGCGCGACGAGCCGTTCTCCAGGTGCGCCTGGCACTTTTCCTTGGAGGTGAAGATGCCGGTGCATTCCATCACCACGTCGATGTGGCTCCAGGGCAGGTCGGCGGGGTTGCGGATGGCCGACACCTCGAT
>JAGRMT010000270.1:545-2845 GCA_020441125.1 Roseivivax sp.
ACGCTGTCATAGCGCAGCAGGTGGGCGTTGGTCTCGACCGGACCCAGGTCGTTGATCGCCACGACCTCGATATCGGTCCGCCCCGATTCCGCGATGGCGCGCAACACGTTGCGCCCGATCCGACCGAAGCCGTTGATGGCAACTTTGACTGTCATGGCAATGTCCTCATAAATTGGATGATCAGGGTCTCGCTGTCCCGCGTTTCCAACCAGCCTTGGCCCTGCAAGTCAAGCGGGAGACGGGTTTCTTGGGCGCTAACAAGACGTTGTGATGCGCTATCACCGCCAGAAGGCGGCCCATTGCAGAAGATCGAAGAACTTCTTTCCCAGAAAAACCAGGTGATCGTCGCCAAAAAGGAAATAATCCAACCCAAGGCCGCCCAGCAGGAAGGCGCCCAGGGTGATCGCGATGCTGTTGGTCATGGTCCAACTCCGTCGTCGTCGCGCCCCTGATGCCAGAACCGGTGCGCCGTGTCACGCCGCGTCGGTGTCTTCCCGCCGATCCGGCGACAGCAGCGGCTGTCCCATCAGCTCTTCGATGAGCAGTGACAGAAGCGCGCCGCGCCCCGTTACACCAGCCTTGCGATAGATGCCGTTCAGATGCGCCTTGACGGTGCCCTCGGCGGTGCCGCGAAGGGCTGCGATCTCGGCGATGCTCAGCCCCTTGATGGTGAAGGTCGCCACGTCCTGCTCCGACGCGGTCAGCCCCCATCGCCGGCAATGATCCTCGATGATGTCGTGGAAGGCCGTCGCGGCCAGGCTGACCTGCCGTTCCAGGTGTGCCTTGCGGCGCAACAGGCGCAGCAGATAGCGCGTTTCAAACAGGATGGCCGCGACCAACCCGGCAACCGCCGCCGCCTCGATCCAAAGATGGCCCAGCGGCAGGCCGGCGGCCATGTCCTCGACCGCGTCGCTCAGCACATCCCAGACGAAGAACACGGCGCACAGGGTCTGCGCCGTGATCATCAGCAACAGGGCAACGGGACGTTTGCCGGACTTTGGGCTCATGGGTGCAGTTTGGCGTTCAGCGGGACCGATTTCGTGCCGGTGACCATCGCGCGGGGCAGGTTCACACCGGTACGCAGGCTTTCCCACAGAACCGCAGCCACATGCAAGACCACCGAGATCTCGGCCCATGTCACCAGCGCCTCGTGCCAGTCCTCGACCCAGGCGACACCCCAATAGGCATCGGTGGTCATCAGCCAGCCGGTCAGGCAGATCGCCAGGATCGAGGCGATCAGGTTGAAGATCATCAGCGCGCCCAGCGGCGTGTGGCCAAGGTGAACCGTACGGCGTCCGGTGGCCATGTCGCCAACCTGGGCCAGCACCGACCGCGGGGTGGGCCAGAAGCTGGCAAACCGGGCGGAGCGGGTGCCGATCAGCCCCCACAGGATACGCGCGACCAGAAGCGCGGCGATGGCATAGCCAATGTTTCGGTGCAGCTTGCCTTCGGCGTCGTTCAGGAACGCATTGGCAGTAAACCCGGCAACCAGGCTCCAATGGAACAGGCGCACGAACGGATCCCAGATCCGGTATTGCTTGAAGGTGGTCATCGGCCACTCCTTGCTGGAAGAAAACGGGCGGACTGAAAGAAAAAGGGCGGGCCCGAAGGCCCGCCCGTCACTGGTTAATTTTCTTCCTTGGTGCGGACGATCTTCAGCGTCTCGTCGAGGTACAGCTCCAGCTTCTTGCCGTCCTTCAGCGCGTAGACTTCGATCATGCCGTCCTCGACGTCGATCTTGCGGACGTCATAGCCCTGCTCGGTCAGGGTGGCGCGGATTTCGTCCATCTTGGCCTGATCCAAGGTCAGGTCGGTCGATGCGAAAACCGGTGCGGCGGCCAGCGCCAGAGCAAGGGCGAGAATGCGGGTCATTGGAGGTATCCTTTTCACGAGGCGGCGACAGCGCCGCGGTTTCGACAGGACCGACAAGAAGTGCCAAAAACCTCTGCTGGCCATTGGACTGGGGTTTCGAAAACCGGGGCTATATCGAAAGTTTACGCGGGATTAGGCCGATATTGACGCCGCGCCGGCAACGCTTCGCCGATTTCGCCGCGGCTGTCCGCATCGGCGCACCAACGGGCAACACGCACCGGGAATCGTCGGCAGGACCCCGGCAGAGGTTGCGAACCGGCGTGCCGCCGCTAGGTTTGTCTGGCACAGGTACAGGAGGTGTGGATGAGCGGTTTGCTGGCTCTGCTGGATGACGTGGCCGGGATCGCCAAGGTGGCGGCGGCCTCTGTCGATGACGTGATGGCGCAGGCGATGAAGGCCGGCACCAAGGCGGCGGGCGCGGTGATCGA
>JAGRMT010000006.1:0-20094 GCA_020441125.1 Roseivivax sp.
TACCCGGCCCGTGCGGTGTGGCGCGCCGGTGTTTTCCCACTATGCCAACGGTTTGCTTCTGGCAGAATGCCGGCATGAACACGATCAGCCTGGACCATATCAACACCTTCCTTCAGATCGTCCGGCTGGGCGGATTCGCGCGCGCGGCCGAGGCGCTGGGCCTGACGCAACCGGCCATCACCACGCGCATAAAGAACCTTGAGCACAAGGTCGGGGCCGAGGTTTTCACCCGTGGTCCCGGCGGCCCGCACCTGACGCCGCAGGGTGAGGTCTTGCTGAAATACGCCGAATCCTTCGAACGGCTGCATGGCTTGATGGAGCGCGAACTGGTTGCGCCGGCGGCGGTGGAAGGGCGTTTGCGGCTGGGCGTGTCCGAAACTATCGCGCAATGCTGGCTGCCGCAGCTGATCGCGCGGCTGCACTCGGAATATCCCCGGCTGGAAATCGAATTTCACGTCGATATTTCCACCAACCTGCGCGCTTCGCTGCTGGGCCGGGCGCTGGACCTGGTGGTGTTGCTGGGCCCGGTTTCGGAATACACCGTCGAGAACGTCGAGCTGCCGGGATTCGATCTGACCTGGTACGTTCATGCCGATGCCCCGGTCACCGGCGATCCGCTGGATTATTTCAGTCGTCCGGTGCTGACCTATGCCCGCCAGACCCGCCCTTATCGCGAACTGCGCCAGTTGCTGCTGGATCGGGTCGGGCCCAGCGTGTCGTTGTTTCCGTCCTCGTCACTGTCGACCTGCTTCCGGCTGGTCGAGGCCGATCTGGGCGTGGCCGCGTTGCCCCGCGCGCTGGGGCGCGACTATGTCGCGCGCGGCACGATCCGCGAATTCGATCCCGGTTGGGTTCCGGCGCCGCTGCAATTCACCGCCAGTTACCTGGGAGAGCCACTGCGCCCGATCATACAGACGGCGGCCCTGCTGGCCCGCGATGTGGCGATTGAATTCGCAGACAATAAAAGTTTTTGATGGAAATTACTAAAGTCTTTTAATTTCCATTTATAGAACGCTCTGCGTATCGTCCCTGCAACTACGGGAGGCGACAGTGCACGGCGATCACCAAGAGCTTAGACACCAGCCCGTTGCGGCGATCCGGCAGGCGATCCGCTCGGGCCGGTACCGGTCGCACACCGCCGGGCTGGGCGACGGGTTTCTTCAAGCCAACCTGGTGATCCTGCCTGAATCCGTGGGGCTGGACTTCATGCGTTATTGCCAGCGCAACCCCAAGCCCTGCCCGTTGGTCGGTGTATCCGATACCGGCAACCCGATGATGATGACGCTGGGCGCGGATATCGACATCCGCACCGATGTGCCGGCCTATAACCTGTATCGCCGCGGCCGCCTGGAAGGCAGCACGACCGATATCTGCGCGGACTGGACCGACGACATGATTGCCTTCGCGCTGGGCTGCTCGTTCACCTTCGAACGGGCGCTGGGTGAGGCGGGCATTCCGATCTGGCATGTCGAGAACAACACCACGGTGCCGATGTACCGTTCTTCCATCGACACTGTTCCGGCCGGGCCGTTCCACGGCAAGATGGTCGTCAGCATGCGTGCTGTCGATGCGGCACGGGTCGACGAAGTGATCGACATCTCTCGCCGCTTCCCGCTGGCCCATGGCGCGCCGGTGCATGTCGGCGATCCCGCCGAGATCGGCATCGCCGATATCGCCCGCCCCGATTGGGGTGATCCCGCGCCGGTCCTGCCCGGACAGGTAACGATGTTCTGGGCCTGCGGCGTGACCCCGCAAGTGGCCATAGAGGCCGCCGGCGTGCCGCTGTGCATCACGCACAAGCCCGGCCACATGCTGATCACCGATGTGCCCGAAGATGCCGAGGTGCCCGTACTGGCTCCGGCTGACTGAACCACCACCACCACTGGAACACCAACAAGGAGAAACCATGATGAACCGTACTCTCACGATGCTGGCCGCCACCACCCTGCTGGCCTCGCCCGCTTTGGCCGAGGACCTGTCGGTTGTCGGCAGCTGGTCTGGCTTGCCGCTGCACAAGGAATTCGAAGCGCCGTTCTGGTCTGAAAAGCTGCCGGCGGCCTCGGGCGGCAAGATCAACGTGGCGCTGACCACGCACAACCAGATGAACCTGGGCGTGGGTGACGTGTTCCGTCTCCTGGGCGACGGGGTCTATGACGTGGCGATGACGGTGGCCGACTATGCCGTCGCCGACGCGCCGGAACTGGAGGGGCTGGACGTACCGCTGCTGGCGCTGACCGCCGACGAGGCGCGCGCCATGGTCGACGCCGCGCGCCCGATGGTCGAAGACATCTACAACAAACGTTTCAACAGCCACGTCCTGGCCATCGCGCCCTATCCGCCGCAAGTCGTGTTCTGCAACGCCGAGATCAACGGGCTTGACGACCTTGCCGGCAAAAAGGTTCGCGGCTCGGGCCGGATGACGACGCTGTTCCTCGAGGCCCTGGGCGCAGAGGGCGTCAACGTAGCGTTCTCCGAAGTGCCGGGCGCGCTGCAGAAGGGCGTAGTCGATTGCGCGATCACCGGCGCCGGATCGGGCTATTCGGCAGGCTGGTGGGAAGTGTCGACCCACCTTCTGCCGATCCCGCTGGGCGGCTGGGACAGCGTCGTGACAGCGATCAACAGCGACAAGTGGAACGCGCTGGACGCCGACACGCAGGCGCTGATCGCGACACAGATCGCGACCGAGTTCGAGGCGCCCGCCTGGGCCGCTGCCCAGGGCGCGCTGGACAATGACGTTGCCTGCCTGACCGGCAACGGCGCCTGCGCTTCGGGCGATGCGCGCTCGATGACCCTGGTCGCGGTGTCCGACGCCGATTTCGCCAAGGCCCGCGAGGTGCTGGTCGGCAAGGTGCTGCCCGATTGGGCAGAACGCGCCGGCGGCGACTGGGCCGAGCGCTGGAACGGGTCTGTCGGGGCGGTTGTCGGTGTGAAGATCGGCGGCTGACGCCAGAGATAACGGGGAGGGCACGGCATGGCACAGACGATTCTGACGACACTGAGGCGGCTGAACCACGCGATCGCGATCGCGGTCGGGGTTCTGCTCTTGGGCTGCGTCGCCTTCGTTCTGGCAGATATCGTTCTGCGCCAGGTCGGCTCCTCGCTGGGTGGCACGGATGAGATCAGCGGTTACGTGATGGCCATCGCCACGGCTTGGGGCATGGGCTACGCGCTGGTCGAGCTGGGCCACGTCCGGATCGACATCCTTCGCAGCCGCGCCGGGGGGCGCGGCCGCGCGCTGTTCGACCTGGTGGCGATGCTGGCGCTGGCGATCACCGTCAGCCTGATCGCAATCCGCGCCTGGCCGGTGGTGGCCCGGTCGCTGGCCAATTCCTCGCGCGCGAACACGCCGCTGGAAACACCGCTGGCGCTGGTGCAGATCCCCTGGATGGCAGGCTGGGTCTGGTTTGCCATCGCCAGCTGGCTGACCTTTGCCGCGGCGGTGATGCTGATCGCGCGGCGCGATTTCGCGGCCTCGGAAGCGGCCATCGGCACCTTTGGCGAACTGGATGCGCTGAAATGATCGCATATCTCACCTTCGGGCTGCTGGGCCTGCTGTGCCTGTCGATCCCGGTCGGTATCGTGCTGTTCCTGCTGGCATTCGGCATCGACGCGTTCTTCAGCCCGTTCCCGCTGACCAAGGGGCTGGGCAACCTGGTATGGTCGACCTCAGAGAACGCCACGCTGATCGCCATTCCGTTCTTTGTGCTGCTGGGAGAGGTGCTAGTCCGCTCGGGCATTGCGACGCGCACCTATGCAGCGCTGGATCGCTGGGTCAGCTGGCTTCCGGGCGGGCTGGTGCATGCAAACATCGCCACGGCGACGATGTTCTCGGCTACCTCTGGTTCGTCCGTGGCCACGGCCGCGACGGTCGCCACCGTCGCCATGCCGCAGGCCGAGAAGCTGGGCTATGATCCCAAGCTGTTCTCAGGCGCCATCGCCGCTGGCGGTACGCTGGGCATCATGATCCCGCCGTCGATCAACCTGATCGTCTATGGCTTCCTTACCCAGACCTCGATTCCGCGGCTTTTCCTGGCCGGGCTGGTGCCGGGGATCGCGCTGGCGCTGGCCTTCATGCTGTTCACCGTGGTGATCTGCGCGGTGCGCCCGTCACTGGGCGGGCAGCGCCGGGTTTTCCCGCTGGTCGAGATGCTGCGCGCACTGTTGCAACTGGTGCCGATCATCCTGCTGTTCACCGTCATCATCGGCTCTATCTACCGTGGCTGGGCCACCCCGACAGAGGCCGCCGCCGTCGGCGTGGCCGGGGCCATCGCGATTGCCGCGATCTTTGGCGGCGTCAGCCTGTCGATGCTGGGCGAGGCGATCCTGGGCACGGTCAAAATCACGGCGATGATCATGCTGGTGGTGATCGGCGCCTCTTTCCTGAATTTCACCCTGGCTTCTGCCGGTATCGGGCGTGCGCTGCAGGATTTCCTGGTTGGGATGGGTCTGTCCTCTCTGGGGTTCATGCTGGTGATCGTCGTGGTCTACATCGTGCTGGGCTTCTTCATCGAAACGCTGTCGCTGATGGTGGTGACCATTCCGATCGTGGTGCCGCTGGTGGTCGAGCAGGGCTATGACCCGATCTGGTTCGGCATCCTGATGATCGTGCTGATCGAGATGGCGCTGATCACGCCGCCGGTGGGGCTGAACCTGTACGTGGTGCAGGGCGCGCGTAAAAGCGGGCGCATGTCCGAGGTGATGCTGGGCACGCTGCCCTATATCGCGGCGATGCTGGCGATGATCGCGGCGCTGATCGCCTTCCCGCAGATCGCGCTGTACCTGCCGGACCGGCTGCAATGATTCAGGCCGCAACCGGGGCGACCGCCGGGGCAAGCTGGCCGCGGATCGCCCCGCTGGGAACCGACGGGCTGCTGGTCAGCTTCGGCGACACGCTGGACGAGGCCGCAAACCGCGCAGCGCTGGCCTTTCGGGCGGCGGCGCAGCAGGCCGGGCTGGACGGGCTTTGCGAAACGGCCACCAGCCTGGCTTCGGCCTACCTTCGCTTTGACCCCGATCTGGACGCGCCCGAAGACTTTGTCGCCGCGGTGACACGGCTGGCGCAGGGGCGCGACTGGTTCGCCGAGTCCCTGCCGCAGGGTCGGCGGTTGTGGCGCATTCCCTGTGTTTTCGGCGGCGATCTGGCGCCGCAGTTGACCGAGGCGGCAGCCGCCGCCGGGCTGACGCCCGAGGCGGCCGTGCGCTCGATCGCCGAAACGCGGCTGCGGGTGCAGACAATCGGTTTTGCCCCCGGCCAGCCCTACCTGGGCGCGCTGGGACCGGAATGGGAGATTCCGCGCCAGACCGCGCTGACCGACCGAATCCCGGTAGGCGCGCTATGCGTGGCGATCCGCCAGATGGTGCTGTTCACCGTCTCCACGCCAACTGGTTGGCGCCATGTCGGGCAGACCGCATTCCGCGGGTTCCGCCCCGGGGCGGATGCGCCCCTGGTGTTGCGCGCGGGTGACGAAGTGATCTTTGATCCGGTTCCGGCCGATGCCTATGCCGCGCTCGTGGCTCAGGGTCCGGCCGGCGGCGCGACGGCAAAGGAACTGGCATGAGCCGGACACTGATCGTGCGCCGGACCGGGCCGGGGGTGACGGTTCAGGACATGGGCCGGCCGGGGCGGATCGGCGACGGGTTGTCGCGCGGCGGCGCGGCGGACCGGCTTGCCCTGTACGAGGGCGCGGCGTTGCTGGGTCAGCCAGCCGGCCTGGCCGCGCTTGAGATGGCCGGATTCGGCGGCGAGTTCGAGGCCGGTGCCGATCTCAGGATCGCGCTGACCGGGGCGCCGATGGCGGCCACGCTGGATGGCAGCCGGCTGGCATGGAACGCCAGTCATGCCTTGCCCAAGGGCGCGCGGCTGTCGATTGGCGGGGCCGAGGCGGGCAGCTATGGCTATCTGCATGTCGGCGGGGGTTTCGACACGCCCGAGGTGCTGGGCGCGCGGTCGGCGCATCTGGCCGCGGGGATCGGCGCGCCACTGGCGGCGGGTGACGTGCTGCCGGTAGGCGCCGACGCCCGGCCCGGAGCGGTGGGCCTATGCCTGGCCGCCGATCCGCGGTTCGATGGCGGACGGGTGCGGGTGGTGGCCGGGCCGCAGACGGGCTTCTTCGGTGCCTCGGAAACCGCCCGCTTTGCCGCCGAGGGGTTCCGCCGCGATGCCCGGGGCAACCGCATGGGTGTGCGGCTTTTGCCTGACGGCGCGCCCTTCGCGTCAGAGGCGGGGCTGTCGATCCTGTCGGAAACCGTCGTGCCGGGGGATATCCAGATCACCGGAGACGGATCGCCCTTCGTGCTGTTGGCGGAATGCCAGACCACGGGCGGTTATCCCCGGATCGGCACCGTCATCGCTGCCGACCTGCCGCGCGTGGCGCAGGCGGCGGCGGGGGCGGTGCTGCGCTTTGCCTTCATCGACATCGCCCAGGGTCGTGACATCGACGCGCGCGAGCGGCGGCGCATAGCTGCGCTGCGCGGCGCGGTGCGCCCGCTGCTGCGCGATCCGGCGACGATCCGCGATCTGCTGTCCTACCAGCTGATCAGCGGCGTCACGGCGGGCGACGATCTTGACAGGAGAGAAGCATGAGCCAGAGCGTCGACCTGAACGCCGACATGGGCGAGGGTTACGGCCCGTGGCGAATGGGCGACGATGCCGGCCTGCTGCAGGTGGTCACATCGGCCAATATCGCCTGCGGTCAGCACGCCGGCGACTGGGACACGATGGCGACCACGATGCGCGCAGCGGCGCAGCAGGGCGTGGGCATCGGCGCGCATCCGGGCTTTGCCGACCTGCAGGGTTTCGGGCGGCGGCGCGTTGCGATGCCGGCCGAAAGCGTGGCCCATCTGGTGGCTTATCAGGTGGGGGCGGCGCAGGGCGTGGCGCGGGCCTGTGGCACCGCCCTGCGGCATCTGAAGCTGCACGGCGCGCTGGCCAACATGGCGGCCGAGGACGAGGCGCTGGCCCGCGCCTGCTTTCAGGCTGCGCTTGCCGTGGCGCCCGATCTGGTGGTGATCGTCATCGCCGGAACCGCACAACAGCGCGCGGCACAGGCGTTGGGTTGCCGTGTGGCCTGCGAGATTTTCGCCGACCGGGCCTATACCGACGATGGCCTGCTGATGGATCGCAGTCAGCCGGGCGCCGTGATCCACGATCCGGCAGTGGCGGCGCAGCGGGTGCTGGCAATGTTGCGGGCCGGCGCGATCATTGCGGCCAGCGGCAAGCACCTGCCCTGCGCCATCGACACCGTCTGCGTGCATGGCGATACCGCCGAGGCACTGTATACCGCGCGGAGCATCCGCGCCCTGCTGGAAGTCCAGGGCATCACGCTGCGCCGGTTCGAGGGACGAGCGCCCTAGGCGGCCACCGCCGGGCCTGCCGCCCGCTGAACCATGCCGAACAGGTCGCGCGGATCGTCCGGATCGGCGATCATGTCCAGCATCTCGTAGTGGCCAGAGCGCGCCACGCGGTCTCGCACGTAGCGCAGCGCCGAGAAATCCTCGATGGCAAAGCCGACGCCATCAAACAGCGTGATCTGCCGCGCGCTGGTGCGGCCCGGTGCGGCGCCGCTGATCACCTGCCACATCTCGGTCACCGGGAAATCCGGGTTCATCTGCTGGATCTCGCCCTCTATCCGTGTTTGCGGAGTATATTCTACAAAAACGGAAGAGCGGGCCAGGATATCGCGATGCAGCTCGGTCTTGCCGGGGCAGTCGCCGCCGATGGCGTTGATGTGCACCCCGCTGCCGACCATGTTGTCGGTCAGGATCGTGGCGTATTGCTTGTCGGCGGTGCAGGTGGTGATCACGTCTGCGCCCAGGATGGCGTCTTCGGCGCTGGTGCAGGCGGTCAACTCCAGCCCCATGCCGCGCAGGTTGCGCATGGCCTTGGCGGTGGCGGCCGGGTCGTTGTCGTAAAGGCGCAGCCGGTCAATGCCGCAGATCGCCTTCATCGCGAGGGCCTGGAACTCGGACTGCGCGCCGTTGCCGATCATCGCCATCGTCCGTGCGCCCTTTGGTGCAAGATGGCGGGCCACCATGGCCGAGGTCGCGGCGGTTCGCATCGCGGTCAGAACCGTCATCTCGCTCAGCAGCACCGGATAGCCGGTATCGACCGTGGCCAAAAGGCCGAAGGCGGTGACCGTCTGCAAGCCGGCGCGGGTGTTCTTGGGATGGCCGTTGACGTACTTGAAGCCGTAGACTTCGCCATCCGAGGTGGGCATCAGCTCGATCACCCCGTCGCGTGAATGCGAGGCGACGCGCGGCGTCTTGTCAAACAGCGCCCAGCGTTTGAAATCAGCCTCGATATAGTCACCAAGATCGCGCAGCATCGGCTCTATCCCGATGTGATGCACCAGCTTCATCATGTTGGCGACACTGACAAAGGGCACCATGGCCAGGCTTGACGGTTTCGGAGCGGTCATCACTCTTTGTCCTTTGATGGCGGCCGGGTTCAGTAGACGACGGGCGTCGGGCGGTCGAAGATGCGGCGCCCCAGCAGCGATGCCATCAGATCGACCATGATCGAGGCGGTGCGCCCGCGCTCATCCAGGAATGGGTTAAGCTCGACCATGTCGAGAGAGGTGACCAGCCCGCTGTCGCTGAGCATTTCCATCACCAGGTGCGCCTCGCGGAACGTCGCGCCGCCCGGTACCGTGGTGCCAACAGCGGGGGCGATCGAGGGGTCGAGGAAGTCGACATCGAGAGAGACATGCAAGTGACCGTTCGCGGCGGCGACTTTCTTGACGAAAGCGCTCAGCGGGCGGGCTATGCCGTGTTCGTCGATCGCGCGCATGTCGATGCCGGTCATCTCGCTGTCGCGCAGCATGGCCTTTTCGGCGGCGTCGACCGAGCGCAGACCGATCATGCAGATGTTGGCGGCGGGCACCGGGTTGGTCATCGGCGGAAAACCGTCAAAGCCTGACGAGCCCGAGATATAGCCCAGCGGCGTGCCGTGCAGGTTGCCGGAATCGCTGGTCAGGGGCGTGTGCAGATCGGTGTGGGCATCGACCCACAGCACGAACAGCGGTCGGCCCTGCGCCGCGGCATGGTTCGCAACGCCGCGCACACTGCCCAGCGACAACGCGTGATCGCCACCCAGGAAGATGGGAAAGCCCTGTGCCGCAGCGGTTTCTGCGGCATCCGACAATGCGCGGGTCCAGGCGATGGTTTCGCCCAGAGCATAGACCAGCGGGTTGGCGCTGGTGGCCTTGGCGGCGGGCCCTGGAACGATATTGCCCATGTCGATCACCCGGTGACCCAGAGAGGTGATGGTTTCGGCGATGTCGGCAGTGCGATAGGCGTCCGGCCCCATGATGCAGCCCTTGCGGCGCTTGCCGCAGTCTACCGGTGCCCCGACCAGAACGCAGGTCTTGTCATCCATCGCGCGATTCCCTTCTTGCCTGTTCGCTTGACCAGAATTCGTCGGATCGGCGGTGGAAAACAGCGCAAAAATTGTATAAAGCGGAACAAGTTTTTCCGAAACGGAAGCGAGACTTTCCAAAATGGATAGCGCTGATATTCAGATCGTGGCCGAGCTTCGCCGCAACGCACGGATTTCACTGTCAGAGCTGTCGCAGATCGTTGGCCTGTCGCGGGTCACGGTACGCGCGCGGATCGCGCGGTTGCAGGAGCAGGGGATCATCGTCGGTTTTTCTGTGGTGCTGTCGCAGGACATCGAGGAACAGCAGATCCGCAGCCTGATGATGCTGGCCATAGAGGGACGCGGCGCGGATCGGATCGCGCGCACGCTGCGCGGCATGGCGGCGGTGCGGGCAATCCATTCCACCAACGGCAAGTGGGACCTGATCGTGGAACTGGGCACGCAGACGCTGCCGGCGCTAGACGCGGTCCTGGCACAGATCCGGCAGCTTGACGGTGTCTCGACCAGCGAAACCAACCTGCTTTTGTCGACCCAGCTGCCGTCCCGGCGCTAGCACGCGGCCCGGCTTAGCCGCCCCAGGTATCGGACAGGGTGAAGCCCTGCGGGAAGGGGTCGGTCGGGTCCAGTCCGATCTGGCTGATGCCATAGATCCAGCTTTGTCCAGAGACTCGGTTGCGCGTGGCCTGGTAGGGGCCAACGGTTGTCGTCTCCAGGAACTCGGTCACGAACTCGCCGCCGATGATCGAGCGCGACACAACCACATCACCCGGGCGCGAGCGTCCGGCCGCGTGGCGGGCGGCCATGTTCGAATTCGATCCGGTTCCGCAGGGCGACCTGTCGGCGCGGCCCGGCCGCAGCGTGGTGCAGGTGCGCACTGCGCCGTCCGGCTCGTCCGCGCGGAACATCACATACGACAGCCCGTTCAGCGCCGGCGTGGTCGGGTGCAACGCGGCATCGACCGCTGCGATACGGTTGCGCAGGGCGACCCCGATCATCGCCAGGTCACGGGCGTTCTCGGGAGCGATGGTCAGGCCGATCTGGTCGACATCGATCAGCGCATAGAACACGCCGCCAAAGCACAGATCATAGCGGATCGCACCCCATTCGGGTGTCTCTATCACGGCGTCTTTCTGCATCACGAACGAGGGCGGCATGTCTAGCGACACGCGCGTCACCTTGCCGCCGTCGCAGGTGGCCACGGCCCTAACCAGCCCTGCGGCGGTGTCGAGCGTGACAACGGTCTGCGGCCCGGTGATCGGCTTCATCCCGGTCTCAAGCAGCGCGGTGACCGCACACATCGCGTTCGAGCCGGACATGGCGTGCGTCTGGTCTGGTTGCAGCACGAAGAACCCCACGTCCGCCGCCGGATTGCAGGCCGGCACCAGCAAGCAGAACGATCCCGCCGGGCCCGAGCGCGGCTCTGAGCAAAGCAGCCGGCGCAGGCTGTCGTCGACCTTGTTCAGGTGGTCCAGCTTGTCAGCCATGGTGGCGCCGGGGATGTTCAGAACACCACCTGTCACCACGCGCCCGATCTCGCCCGCGCAATGCACGTCGACGGTCTGAAGGGTCCGGGTCCACTGCATGTCTGACTCCTATGCCACGGCCTGCGCGCCGGTGATCTGCACCACCGCGCCGCAAAGATATCCTGCTTCGTCCGACGCCAGGAAGGCGACCAGCGCCGCGATTTCCTCCGGCTCGCCGATGCGGCCATAGGGAACCAGGCGGTTCAGGTCGTCAAGGCTGCGCCCGGTGCGGGCCAGATTGCTTTCCAGCATCGGCGTGCGCACCTCTCCGGGGGCCACGGCGTTGACGCGGATCCTGTCGGGGGCGTAATCGCGGGCCAGGTTCTCGGTAAAGGCGCAGACGGCGGCCTTGGTGGTGTTGTAGGCGATGTGTCCCGGCGCGGGGTGCAGGCCCCATTGCGAGGCCGTGTTGACAATCGCCCCGCCGCCCTGCCGTTGCATCACCGGCACGACCGCCTGGCACATGTGGAACAGCGCGTCGATATTGACCGCGAAGGACAGCCGCCAATCATCCGTCGTCAGCTCCATCAACGGGCCCCGGCGCATCAGCCCGGCATTGTTGCACAGCACGTGGATGCCGTCGGCGGCGATCTCGTTCACGAACCGGTGGATCGCTTCGGGGTCTGTCAGGTCCACCGCGTGTGCGGTGCCACCGATCTCTGCCGCCAGCCGTTCGGCCGCGGGGGCGTTCGTGTCGACAATGCGCACCCGCGCACCTTCGCGCGCAAGGCGGCGGCAGATCGCATCGCCGATGCCGCCCGCGCCGCCGGTGACTATGGCGATCTTGTTGCTGAACCGGTCCATTCCGCTCACCTCATCTGGCTTGCGCCGTTGACGTCCAGCACCGCGCCGGACAGCGACACCTGCCCGGGGCGCAGCACGAAAGCCACCAGTTCGGCGATCTCGGCGGGATCCGCCATCCGCCCGATGGGAATGCCCGACAGTGCCGCCGCGGCACCGTGATCGCGCACATAGGCATCGGACATGGCGGTTTTGACCCAGCCCGGCGCGATGGCCACCGCGGTAACGCCCCGGGCGCCAAAGCCGCGGGCGATGCTTTGCGTCATGTTGACCAGCGCCGCCTTGGTCGCGCCGTAGGACATCGCCTCGGCCCGATAGCCGCCCTGCGCCGCGCGCGAGGCCATGTTGACGATCTTGCCGCCGCCGGTGGCACAGAAATGCCGGATGGCCGCGCGGCACAGGTCGGCTGCCGCGATCAGGTTGACCTGAAGATCGCCGCGCCAGACGCGGTGCCATTGCTCCAGCGGGTCGTCGATGCTGGAGGGGGTCAGGATACCGGCGTTGTTGATCAACGCGTCGATCCGCCCGGCCTGCGCCAGAGCCGTATCCCAAAGCGCAGTCGGCCCGGCAGGGTCGGCCAGATCGGCCCGGATCGCGATGGCGCCCTGTCCGATCTCGTGGGCCAGCGCCTGCGCTTTATCCTCGTCGGTGCGGTAGTGAAGCAGAACGCGGGCGCCGTCGCACGCCAGTTCGCGCGCGATGGCGGCGCCAATCGAACCGGTCGCCCCGGTCAGCAGTACGGTTGTGCCGGTCAGCCTTGGCATCTTCGTTCTCACAAATGCCGGGTCACGCCGCCGTCGGCGCGCAGCGACTGGCCGGTGATATAGCTGCTGTCCTCGGTCAGCAGGAACGCGGCTGCCTTGGCTTGTTCCTCGGCCTTGGCCAGCCGTCCGAGTGCCGACATGTCGGCATATTTCTGCGGCAGATCCAGGCTGTCGGTGAAGCCGGGCAGCAGGCAGTTCATGCGGATGTTGTCGGGGCCGTACCGGTCTGCATAAAGCTTGGCAAAGCTGGACACGCCGACGCGGTAGACGCTGGAGGTGGGAAACATCAGGCTGGGCTCGAAGGCCGAATAGGTTGTGATGCACACGATCGAGCCGCCCCCCTGCGACTGCATGACCGGGGTCAGCAGGCGGGCAATCCGGATGACCGGTTTCAGGATCATGCCGTGGGCCTTGTCCCAATCCTCGTCCGGGATCGCAAGCAGGTCGCCCTTGGGCGGGCCGCCGACATGGATCAGGCAGGCGTCGATGCGGCCGTGGGTCTGCATCGCCAGGTCGAAGACCGCCTGCGTGTCGGCGGCGTTTTCCGCCTTGCCGCGCCGCGCCACGCCGCCCAGTTCGGCAGCCAGCGTCTCGCAACTGTCCGATGGCGACATCAGCACCAGCCGATAGCCGCGGTGATGCATCTCGCGTGCGGTGGCGGCTCCCATGCCGCGGCCGCCGCCGATGATCAGGCATACTTTGTCGGTCACTGCGTCGCCTCCTTCAGAAACGGTCCACCCGGAACGGGTTGAGGTCGATATCGGGCGTCTGCCCGGCAATCAGCTGGCCCATAAGCCGTGCCGTCGTTGCGGCGTAGGTCAGGCCCAGATGGCCGTGCCCGGTGGCATAGAACACCCCGGGTGCCCTGGCCGAGGCCGAGATCACCGGCACGGTATCGGGAAACGCCGGCCGGTGGCCCATCCATTCGGTCGCGCCGTCGGTGCGCAGGTTCGGCAAGGCGCCCCGCGCCCGCCTGACGGTGATCTGCGCCCGGCGCCAGTCCGGCGGGGCATCGAGCCCGGCCATCTCCACCGTTCCGCCCACGCGGATACCACCCCCCGTCGGCGACACCATGAAGGCGCGGGCCGGCCAGATGATCGAATGCGACAGCGTCAGGCCCGGATCGGCGATCTGGGTGTGATAGCCGCGCTCGGTCTCCAGCGGGATCGGCTCGTCCAAAAGGCGTGACAGCCGCGCGGTAAAGGCGCCGGCGGCCAGAACGACGCGGTCAGCGGAAAGCGTACTGCCGTCATCCAGCGTGACGCCTGTCACCCGCTCGGCCCTCGCAAATCCGGTGACTGCGGCGCGGCGGATCGTGCCGCCGCGCGCGGCGAAAGCCTCGGCCATCCGGGACACCAGCGCAAAGGGATCGCGCACCGTGCGGTTGTCAGGCAGCAGCACCGCCTTCTGGATCACCGGTGCGATCTCTGGCTCCAGCGCGCTGAGCGCGGCGCGGTCCAGAACCTGATAGGCAAAGCCGTGCCGGTCGAGCATGTCCAGCCGTTCACGATCTGCGGCGAATTCTGACTCGCTGGCGTATAGCGACAGACAGCCGGTCTGGCTGAGATCGGCGCCTAGGCCCACGTCGTCCATCAGCGCCTGCGTGTCTGCCAGCGCGCGCCGGCACAGCGCTGCGCCCTGGGCCTCAAGCGCGCGCATCCGCGACGGACGCCCGGCCCAGAAGAACCGCAGGAACCATGATACCAGCCGCGGCGCATAGCGTGGCGACACGCGGATCGGCCCTTCGGGATCAATCAGCCAGCCGGGTGTCTGCAACCAGACCGAGGGGCGCGAGACCGGCATGAACTCTGTCACGGCGATCGAGGCCATGTTGCCGAACGACGCACCCCGCCCAGGCGCGTTACGGTCGATCAGCGTCACGGCGTGGCCGCGCTTTTGCAGATCAAGGGCGATCGCCGTTCCGATGACGCCGGCGCCGACGACGAGGGTGGTGGTCTGTCCTGCGGTCTGCATCACGGGGCGCCTCGCGTTCTGGCCTTTGGCTGTCACATGGCCAGGATCGGCGCCATGGCGGCGCGGAATTCGGCCTTTTCTGCCTCTGTCAGCGGGCCCAGTGGCGCACGGCATTCGCCCACCGGCATGCCCTGCAATTCGCAGCCATACTTGATCTTCTGCACGAACTTGCCGGATTCGAGAATGTTCATCGCACGGTAAAGCGTTTTCATCAGCGCCTTGGCCCCGGCCAGATCGCCGGCCTTGTACAGCCTGTCAAGCGTGCAGCAGGCCTTGGCCATGCAGTTGGACGGCCCGCAGATCCAGCTTTCGGCACCCCAGAACATGAAATCCAGCGCGATGTCGTCAGAGCCCGATACCAGCTGGATCTTGCCTTCGTAGCGCGAGGCGATGTCGATGGCGCGTTGCAGCACGCCCGAGCTTTCCTTGATCCCGATGACGCGCGGATTGTCGGCGAAATGGTCCATGAGCTCAAAGCTGATGTCGCTGCCGTCCTTGGCCGGATAGCTGTACAGCACGATGTTCACGTCGACCTCGGCCAGCACGGTTTCGTAGTGGCGGATCAGCTCTTGTTGCGTCGGGCGGGTGTAGAAGGGCGGCGCCAGCAGCACGGTATCATAGCCGATCTTCTTGGCCATCGCGGTCTGTTCGATCACCTCGCGGGTGGCCGGAGCGTTGGTGCCGGCAATCAGGATCTCGCCGTCTTGCGCGAAGTCCTTGACGAATTGCAGGACCGAGCGGCGCTCTTCTGTCGATTGGCTGAAATACTCGCCGGTTGATCCGTTGGGCACCCATCCGGTGACACCGGCGGCACGGAAATGCGTCAGCAACGTCTCGAACGCGGCAAAGTCGATGCGGTTGTCGGCGCCGAAAGGGGTCACCAGCGCAGGCATGATGCCCGACAGTTTGACGTTGTAGCTCATCTTCGGTTCCGCCCTCACATGTTGCCGACACTGTGTCTGCAAGATTTCTGTCGACACATTGCCGACAAGTCAATACTCTTTAGCAACATCCAGAGGAGATACCCGTGGCTGTAGACACCTCCAGCGCCGTGAAACACGCCAAGGGACGCGGCGCGCCGTTCGTCTATCAGGAGTTGAAGCGCGAGATCCTGTCGCTGATCCATCAGCCCGGATCGCCGCTGGACGAAACCAGCCTTTCAGAGCGATTTGCCATGTCGCGCTCGCCAGTGCGCGAGGCGCTGGTCCGTCTTTCGGCAGAAGGGTTGGTGGTGATGCTGGCGAACCGCTCGACGCTGGTCGCCCCGATCGACATGGCCGGGTTCCCGCGCTACGTCGAGGCGCTGGATTTCCTGCAACGGATCAACACGCGTCTGGCGGCGCAAAACGCCGGCGCGGCCGAGATCGCCGAGATGGAAAGCCGGGCGGCCGCCTTCGACCGGGCCTGCTCGGCCAACGATTATCTGGCAATGTCAGCAACCAACCGCGACTTCCACATGGCCATCGCCGCCGCGGGCAAGAACCCCTATCTGGCGCGCGCTTACGGGCAGCTTCTGGACGAAGGTCGGCGCATCCTGCACCTGCACTTCGACTATATCCGGGCATCGACGACCGATACGCTTCTGGGGTCTGAACATCGCGACATGATCGCGGCCATCCGGGCGCATGATGTAACGCTGGCAGATCGGCTGGCACATGAACACACGCGCCAGTTCCACGACCGGTTTGTCGCTTTCATGAGCGCGAAATACAGCGACGATTTCGACTTCGCAGTGTCGACCTTGCCAAAATCTGCCTGACCGCGCTTCGCCCACAGGTTCTTCATCAAACGCCGCAGCGTGAACGCCCGCGAGCAGAAGCGCCAAGTCGTGTTCTTGGTTACGGCAAACGCCGGGAACGAAACCTTTGTGCACAGAAGGGCCGATCGCTACTGTTCGAGCAGCGCGGATCGCCACCGGCCGCGCCACCCTTTTGCCCGTTGAGCAAAGTCGGCATTGTCTGCTCAGCGTCCAGGTTCCGGCCTGCAAGGCAAGACCACGAAGGAGAAATGTCATGAGCCCGCAAACCGATCTGGATGCCTATGAGGTAGGCTATGACATTCCCGCAAAACCGGGCATGGCCGAAGCCGATGTCCAGACCCCGAGCCTGGTGCTGGATCTGGATGCTCTGGAACGGAACATCGTTCGGATGGGGGACTATGCCCGCACTCACGGGATGCGGCACCGTGTTCATGGAAAGATGCACAAATCCGTAGACGTAGCCCAATTGCAGATGCGGCTGGGCGGCGCGACGGGCGTATGCTGTCAGAAGGTGTCCGAGGCCGAGGTCTTTGCCCGCGGCGGGATTCCAGACATCCTGGTTTCGAACGAGGTGCGCGATCCGGCCAAGATCGACAGGCTCGCCAGGATGCCCCGGTTTGGCGCCCGGATCAGTGTCTGTGTCGACGATATCGCCAACGTGGCCGAGCTTTCGGATGCTGCGGTGCGCCATGGCACGGAGCTGGATTGCCTGGTTGAAATGGACGTGGGCGCAGGGCGCTGTGGTGTCTCCGGCGCGGATGCGGTGGTGGACATCGCCCGGGCCATCGACGCCGCGCCGGGGCTCTGCTTTGCCGGGCTTCAGGCCTATCAGGGTGCGATGCAGCATCTGGACAACTATTCGGATCGCAAGGCCAAGGTGAACATCGCGATTGCCATGGTGACAGAAGCCGTCGCGGCGCTGAAGGCCGCAGGACTGACGCCAGAACTGGTCACGGGCGGCGGTACCGGCAGCTATCCATTCGAAAGCAGCTCTGGCGTCTACAACGAGCTGCAATGCGGATCCTATGCCTTCATGGATGCTGACTATGGACGCATCCTGAACAAGGACGGGATCCGCATAGACCAGGGCGAGTGGGAAAACGCACTGTTCGTTCTGACCAGCGTGATGAGCCACGCAAACCCCGGAGTCGCGATCTGCGATGCAGGGCTCAAGGCGCAGTCGGTGGACAGCGGGCTTCCCGTGATCTTTGGTCGGGACGATGTCGCGTATCTCAAATGCAGTGACGAACATGGTGTCATCGCCGATCCGCATGGCGCGCTGAAAGTGGGCGACAGGCTCAGACTGGTGCCAGGACATTGTGATCCGACGGCCAATCTGCATGACTGGTACGTCGGCTTGCGCGGCGGCGTGGTGGAATGCGTCTGGCCGGTATCGGCGCGCGGGCGCGGGTACTGAGGGGCGCTCGTTCGGATCGCGCCGGGCTGTTGCGATTGACGGCGGTGGCGCCGGTCACTACCCCTCGTCCCGCAGCGCATGGGGCAGCAATGGCAGGAGTGCGGCAGATGGAGCTTGACCGGGCAGACGCACGCCTGCTTGAGGCAGTGCAGAAGAACAACCGCCTGACCTCGGACGAGCTGGCGGCGATTGCCAACCTGTCGCCTACCGCCTGCCAGCGCCGGTTGAAGCGGTTGCGGCAGGAAGGTGTGATCGAGGCGGATGTCGCCATCGTCTCGCCCAAAGCGGTGGGCCGCCCGGTTCAGATGATCGTGCTGGTAACGCTGGAGCGCGAGCGCCACGATATCGTCGACCTGTTCAAGCGTTCGATCCGCGAATGCCCGGAAGTGATGACCGGCTACTACATCACCGGCGATGCCGATTTCGTGCTGGTGGTGACGGCCGAGGACATGGAAAGCTACGAAGAGTTTACCCGCCGCTTCTTCTACGAAAACCCCAACATCAAGGGGTTCAAGACGCTGGTGGTGATGGACCGGGTCAAGGCCGGGTTCGAATTGCCGATTTCCGCTGGCTGACGCTTTCGGCCGCGGGCACGCAGGCAAACTGCATCAGGGTAGGGTATCGCGCAGGAATTCGGCGCAGCCGGGCCTAACTTCGCACGATGCCGCACCGGGCTGCGGCATATTCTGCCCAAGTATTCCAACTCTATCAGGCGGGTGCTGTCGATGACCTGTTCCGATCCGATTCCGGCTGCCGGGATTGCAGATGCCACGCTGTTCCGTACCGAAGCCTATATCGGCGGCAGGTGGCGGGCGGCGGAGGACGGCGCAACGTTCGCCGTTACCGATCCGGCCAATGGCCGCACCGTCGGCGATGTTTCCGCGCTGGGCCACGCCGAAAGCGCGGCAGCCGTCGATGCGGCGCAAGCGGCTTTTGCGGACTGGTCGGCGCGGTTGCCGCAAGAACGCGCCGCGATCCTGCACCGCTGGCACGGGTTGATCCGTGCCGCGCGCGAGGATCTGGCCCGGCTGATGGTGCTGGAGCAAGGCAAGCCGCTGTCCGAGGCGCGCGGAGAGATCGACTATGCGGCGAGCTTTGTCGAGTTTTACGCCGAAGAGGCCAAGCGGCCCAATATCGAGGGTGTCACCAGCCACTTGCCCAATGCCGAGGTCGAGCTGTGGCTGGAGCCGGTGGGGGTGGTGGCGCTGATCACGCCGTGGAACTTCCCCTCGGCCATGCTCACGCGAAAGGCGGCTGCGGCGCTGGCCGCGGGCTGTACCGTCGTCGCGCATCCGTCGCAGGAAACGCCCTTCTCGGCGTTGGCGCTGGCCGAACTGGCCGACCGCGCCGGCGTTCCGCCCGGGGTTTTCAACGTGGTGACAGGGCACGCAGCCACCGTCGTTGCGCCCTGGACACGCTCGCCCCTTGTTCGGGCGCTGTCCTTTACCGGCTCGACCGAAATCGGGCGGCTGCTTTACCGCCAATCCGCCGACACGGTGAAGAAGCTGGTGTTGGAACTGGGCGGCCATGCCCCGGTTCTGGTCTTTGCCGGGGTCGACCTGGACCGCGCCGTGAGCGAGAGCATCAAGGCCAAGTTCGCCACCTCGGGCCAGGATTGCCTGGGAGCAAACCGCATCCTGGTTCAGCGGCCGGTTTATGCCGAGTTCTGCCGCCGCTTTACCGCCGCCACACTGGCGCTGCGCGTCGGGCCGGGTATGCAGGACCCGGATATCGGGCCGCTGATGCACGAACGCGCGGTGGCTAAGCAGGAAGAGCAGGTTGCCGATGCGCTGGCCCGCGGCGCGACGCTGGCCTGTGGCGGGGCGCGTCACCCGCTGGGGCCGTTGTTCTATTGCCCGACCGTGCTGACGGATGTGCCGCAGGATGCGCGGATCCTGACCGAAGAGACCTTTGGCCCGGTGGCGGCGATCCAGCCTTTCGACACCGAGGAAGAGGCCGTGGCGCGGGCCAACGATACCGAATACGGGCTGGTCGCCTACGTCCACAGCGCCGATCCGCGGCAGATCTACCGCCTGACACGTGCGCTGCAATTCGGCATGGTCGCGGTGAACCGCACCAAGGTTACCGGCGCCCCCATTCCCTTTGGCGGCACCAAGCAATCGGGCCTGGGCCGCGAAGGGGCAAGACGGGGAATGGAAGAATTCATGGAAATCAAATACGTCTGCCGTGATTGGGCGTGACTGACTGCAAGGAAATGACGATGTTGCACAATGACCAGCTGGAAACCTGGGACCGCGAGAACTTCTTTCATCCCTCGACCCATCTTGCCGACTTTGCCCGCGGAACGCTGCCGCAACGGGTGATCAAGACCGGCAAGGGTTGCCATATCGTCGACCGAGACGGCAACCGGTTGCTGGATGCCTTTGCCGGGTTGTATTGCGTCAACGTAGGCTATGGCCGCCCGGAAATCGCCGAGGCGATCGCCGAGCAGGCGCGCGAACTGGCCTATTACCACGCCT
>JAGRMT010000006.1:20268-47500 GCA_020441125.1 Roseivivax sp.
GCTGGCGCGGCTATCACGGCTCGGGTCTGGTGACTGGCTCGCTCACCGGGCTGGAGCTGTTTCACCGCAAGTTCGACCTGCCGCTGTCGCAAGTGATCCACACAGAGGCGCCCTATTACTTCCGCCGCAAGGATCCGGCTCTGTCCGAGGCGGGGTTCGTCGCCCATTGCGTGGCCGAGCTGGAGGCGCTGATCGCGCGCGAAGGCGCCGACACTATAGCCGCGTTCATCGGCGAGCCTGTGCTGGGAACGGGTGGCATCGTGCCGCCGCCGGCTGGCTATTGGCAGGCGATCCAGGCTGTGCTGGACAAGCATGACATCCTGCTGATCGCCGATGAGGTGGTTACCGGTTTCGGCCGGCTGGGCAGCATGTTCGGCTCCGATCACTACGGGATGCGGCCGGACATCATCACCATCGCCAAGGGGCTGACCTCTGCCTATGCGCCTTTGTCGGGTTCGATCCTGTCGGACAAGGTCTGGGCCGTGCTGGAGCGCGGCACGGACGAGTACGGCCCGATTGGCCACGGATGGACTTATTCGGCGCATCCGATCGGCGCAGCGGCCGGGGTGGCCAACCTGAAGCTGCTCGACGAACTGAAGCTGGTGGAAAACGCCGGCACGATGGGCGCCTACCTGAAAACGGCGCTGACAGAGGCTGTCGCAAACCACGTGCATGTTGGAGAGGTCCGCGGCGAGGGGCTGCTGTGCGCGGTCGAGTTTGTCGAGGACCGCGAGGCGCGGCGTTTTTTCGAACCGTCCCGTGGGATCGGCGCCAAGCTGAACGCCGCAATGCTGAAACGCGGCATCATCAGCCGTGCGATGCCGCAGGGCGATATCCTTGGCTTCGCCCCGCCGTTCTGCCTGACCCGCGCCGAGGCAGATCAGATCGCCAGCGCGCTGAAGGACGCGGTGCACGAAGTTCTGGGCTGATCATTCACCATTCACCGCCGCGGCACTCGATGCGGCGGTGAATGCCGGTGTTTCTTTCCCTGGCGTGCCAAGTCTGCTTCAGTGTACCCGCGAATGAAAAAGCTGGGCATTCAAGTGGCGTTTACACTCAGGCAATTGCAATTCTTCGTAGCCGCCGCCGAACATGGCAGCGTTTCAGGTGCGGCCAAGGCCTTGGCGATTTCGCAGTCGTCCGTCACCGAAGCGATCAAGGCGCTGGAAGCCGATCTTGGCATTCCCCTTTTCGAACGGCGTGCGCGCGGGCTCGATATCACGGTCGCCGGTCATCAGTTCTTGCGCCATGCCCGCAAGATTCGCGACGATGTCTCTGACGCGCGCCGGGCGTTCATGGTGGGACCCGAAACCAGGGGAGGCGAGATCCGCCTTGGCGTTACATCGCTGGTCGCGGGATACGGGCTTTCCGATGCATTGGGGCGGTTCCGGCGAACCTTTCCCGGTGTTGCCATCACCGCGGTGGAGGACACCGGAGAGTACCTCGAACACCTTCTGATCGGCGGCGAGATCGACGTTGCTTTCCTGATCGTGTCGAACCTGCACAATCGCGCCGCCTTCCAGGTTGAAAGTATCGTCGCCTCGGCGATGCGGCTGTGGCTTCCGCTGGGCCATCCCCTGGCAGCGGAAGAGGCGATCAGCCTTGCCGATGTTGCGCGCGAGCCGCTGATCATGCTGTCGGTCGAAGAGATCGAAGCCAGCACCCAGCTGTTGCTGTCATCGCTCGGGGCACGGCCCGAGGTGGCATTCCGCACACGCTCGGTAGAGGCGGTTCGTTCTTTGGTCGCCACTGGAATGGGTGTCGCCATTCTGCCCGACCTGATCTACCGGCCATGGTCCCTGGAAGGCGACCGGATCGAGATCCGGGATGTCTCTGGCGATTTGCCAACCGTGCAGGTGGGCATGGCATGGCGCCGCGGCGCGCCGCTTTCCGACAATGCGCGTGATTTCGTGCGTCTTGCGCGAAGCTCGTTTCAAGGAACGGTCTGAGCGTTCGGTTTTTCCGATAATACGTGTCATAATTTTGCGATTGCGAGAGTTTGGCCCCGGGTGGACAGTTGCCGCAGTTCACGAAAACCCGGAATCCGCAAAACAACAGGGACCGGGGAACCCAACCAGGGAGATCGCTCATGTCTGCTCGCTTTCTAATGTCGGCTGCCGCTTCGGCGCTGCTGATTGCCCAACCCGTGCTGGCTCAGGTCGCGTCGCTTGGCGCGGGCGAAGGCCAGGTCGATATCGTTGCCTGGGCCGGTTACATCGAACGCGGCGAAACCGACCCGAACTTCAACTGGGTCACCAAGTTCGAAGAAGCCACCGGTTGCATGGTCAAGGTCAAGACGGCGAACACCTCTGACGAGATGGTCGCCCTGATGAACGAAGGCGGCTTCGACCTGGTGACCGCATCGGGCGACGCCTCGCTGCGTCTGGTTGCCGGCAAACGCGTGCAGCCGATCAACATCGACCTGGTTCCCTCGTGGTCAAAGATCGACGACCGGCTGAAGGAAGCACCGTGGCACACGGTTGGCGGGGTACATTACGGCGTTCCCTACCAGTGGGGGCCGAACGTGTTGATGTACAACACAGAGGCGTTTGGGGACACGCCGCCGACAAGCTGGAACGTTGTCTTCGAAGAAATGACGTTGCCCGACGGCAAGTCCAACAAGGGGCGGGTTCAGGCCTATGACGGGCCGATCCATATCGCCGACGCGGCCAATTACCTGATGGCGCACCAGCCTGACCTGGGCATTACCAACCCATATGAGCTGAACGAAACGCAATACGCTGCGGCGCTTGACCTGCTGCGCACCCAGCGGACGCTGGTGAACCGTTACTGGCATGATGCCTTCATCCAGATGGATGACTTCAAGAACGAAGGTGTCGTCGCCTCCGGTTCCTGGCCATTCCAGGTGAACATCCTGCAGGGTGAAAAGGCCCCGATCGCTTCTGTGATCCCGGAAGAGGGCGCAACAGGCTGGGCCGATACCACGATGATGAGTGTCGACGCAGCCCACCCCAACTGCTCGTACATGTGGATGGAGCATACGCTCAACTCGAACCTGATGGCTGATCTTTCCGCCTGGTTCGGGTCGGTGCCCGCCGTGCCGGCGGCATGTTCCGACGGCTCTGGGATGCAAACGGCAGAAGGCTGCAATGCCAACGGCCTGGATCAATTCGACCGGATCAAGTTCTGGACCACCCCGGTCAGCAAGTGCGAAAGCCAGGGCGAATGCGTNNTTCATCCAGATGGACGACTTCAAGAACGAGGGCGTGGTCGCGTCGGGCTCATGGCCGTTCCAGGTCAACATCCTCAAGAGCGAGGGCCAGCCGATCGCCTCGACCATCCCGCAGGAAGGTGCGACGGGCTGGGCCGACACCACGATGATGCATGTCGATGCCGCGCACCCCAATTGCTCCTACATGTGGATGGAGCACACATTGTCGTCCAACCTGCAGAGCGACCTTTCGGCATGGTTCGGCGCGGTGCCAAGCGTACCGGCCGCCTGCACCGACGGACGCGGCATGCAGAACGCCGAGGGCTGCACGGCGAACGGTCTCGACGATTTCGAAAAGATCAAGTTCTGGACCACGCCGGTCTCCAAATGCGAGAGCCAGGGCGAATGCGTGCCCTACTATCGCTGGGTGTCTGACTATATCGGTGTGATCGGCGGCCGCTGATCCATTTCCAGCCTGAACAAATGATTGTCCAGCGGTGCCAGTCGGCACCGCTGGAGCCACAGGAATGCCGATGACACACGCTGTAGAATTCGACCACGTCTCGCGCTGCTTCGGCGAGGTCCGCGCCGTGGACGATGTTTCCGTCGCCATCGAACAGGGCAGCTTTTTCGCGATGCTTGGGCCGTCAGGATCGGGCAAGACGACGTGTCTGCGCCTGATCTCGGGCTTTGAGCGGCCGAACTCCGGTCACGTCCGCATTTTCGGCGCCAATTCCGAAAGCCTGCCGCCCAACCGACGCCCGGTGAACACGGTATTTCAGGACTATGCCCTGTTTCCGCACCTGAATGTACGGGACAACGTCGCCTATGGCTTGATGGTGCAGGGCGTGGACAAGGGGCAGCGGCATGCCGCCGCCGAGGAAATGCTTGCGTTGGTCAAGTTGGCCGATTTCGGCGGCCGGAAGCCGGCTCAGCTTTCCGGCGGACAGCGGCAGCGCGTTGCGCTGGCCCGGGCACTGGTCAACAAACCCAAGGTTCTGTTGCTGGACGAGCCGCTGGGCGCGCTGGATTTGAAGCTGCGCGAGGCGATGCAGGTTGAATTGAAGGCTCTGCAACGGTCGCTTGGCATCACGTTCGTTTTCGTCACGCACGACCAAAGCGAAGCGCTGTCGATGGCCGACCAGGTGGCGGTCTTCAACCAAGGCAAGATCGTCCAGCTGGGATCGCCGGAAGACATCTATCAACGGCCGCGCACACGTTTCGTGGCCGATTTCGTCGGATCGGCCAACGTTCTTGCGCCGCAAGTCTGTGCGCGGGCGGGAATGGCTGGCGGATGGGCCAGCTTGCGGGCCGAAGCCGTCACCGTTGTCTCTGCCGGACGCGGCCGGCTTGATGGGCAGGTGGTCAGCACCCGTTACATGGGCCCGGTCAACAGGGTGGTCGTCGATGTCGAGGGGACGCGCATCACGGCCGACCTGCCGGCGCGCGACATCCCGCCCGCGGCTGGAGAAACCGTCGCCCTGCAATGGGATGACGGCGCCCTGCACCGGATGGACGAGGCCTGAAGATGCTCGCGCGCTCCCCCCTGGCCGCGTCTATGTCCGACCTGTTCTGGCGGCGCCCGCGGGTGTTGCTGGCGATCTTGCTGTTGCCGCCCCTGTTGTGGCTGGGCGTTGTCTATGTTGGCTCGCTTCTGGCACTGCTGATTCAGAGCTTTTTTTCGATCGACGAGTTCACCGGCCTCATCAAATACGAGTTCACTCTCAAGACCTATGGCGAGCTTCTTCGCCCGGCGAACTTCGACATCATCCTGCGGACCACGCTGATGGCCGCCGCGGTCACGATTGCCTCTGTCATCGTGGCTTTCCCGATCGCCTTTTACGCCGCCCGCTACGCTCGGGGCAGGATGAAGGCGTTTTTCTACCTCGCCGTGATGCTGCCGCTGTGGTCCAGTTACCTGGTCAAGGTCTATGCCTGGAAAATGATACTGGCCAAGGAAGGCATACTGACCTGGGCCGTCGACGGCATTGGGGCCAGCGCCGTGCTGAACGCCATCCTTTCCCTACCGGTGATCGGGGGGAACTCACTTTCGGTCAGCTATATCGGAACCTTCCTTGTTTTCCTGTATGTATGGCTGCCGTACATGATCCTGCCGCTGCAGGCGTCGTTGGAACGCGTTCCGGTCAACCTGCTTGAGGCGTCGGACGACCTGGGCGCGACGCGTCGCCAGACGCTCCGGCACGTGATCCTGCCGCTGGCATTGCCGGGAATGATTGCCGGTTCGATCTTTACCTTCTCGTTGACGCTGGGCGATTACATCATTCCGCAGATTGTCGGTTCGTCGCGCAACTTCATCGGCCAGGCGGTCTATGCCCATCAGGGTACCGCGGGAAACATCCCTCTCGCTGCCGCCTTTGCCGTCGTGCCCATCGTCATCATGGGGTTCTACTTGTGGATGGCAAAACGACGGGGGGCTTTCGATGCACTCTGATCGTTCCAGCACGGGGCTGAAGATCGCGGCCTTTGGCGGTCTGGCGTTCCTGCACCTGCCGATCCTGCTGATCTTCGTCTATGCCTTCACGACAGAGGACCGCACCTACCAGTGGCCGCCGCCCGGCCTGACGCTCAAGTGGTTCGCGGTTACCTGGAACCGGCCGGACGTGTGGCAGGCGCTGGGGCTTTCCGTTCGGGTCGCTGCCATTTCGACACTGCTTGCGCTGGTGCTTGGCACGCTTGCGGCGGCGGCCATCAGCCGGGCGCGGTTCTTCGGGCGCGAGACCGTGTCGCTGCTGGTCATCCTGCCCATTGCCCTGCCCGGTATCATCACGGGCATCGCGCTGCGCTCGGCGTTCAACCTGGGCGATGTTCCCTACTCGACCCTTACCATCATTCTGGGTCACGCCACTTTCTGCATCGTGGTGGTCTACAACAATGCCGTTGCCCGGTTCCGGCGGCTGTCGGGCTCCATGCTCGAAGCCTCGGCGGACCTGGGGGCGAACGGGTTCCAGACGTTCCGTTACATCGTGCTGCCAAATATCGGCACCGCGCTGCTGGCGGGTGGAATGCTGGCCTTTGCGCTGTCGTTCGACGAGGTGATCGTGACCACGTTCACCGCCGGACAGCAGCAGACCCTGCCGATCTGGATGCTGGAAGAGCTGGTACGCCCGCGACAGCGACCGGTCACCAACGTGGTGGCGATGGTGGTGGTGCTGGTCACCTTCCTGCCCATCCTGGGCGCCTATTACCTGACGCGCGGCGGCACCGAGACCGCCGGCGGCGGCAAATGAACATGAAAGTGGAGGTACAAATGGATACTCGACTCCTGATCAACGGCGAATTCGCGGACGGCACGGAAACACCCGAGGCAATCCTGAACCCGCGTACCGGTGAAACGATCCTGGCGCTTCCCGAAGCGTCGATGGACCAGGTCGATGCGGCGGTCGCCGGGGCGCGCGATGCCCTGGCTGGCTGGTCGCGTACCACACCGGCAGAGCGATCGGCCGCACTACTCAGGATCGCAGACCGGATCGAGCAAGAGGGCGAGGCTTTCGGCCGGCTTGAGGCGCTGAACTGCGGCAAACCGGTCAACGCGGCGATTGGCGACGAAATACCTGCGATCGTCGATACCTACCGCTATTTCGCAGGAGCTGTGCGCAACATGCACGGGCCCGTCGCCGGCGAATACCTCGAAGGCTTTACGTCGATGATCCGGCGCGATCCGGTCGGTGTCGTCGCTTCGGTCGCGCCGTGGAATTATCCGCTGATGATGATGGCATGGAAACTTGCGCCGGCGCTGGCCGGGGGCAACACGGTTGTTTTCAAGCCGTCAGAGCAAACGCCGCTGACCGCGCTCAAATTTGCGCACATACTGGCCGAAGAGCTTCCCAAAGGGGTCGTCAATATCATCACCGGCCGTGGTGAAACGGTCGGGAATGCGCTGGTGACCCACAAGGGCGTCGACATGATTTCGCTGACCGGTGACGTGGCCACGGGCAAGAAAATGCTGCAAGCGGCGTCGAAGACCGTCAAGCGGACGCATCTGGAGCTTGGCGGCAAGGCGCCGGTCATCGTGTTCGACGATGCCGACATCGGCGAGGTCGTCGAAGGCTTGCGCGCTTTTGGCTACTACAATGCCGGGCAGGACTGCACCGCGGCTTGCCGGATTTATGCGTCGAAGAAAAACTACGACAATCTGGTCGCTGACCTGACAAGCGCGGTTTCAGGGATTGTCTTTGACAATGCAGACGACAGCCTGAACGAGATGGGGCCGCTGATCTCGTCGCGTCAGCGCGACCGTGTCGCCAGCTTTGTCGAGCGGGCGCGGGAGTTGAACCACATTGAAATCACGACGGGCGGCAGCGTTCAGGGATCGCGTGGATACTACTACGCGCCCACGGTTGTTGCCGGCGCCTTGCAGAATGACGAAATCGTTCAGCGAGAGGTTTTCGGCCCCGTCGTCTCGGTCACGCCGTTCGACGATGTTGACCAGGCCGTGGCCTGGGCGAACGACAGCGACTATGGCCTTGCCTCGTCTGTCTGGACCAAGGACATCGGCCGCGCCATGGCGACAGCGGCACGCTTGCGATACGGCGCGACATGGATCAACACCCATTTCATGCTGACCAACGAAATGCCTCATGGCGGCCTCAAGTCATCGGGTTACGGCAAGGACATGTCCATGTACGCGCTGGAAGACTACACCGTCGCCCGCCACGTCATGATCAAGCACTGAGCGGCAAATCTTCAGCCACGGCTTTGCCGATTCGACTGATTTCAAGAACTATGGCGCGGCAAGCGACTTGTCGCGCCATGGTTGTTTCCTATGCAATCTTGGAAGCTTATCCGTAATCTAAGCCGTTTGGATTGCGTGGTTTTTTCTTTCCTTTTGAACGATTCTGGCGGGCTGGATTTTGAAGAAATCGCGGCGCGCGAAAAGATGATTCTTGACATAAACATAGAATTCCAAAACTGTTTGGTTGTCTGGTTTTCATAAGGATTATAAAGGCATGTCATTGCGCTGGACCTGTTCAGCGCTGCTTCTCTGCGTCTTTGCAGCAGGCAGCGTCCAGTCTCAGGAGAGCCTAACGATGCGTGGGCGCATCTGGGATTTCCCCTCAACCCATGCGGACTTCGAGGCCAGTGGTGGCGGCCTTGCCAAAGGCCGGGTCCAGAAGCAGCTGGGAGCGGACGGTCGCATGGTCTGGGCCGATGGCGGGCTGAGCGGGTACTCGGACAAGGCGAACTTCGACCAGTGGTATCGCGATGTCGTGGGCTTGAACGCGTCGACACCGTTTCAGATCGAGCTGCAGAAGGTCGAAGGAACGGACCGCTTCGAGTATTCCAACAGCGCTTTCTTTCCGATCGACGGCCGGTTGCTGGGCAACGAAGACAACCGCTGGACCGACGGTTCGGGGGTTGCGCGCAATTTCCACTTCACCACGCACCTGGCCGGGGACTTTGCGTTCAACAAGCCAGAGGACGCGTTCACCTTCACCGGCGATGACGATCTTTGGGTGTTCTTCGACGGCCAACTGGGCATCGACCTGGGTGGCGTGCATAGCCCCGAAAACGCGACGATTACCGGAAAGGAGCTGATCGCCCTGGGGCTGGAGCCGGGCAAGATGTACCGGATGGACATCTTCCATGCCGAACGTCACACTGACGGATCCAACTTCCGGATTGAGACCAATTTCAACATTCAGCCGCCTACCAATTCTGAATTGCCGCCGCCGGCCCTGCCGGCGGATGCTCCGACCCGGATCGTTACGAGCCTGACAGGGGCAACTTGCACTGATCAAAACTTCGATCTGGCAGACATGCTGTCCAAGGAGGACGCATAGGCGCGCTTCCTGGCGCTGGTTTGTGCCGATACCGAAGCTGGGCCAAGCGCCCATGCCGGAGTTGCGGGCGACCTGTCGTCGGCGGAAGTGCTGGCGTACTCCTCGTGCCTTGAGGCAACCAATGCCGAAGGGGCAGCCCGGCTTCTGAGCTCTTGCCTTTCCTACGGGTTCGCCGAGCGTGTGATCGATTCCAAGCCCAGCGCGTTGCTGAACGCGGGGCAGGAAATGGCGCCGGGGGGATCGTATGTCTCTGGCTACAAGTTGCATGAACTGGTGATGGGGCAGGGCGCTGACCTGGCAGTGCGCGACATCGCCACCGGTGAGTATCTTTGGTCGATCAAGCTGACGGCTGACCGGGTTGCCAAGGTCAAGATGCTGGAAAGCGGTACGCTTGCGTTGTTGGCCGACGATGGCCGGGTCTTGTGGCAGACCCCGATCGACAAGCCCGTGCCCGGCTCTTACGTCGAGATCAACTCTCGTGGGGTCATGGTGGTGCGCGCGCCGGACAAGTCCGTGCTGTGGCGCACAGGCGCTGTCGATCCGTGGGAGGCGGAAAAATCCCCGTCAGACCTTCACTGGCTGCGTGTCGACGAGGATACCCGCCAGGCAGAGGATGGCAGCACGATCCACGTCGAAACGACCATCGACTTTACCCGTCGGGTCTGGACCACGCCGCCCGCGGACTACGTGCAAGTTGCGATCGATCCTGAAAACTCCATCCCATATGACGAAATGCCGAAATCGGAAGGCTGCGGCTGCGGTGCCGACGCCGAGCAAGGCAGTGACCAGGGCGGCGGTTCGAACCAACGCGCCAGCAACGACGGCAATGGTTCGGGTGAACCGGCCGGCAATGGCGGCAATGGTTCGGGTGAGCCAGCCGGCAACGGTGGCAACGGTTCGGGTCAGCAGGTCGCCAAAGGCGGTAATGGCTCGGGTGAGCCAGCCGGAAACGGTGGCAACGGTGGCAACGGCTCGGGTGAGCAGGCCGTCAACGGTGGCAACGGTGGCAACGGCTCGGGTGAGCAGGCCGTCAACGGCGGCTCTGGCGGCAGCGGTCAAGCGGCCGAAGCAATGAAGGCCGAGGACCTTCCGGCGCTGACCGTTCTGCTGACCTATTCGGTCAACGACGGCGTGCGCACCTCTGACGAGCCGGGTCCGGATGACTATTACGTGGCTTTCGACGGCAATGCGGGAATCATCGCGCAGGGCGTGCAGCAGGTTTTTGAAACCCTGCGGGATCAAGAGGGTCGCGTCGCGTTCCGGGTGGTTTCGGGGCCATATTCTGGCCAGTTCCTGATGGCCAGCGCCGATGGTATCACGCTGGGCGAAGGCGATGGCGCGGTGTTCTGGCTGCGTGCGCCTCTCGAGGCGACGGCGGGCAACTTTGCCAGCTTTGAATCTGTCGTGTACCCCGGACAGTTCCTGCGGCACCAGAGTTACCGGCTGCGGCTGGATCCGGCGGGTCCGGACTCGGCCAGCCTGCTGCGGCGCGATGCGACCTTCCGCATCGAAGCGGCGCCGGAAGGCGCAATTCAGGCGGAGCCGGAAGTAACGCTGGGTGTCTGCGCCTCTGCCGTGCAGGGCAAGGTCGCCTGGAACTACACCGGCAACGTGCAGTGGAACGCTAGCAACCTTGACGCGCTGTGTGGCAATGTCGAAACGACCGAGCCGGCGACCTGTTTTGAACGCGTGATGCACCAGGGCATCGAAGTCGCTCCGGGGCAGGAAAAGTGGGATTGGTCGCAAGCGCTGAACCTGTGTGCCAGCACCACCGATGCCGACGCGCGCATCGAGTGCTTCTCGGAGAGAATGCCTGAATTGGGTTGGGTGGCGGCCACGGTCGCTTGCCGGGCCACCACCCCGGGGGAGAGCAAGTGATGCGCCTTCTCCCGGTTTTTTCCCGCACGATCATTCACTCCCTGTCCATTCGATCCAAATCGAGGTCTGCCATGTTCCGACCCGCCTCTATTGTCAGCGGCCTGGCCGCGCTTCTGACCGCGTTACCGCTTGTTGCCAGCCTGGCCACGCCAGCGGCCGCGCAAGACAAGGGCATGGTCAGCGACCTTTTGGAGGTGCGCCTGACTGACGAGTTCAGGCTTATTTGGAACGACAAGGATTCCGATGCCGACAGATCGGTGTCGATATGGCGCCCGAGGGTGCCGTCGGGCTGGTACTCGCTTGGCGATCTTGCCCGGCCGTCCCATGAACTTGGGACAGGTAGTAAAAAACCCTATGCGATCATTGTGCGCCCGCGCCCGGGCCGCGATGACGCATTGGCCAGGCCGACAGGCGTCACAAAGGTCTGGGACAACGAAAAGAGCAATGGGGGCGTGTGGACAGCGTTCTATGTTCCGAATTGTCCCAGCGGGTATACGGCCCTGGGCGGCCTTGCCATCACAAGCGTCAGTAATCTCGACGGGAACCTGCGTTGTGTGAAGAACGATGCCGTTGCCATGGCAACCTGGAAACAACCCTCGGTCTGGGATGACAAGGGTTCAGGCGCACGGGACGATGTCACGTTGTGGCAGCCCGAGTACAATGGTTCGGGCGGCAAGTCCTTCATCATTGCGCCCAGTACGTTCTGGCCGATGAAGCAGAAGGGCCACGAAAGCCCCGACGATCAGCGGGCATGGGCGCTAAAGCTGGACTTCAACACGCTTCGCAACCCCGCCGAACGCCTGTCTTCTTCCAAGCCGCTCGCTCCGCCGCAGGTCAACGGACCTGGCAATATGGTTCTGCAATCGCAGAACCTGCCAAAAGAAGTGTACGAAGTGCCCTTCTTCCAGGTGAAGGACAGCCGCTATGGCAGTGACACAATCGCGCAATGGAACGGCTCGCCCACCTATACGATCGAACGCACGACCAAGTACGAATTCACCGGCGACGAAATGGACAACACGAATTGCGTTGTGCAGACGGGCGATGCTGCATCGATTTCTTTCACCAAGAGCGCGGGCTGGGAGAAATCCGAAGAATCCAGCTGGCAAGTGGGCGGCTCGTTTTCTCTCGCAGCTACGGCGAGTTTTGCTCCGCTCGGCGCTGGTGGTGAAGTGACCGCAACCGTAGAGGTTAATACCTCAAAATCCTGGACCTCTTCGCAAGGCACCAACGGTGGTACTTCGGTGGAGAAGGAATGGCCCGTGCCGTTGGGAACGTACGGCGCCCTGTTCATGGTGGCGCACGATTACAAGGTCATGCGTGCCGACAAGAGCTTTGTCTCGGACAATGGTTATAACGATCCGCAGGCCATCTTGGTGCCATGGTCGCCTCCCGGCTGGACTGCCAAGAATCCCTGCCCGCAAGTTGACGGCCTGTTGTTTTCCACCGCCCGTGATCTGGAGCGCAAGTTCAAGTACGAGCCAGACGGCAAGAGTTTCTACCTGATCTGGGACGATATCGGCGATGGCGATCTCGTGGTGCTGGACGAGGACGAAAACGTGAAGCTGTCGTTGAAGGACAACGGTATCGACACCGAGTCGATTGCGTCGGTCTCCTTCACTGAGGACGGCCGCCTGGTGGCCAAGGACGTGGTTGGCAAGGTGGTTTGGGCAACCAGCTACAAGAACGGGCAGACAAGCGGTGCCAAGCTGATCATGGCGCGTGGCGGTGTGCTGCAGATCATCGGCCCCAAGAATGAAACCATCTGGTCGAGCGCCAAGGACAAGATCGTGAAGCCCGAGGTCGTGGCGGCGACTGCTCCTGCTCTTCGCCGCCAAAGGGTGCTGAGCGCAAATTAAGACGCTGCAAATCGACACGGTACCGGGGCCTTGCGCCCCGGTCCGCCCAATTGGTGGGTGCGGCGCGGCCGATCAACGGACTGGGCCTGGAAGGACTGATGAAGAAACGGCGTTTGTCCCTTGCTGCCCTTGCCGCTTTCATCCCGGCTGGCGCGGCCTTTGCGCAAGGCGGGCCGACGCTGGACGACATGCCGTTCTACCGGATGATGAACGCCGGGTTCGATCGTCTGGGGCAAAGCATGTGCGTCGATGTATTCAACGGCGGCGAATTCGATAACCAGCTGGACATGCGGCCCTGTGAAAACTACTCGGGCCAATTCTGGAAGTTCACCTCTGTCCCGACAGAACTGCGGTACCTGCCCACCTATACCATGACAACCCAGTTCCGCGGCGATCAGATGTGCCTGACCATTGATGGAACCCTGGTGGATCACGTGCTGCTGCTTGCGCCATGCGACAATGGCCCGACCGATCACCAGATCTGGATCGTGGATTCGGTTGCCGGCGACGGCTCTCAGCCTGCGGGATGGCAGATCATGCCGCTGCTGGACGAAACCGGGAACAATGGCGGTGGGTTCTCTCTGGTCGTCGATACCCCGCCCGAAGGGGACGGGCGCCCCTATATCGACACTATCGACTATGTCGGGCACGGGTTCATCTGGCGCCTAGTCGCCCAGTAAAGGACGAACGGGAAAGCCGTGAATCCGTCGGGCGCGTGCGTTTGATTGCAGGAAAGGCCCGCCAGTGATGGCGGGCCTTTTTCTGTGTCACGCAATTGGGTTCAGTAAACCCGCCGCCTCAGTAGCCCAGTGAGAACCGCCGCATCAGCACCAGCGAGAACGAATAGCTGTCCTTGTCCCGCACGATGGGGGAATTTGCCGCGTCGCCGCTCAGCCGGTCCCATTTGAGCGTGCCGGCAAGGCTCCAGTCCTGCGACAGCTTGTAGGTGGCGCCCAGCTCCAACCCTGCGCTGACGATACCTTCGCCGGGGGCATAAACCGGAAAGGCGGAAGCAGCGGATTCGGCGGCGGTCACGCCGAAATAAGTCGCGGTGTAGTCCTGAGAGCCCCAAAGGATCCGCGGGCCGATGGTCAGGGTCAGCTTGTCGTCAGGCTGGATGATCGCATCTGCACCAAGAACGCCGACCCAGCTTTGATGCCCGATCACGCCATACCGGGCATCGGCGAAAGCGGCGAAGTTCTCTGCGCGGTAGCCGATGCCGCCGCCCAGTTCCACGCTCAGGTCGATGTCGTCGAGGCCGGCGAGTTCGGAATGATCGGCGCTGGAGCGTTCACCAATCACGCGCAAAGAGCCGCGCGGATGCCAGCCCAGCGAAACGGCATCGGGATCGGGGTTGCCGAATTCCAGCTTGCCCAGCTTCAGATGACCAAACTGGAAACTGCCCGTCGGGCCGACTTCGTAGTCATCAGAGCCAAAATAGGAAGGCGCCACAACGGCACCCAAACCTGCATTGAAGGAAAAGTGCGCACCAGACTCAGCCGCAGCCCCCATGGGTGCCAGAGACACGATAGCAAACAGTAACCGATTCATCATTTCCAAGCCCCCGATGGCGTTGCGACAATAAGCATGGGCGTTCGAACGGTCATGAGCAAGATGCCCCCACCGAACCCTGGCGCTGTGTGCCTTCTTTGCTAGGACCTAGTGCGCCAAGCAAAAAACTGCATACGGACTTTGCGCGGTCAGTCCGGTTTGACCAACACGCGAATGTCGCCGGAAAGCGGCGGGTTGGTGATGGCCTCGGCGGCTTGCGAAAGCGGGATCACCCGGCTGATCAGCGGCGCGACATCTATGCGCCCTGCGGCAATAAGGTCAGCCGCGCGGCGTTGGGTGAACGGGTTCAGGAACGCGTGCAGCATGTCGATCTCGCGGAACAACAGATCGAACGGTTCGATGGTGACTTGCGCGCCTTGCGCCAACACGCCCACCACCACGATACGCCCGCCGTTGCGCGTCAGCCGCGGCGAAGCCGCTACCGTTTCGGGAACGCCGGCGCATTCCATCGTCAGGTCGGCGCCCGTTGGCCATATCGCCGCGGCTTCTTGCGGTGTGGCCGCGGTGGCGGTTGCGCCAAGCCGTTCGGCAAAGCGCCGTTTCTCCTCGGTTCGGGTGATCAGAAGCGTCTCCGCCCCCGCAAGCCGTGCCAGTTGCAGAACCATCAAACCGATCACGCCGCCGCCAAGGATGGTCACCCTCTCACCCGCTATTGGTGCGCCCTTGTCGATGGCATGCAGGCAACAGGCCAGCGGTTCACACAGGGCTGCGTGCTCCGGATCGGTTCCTTCGGGCAGGGCGAAGGCCCGGTGCGCAGGGATCGCGACCTGATGGGCGAAACCGCCGTCACGGTGAATCCCGATGGCGCTCAGACGTTGGCACAGGTTCACGCGGCCGCGCAGGCATTGCGGACACGTGCCGCAGGCGATGTTCGGATCACAGGTGACAAGCGCGCCAAGCGGCAGGTCGGTTACGCCGTCACCCAGCCCAGTGACCACGCCAGAGAACTCATGCCCCAGGGTCACTGGCGGTGTACAGGGGAACTCGCCCCGGAACAGGTGCCTGTCCGTGCCGCAGATACCAGCGGCCGAGACTGTTACCACGATCTCTCCGGGCCCGGGGCGCGGCGGCGGTACTTCGACGACTTGCAGATCGCCTGCTTTGATCAAACGCGCTGCCAGCATGAACTTCCCTCCCGGCCTTTCCCGCCGGATAACCGACTCGGCCCAAGACTAGCCAGCTTGTTCGGGTTTGTCGCGCCGACACGGACAGCGGCGAAAGGCCGTGATCACGGACAATGCAGATCACCCGCCCAGGCGAGGGGATGCAGATGTCCAGCAATCAACCGCCGCCCAGATATCCCCCAAGAACCGATGTCAGGTTGTCTGCCAGTTCATCGCACAGATAGCCACCTTCCTGCACAAACAGGCACGGCAGGCCCATTGCGGCAATGGCTGCGCCAATCCTGCCGAAACCCGAAGTGCTGACCGCCAGGCCCTTGAACGGATCGCCCACAAAGGCGTCAAGGCCAAGCGCCACGACAACCGCATCGGCGCCGAACGACTTGATGCGTCGCAGCGCTATTTCCAGTGTCGCGAGGTAGTCGTCATCGGCGGTGCCGCGTGCCAAAGGCAGGTTGAGGTTATAACCCAACCCATCTGCCGCGCCGCGTTCATGCGCATGACCCCAGAAAAACGGATAAAAGCGTTCGGGGTCGGCATGAATCGACACGGTCAGCACGTCGCTGCGGTGGTAAAAGATGCCCTGTGTGCCGTTGCCATGGTGCACGTCGACATCCAGGATAGCCGGGCGCAGGCCCTGTGCGCGCAACCGCTCTGCCGCGATCCCGGAGTTGTTGAGAAAGCAGAATCCTCCAGCCAGATCGCCAAAGGCATGGTGCCCGGGTGGGCGCGACAGCGCATAGGCGGATCGTTCGCCTGCCAATATCAGGTCGGCCCCACTGATCGCGGACTGTGCCGACCAGTACGCTGCTTCCCAGGTTCCTTCGGCAATGGGGCAGGCGGTGTCGGCCTGATGGAAACCTGCCTGACCGACGGCAGATTTGGGATAGCTGTCGCTGCGGTTGGCCGGATGGATGTTTGGGATGACTTCTGCGCCAGCACCGTCGATCCGCTTCCACCTGGTGTGGATGTGTTCAAGAAAGGTCAGGTATTCCGGCGAGTGCAGTGCGGCAATGGGGCCAAGGCCCGCGTCCTGCGGTGCCTGAACCGTGCATCCGGCAGCCTTGGCGCCGGCCAGCAGCCGATCAATCCGCTCCGCTTGTTCCGGGTTTGGCAAAATCGCACCGTTTGCCATGAAATGGCGCGGCTGATGTTTCCACTGGCGGTCGTCGAAGATGGCTTTCATGTCGTCTCTTTCAGATCAATGGTGCGCGCCGCTGCGGCGCACGCGGCGGTACGAGCGGACATTTGCATCGCTCAGATCCCAGTCCGGTCAGCGCCCTTCAGATCAAGCATCTGGCGAGCTTCCTGCGTGGTGGCGACGGTTCGGCCGAGTTCCTCGACGATGCGGCGGATCTTGGCCACCTGTTCGGCGTTGTTGCGCGCCAGAACACCGCGGGAAATCATCAGGCTGTCCTCCAGGCCAACACGAACGTGCCCGCCCAGAATGGCAGACATGGTCACCAGAGGGATCTGGTGTCGCCCTGCGGCCAGGACGGAAAACGTGTAGGTGTCGCCGAACAGCTTGTCGGCGATCAGTTTCATATGCGTCAGGTTTTCGGGATCCGGCCCAATTCCGCCAAGCACGCCAAACACGAACTGGATGAACAGCGGGCCATGCACCAGCCCGCGATCGACGAAGTGCCTGAGCATGTACAGGTGGCTGACATCGTAACATTCGAACTCGAACCGGGCGCCCCGCTTTTCTCCCAGCTCGGTCAGGATTTGCGCGATGTCGCGCGACGTGTTCTTGAATACCAGATCGTCAGACCCCTCAAGAAAGGGCTTTTCCCAGTCGTGCTGCCATTGGCTGATCCGGGCGGCCGCCGGGTAGAGCGCAAAATTCATGGTTCCCATGTTCAGCGAACACATTTCAGGCTCGGCCAGCTTCGGGGCGGCGAGCCTTTGATCAAGCGTCATCGTGGCGCTGCCGCCGGTCGAGATGTTCAGCACGGCATCGCACCGCTGCTTGATCTGCGGCAGGAAGCCCATGAAATGTTCGGGATCGGCTGAGGGTCGCCCATTTTCAGGGTCGCGCGCATGAAGATGCAGGATCGCTGCGCCTGCCTCTGCCGCGCCGACAGCATTGTCGATGATCTGCTGTGCCGTCACCGGCAGGTAGGGCGACATGGAAGGGGTGTGAATAGAGCCGGTTACGGCGCACGTGATTATGATCTTCGACATGTCCCTGTTCCTACGTCGCGCCAGAATGTTCGGGGATTTCGGCCATGTAGAGCGCCAGCGACCGGTCCAGCCTTTCGGTCAGATCGTCCAGCTGATCCTCGGTGACGATCATCGGCGGGCAAACCAGGAAATGATCCCCGGATGTGCCGCCCCGCGTGCGACGCGAATAGATGATCAGGCCGTTGTCATAGGCGATGTCCACCAGGCGCGAATGGGCATTCAGGTGCTTGGGCAGTGGCGCCTTTGTCGCCCTGTCTGCCATCAGTTCGAACGCCTGCAATAACCCCTTGCCACGAACATCGCCGATCAAGGGGTAGCGCTGCATCAGGCCATGCAGACGTTCGGCCAGCTTTTCGCCCATCCGCTCGGCGTTGCCGACCAGGTCGTTTTCTTCGATCTGGTCCAGCACCGCGCATCCGGCAGCACAGGCCAGCGGGTTGCCGGCATAGGTGAAGCCGTGAATGAACCCGCCGGCTTCCATCACCGCCTCGACGATGTCGTCGCGGGCGATCATCGCCCCAAGCGGGACATAGCCGCCACCGAAACCCTTCGAGATCGAGATCAGGTCGGGCGTCACGTCCCAATGCTCGGCTCCGAAGAAGCGGCCGGTCCGTCCGCCGCCGGTCATGACCTCGTCATGGATCAACAGAACGCCGTATTGTGTGCAAATCTCGCGAATGCGCTTCAGATACCCGACGGGCGGAACCAAGGCGCCGGTGGATGCACCGCCCACCGGCTCTACGATGAAGGCCAGAACGGTTTCGGGGCCTTCTTCCAGGATCTTGGCTTCCAGCATGTTGGCATAATGGAGCCCGGTCGACGGATCTTGCGGATCCAGCCCGTCAAGATAGGCGCGCGGGGCAGGCACTTTCGGCATCCGCTGCATCATCGGATCGAAGGGCGCCGTCATCGGTGCATAGCCGGTGATGGCAAGCGCTCCCAAGGTGCAACCGTGATAGCTGGGGTAGCGCGAAATTACCTTGAAACGCTGGGTTTCGCCGCGCGTCATCGCATATTGGCGCGCCATCTTCAGCGTGCTTTCAACAGCCTCGGACCCGCCGGAAACGAAAAACACCTTGTTCAGCCCCTCGGGGGCAAGGGCGGCTGTCTTGGTGGCCAGTTTCTCGGAATTCTCGGTCTGGAAATGGAGGCGATAGCCAAAGGTAGACTTGTCCATCTGTGCACGCATCGCGTCCAGAACCGCCGGGTTCGAATGGCCGATGTTGCTGACCATCGCGCCGCTGGACCCGTCGATGTAACGTTTGCCCGCAACATCCCACATGTAGATGCCCTCTGCCCGGTCAAGCATCGGGCGCGGCGATTTTGTCTGGTAAAACAGGTGTGTCATTTTTTGTCCGATGTCAGCGGCTCAGGTGTTTGCGCAGGAAGTTGCGCGTGCGTTCGTTTGCGGGGTTCTGAAAAATCACCGACGGCGGGCCTTCCTCGACGACAACGCCTTTGTCCATGAACAGCACCCGGTCGCAGACAGAGGCAGCGAAGTCCATTTCGTGGGTGACGATAATCATGGTCATGTGCTCTTCGGCCAGTTGCCGCATCACAAGGTTCACCTCTTCGACCAGTTCGGGATCCAGCGCCGAGGTTGCCTCGTCGAAAAGCATCACCTTGGGCTTCATTGCCAGAGCGCGTGCAATGGCGACCCGTTGTTTCTGGCCACCCGATAGGCGCGAGGGATATTCGTCGATCTTTTCGGACAGACCGACCTTGGCCAGTTGCTCCTCGGCCAACTTGTTCGCTTCTGCCTCGGTCAATCCCTTGAGCATGCGCGGTGCCAGGGTGATGTTGCCGCGCACCGTCAGGTGCGGGAACAGGTTGAAATGCTGGAACACCATGCCGATGTCCTGGCGCACCTGGTTCACATGTGCCTCGTACTGGCGATGCGGCAGCTTGCGGTTGATCTGAACGTCTTCCAGCCAGACCTCGCCCGATGTCAGCGGGTCCAGCTCGTTTATCGCGCGCAGCAACGTCGATTTGCCCGAACCGGACGGCCCGATGATCGCAACGATCTGGCCGCGCTGAACCGTCAGGTTGATGTCCTTGAGCACCTCAAGCTGACCATAGCTCTTGGCGGCGTTCTTGATCGTGACAAAGGCCTGATCTGACATGGACGGGTTCCTTTCTCAGCGCGACGCGGCGATGCGCCGTTCCAGATGGCGCAGTCCGGCCTCAAGCGCGAGGTTGACGACGTAGTAGCAAAAGGCGGCGGCAAGGTAGAATTCGAACGGGCGATAGGTTCGGCTGATCGCCTGCTGCGCTGCCAGTGTCAGTTCCATCACCCCGATGACCGAAACCAGGGCCGAGTCCTTGAGCAGTGCAATCATGTTGTTGCCCATCGGCGGTATCACCGCACGCACCGCCTGAGGGATGACCACGCGCCGCAGTGTTTGTCCGCGCGACAGCCCAAGTGTCCGGGCACCTTCGTACTGGCCTTTGTCCACCGCCAGGATCGACGCCTGTATCAGCTCTGAGTTGTAGACTGCAAAGTGCAGGCCAAGCCCAATCACTCCGGCGACAAAGGCGGGCAGGTCGATGCCGATCTGTATCAGTCCGAAGTAGATCAGGAACAACTGCAACAGCAGCGGCGTTCCCATGAACAGGAAGGCAAAGGCCCGAACCGGCAGGCGCACGCTCCAGTGACCGTAAAGCGCGATGACCGCAAAGACGATGCCACCGAAAAAGCTGAGCACGCCTGCGCAAATGGTGATCGCCATGGTCCAGCCGGCGCCCATGGCAAGCACGCCGAGGTATCCAGGCACCACACTGAAATCAAGACCCATGCGAGCCTCCAGTCATGTCGGTTCGGCTGTTCATGTGATCCGTGCCCTGCGATCCAGCCAATGGACGCCCTGACCCACCACGTAAATGATGGCCATGTACAAAAGACCTGACAGCAGGAACATCTCGAACGGTTTGTAAGTGGAGCCTATGAAACGCTGGGCGGTATAGGTCAGCTCGACGACCGAGATCGGTGCGACAAGCGCGGTGCCCTTGATCAGCGCGTTGATGTTGACGCCTAGCGGGCGGATCATCAGCCGCGCGGCTTGTGGCAAGACAACCTTGCGCATCGTTTTCCAACGGCTCAGGCCGAGCGTGCGTGCGGCCTCTGTCTGGCCCTTGTCGACGGAAAGGATCGCGCCGCGGATGGTCTCTGTCATGTAGGCGCCGATATTGACCCCCAGCGCGATCGTGCCGGCGGCAAAACTGTCCAGCTGGATGCCTATCTGGGGGCCGCCGAAATACAGGATGAAGACCTGGATCAGCGCCGGCGTGCCACGGATGATGCTGACGTAGACCGCGCCCACAAACCGGAAAGCAGCCAGCCGGGACAAGCGCGCAGCGGCGCCCAGCGCGCCGCAGGCTAGACCCAGCAACGCGGTCAGGACCGAGAGCTGGATCGTCACCCATGCCGCTTCCAGAAAGAAGGGGTAAACGCGCAGGATCAGTTCGGTATCCACCTTGGCCGCCCTTCAGTGGTGGTCGCGGCGAGACAAAATTGGCAAGGCGCGGATTTCACGGACCAGCGCCGTGGTTTCCTCGATCGCGGCCTCAAGAAAGCGTTTGCCGGTTTCGGGATCGGCTACCGTTGGATCACCCATCGTTCCGTCAGGCGACTGTTCAGACCACCAGCGCATCAGCATGGCGCCGCCGCCCTTTCCGGCAAGGTCCAGATTGAAGAACTTGCTTTTGGGGTCGTGCAAGTTCTGTGTAACCGATTTTTCGATATGGACCCTGTCGGGATGCAGATGCATGTACATTGCCGCCTCGAACTCTCCGGCGTGGGCAATCCCGCCGATTTCGGATTTGCGGATTTCGTTGATACGGGCCGACATCAAGTTCCAGTAAGAGGCCGATACACAGATGATACCAGTCTCGATGACCGTCTTGCGTGCGGCAAGGTCAAGGCAGGGATGGTTCGAGCCGTGCGAGTTGAGCAGCAGGATACGGCGGAACCCGTGATGCGCCAGCGACTTGGTAATGTCGGTGACAAAGGCGATCAGCGTTTCCGGCTGAATCCAGATCACTCCGGGGAAATCCTTGTGGTGCTCATTGAACCCGTAAGGCACCGGAGGCATCACGAACACCTCTTCGGGTGCGCTGCGCGCGACACCCTCTGCCACCGCCATGCCCAGCACCGTGTCCGTATCGAGCGGCATGTGCGGGCCGTGGTCCTCGGTTGCCGAGACATTCAGTATCACGACGCGATTCTTGTCGGCATCGCGTACGTCTTCCCAGGTCAGGTGGCCGTATGTCGTTGTCACGAAAGCGATCCTTGCAGACGGATTGCCTGCCGGGGCTGGCCCGGCAGGCGGTGCTGGTTCAGCGGATATCGCCGCCTACCCACTCGTTGGCGATGGCCAGGTAGGTGCCATCGGCCATCATGTCATCCAGCGCCTTCTGCATGGCGGCGGACAGATCGGGGTTGTTCTCGCGGATGGCAATTCCGGCGCCAACCGGTTCGGCCGCCGGGTCTTGCACCATCGCCAGGTCATACTGGCCGGATTTCATGGCCAGCATCACGGGAATCGAGTCATTCACGATGGCGTCGACCCGGCCATTGTCCAGTTCGAGCAGCAGTTCGGGCAGGCCCTTGTAGGTGTTGATGTTGTACCCTTGGTCGCGCGCCCACTGTTCGTGCGTTTCGCCAAGCGTCACGCCAACCTTGACGTCTTTCAGCTGAGCGACATCGGTGATCGGGGAACCGGCCTTGGTGAAAATGGCGCGCTTGGTGTTGTAGTAGGGGCCGACGAAATCAATCACCTTGTCGCGCTCTTCGGTAATCGACATGGAGCCGACAACCGCATCGTACTTGTTGGCCAGAAGCCCGCCGATGATGCCGTCCCAGGCGGTTGTGATGATCTCGACTTCCAGCCCCATGCGCTTGGCGATCTCGGTGCCGATGGCCGGATCGAAGCCAACGACTTCGTTCTTTTCGTTTACGAAATTGAACGGCGGATATTGCCCGCTCATGGCGATGCGCAGCACGCCGCGTTCCTGAATGCCAGCCAGCTCGTCGGCAATGGCTGAAACAGGGGCGATGCCCAGCCCCATCAAGGCGATGGCACCCGTCAATACGCTGCGACGCAGCATGCTCAGAGATTTCTTCATGTCGGACTCCCGGTTGATGACGAACGGTTTTGCCTCGCCCGCGTTGAGTCGCAGTCCGAGGGCAGCATGGATCACAGGTTGCGTCCGGCTTTCCCATAGGGCAAATAGATATTTGCAATCTCAAAAATAGATAAAATCTATGTTAAAGCCCTATCAGCAACGCTTTCCGTGGAATCTGGACTGGAACCTGCTGCGTACGTTCATGGTGGTTGTCGACGAAGGCGGCATCACGCCTGCGGCGCATTTTCTGGGGCTGAAACAACCTACGATCAGCGCCGCGCTGAAGCGGCTTGAGGACATCACGGGGCGCAAGCTGATCAACCGATCGCCGAAGCACTTCAGCATCACGCCGTGGGGGCAGGTGCTTTACGCCGAAGCAAGCGCAATTTTCGGCGCTGTTGCGCAACTGCCAGACCTGATGGGCGGTTTGGAAGAAGAGGTGACGGGACAGATCAGCATCGCGGTGGCCAGCCATGTGGTTTCGCCGCATTTCGATGCGGTTCTGGAGCGGTTCAACGCACGCTATCCAAAGGTCAGCTACACGATCTCGACCATGGACAGCGCCGATGTGATCGCCCATCTGCAACAGAACCGCGTCACGTTTGGTGTGTGCCTGTTTCAGCAGCAACCCGTGGGCCTGGACGCGCGTGTTTTATACCGTGAATACTTTGGGTTCTTCTGTGGTCCATCGCACCGCCTGTACGGGCGGCAGGATATCGAGGCGGCCGAACTTCGGAACGAAAACGCTGTCTCGTTTCAAACGGATGAGCTTGATGGCCCGCTGTTTGCAGTGGCTCAGCTGCGCAGGCACATGGGTATGCGGGTCGAGCTCAAGGGGCTTTCGTCGAATTTGCCGGAAGTGCGGCGCATGATCGTAGCCAACATCGGTATTGGTGCCTTGCCCGTGCATGTCGCGCGTAGAGACGTGAACGCTGGGCTGCTGTGGCAATTGCCGCCCTACAAATCGCTGCCGGCGGTCGATATCCACCTGCTGACGAATGCCCGGCGCAGCAAGAACCGTGCTGAAAAGGCCTTGCTGGATATGTTGAACGCCGAGCTGGACACCGTGCCGCTGTCCGATCGGACCTACCACGTTTAGCACCGGGGGCCAGTTCCGACGTCACGCGGTGTCTGAAGGGTACCTAACCCGCATTCGTCAATACGACGATCGCCAGCGGTGCTGACCTTGCCCTTTTTGCGGCAACCCATGGAGTGGCCAGCCAGACGCAAACAGCCAAAGGCCACAGCTTGACGCTGACTGCCGCCGGCACGCCGTAAGTGACTATCGAGTTTGACGGGCTGTTCCCACTGTCTGACGCTCGGCTTTACCCGAGCCCCCCGCCTGACCATCGAACCCCAGGCATTCACGGCACGTTGACGCCGTGAATGCCGGTTTGCAAAGGCGGCTGTTCCCGGTAAACACGCCATGGGCGCCGTGACGGTGCCGGTGGCTGGCCAGCAGGTGCGAACAGTGACCAGGTAAATGCTTCGCGCCTGTGCCCCTTAGCGATAGTTTTGCCGTGAACCCTGCTGCCCGCTTGCAAGCCACACTTGATCTGCTGACAGAAGTCGAAAATACCGCGCGCCCGGCGGATGCCGTCAGTTCTGCGTTTTTTCGGGCCAGACGGTATATCGACGACAATGATCGGGCTTCGATCCTTGATCTTCTTTATGCATTGCTTCGGCATCGGGCACGGCTTGGCTGGTGGCTGGCCCGGCAAGCAAGCAGCGACACCCCGCGCAACCGTCTGTTGGCATGGCTGATGCTGGCGGAAGGAAAGACGCCCCAGCAGGTAAAACGTCTGTTCAACGGCGCAAAGTTCGCGCCTGCCGCCCTGACCGATCGCGAATACGCGCTGGCCGGAAAATTGCTGGGTGGTACGATTGTTCATCCCGACATGTCCGACGAGGTTCGTCTGGAATGTCCGCCGTGGGCGGCCGAAGCCCTTCGGCGGCGCTTCGGCAAGGCATTCGAAGCCGAAATGGCCGCGACCCTGTTGCCGCCGCCGCTTGATCTGCGCGTCAACCCGATCAAGTCGACCCGTGCCGCAGTGCTGCAAGAATTGAAGAGCCTTGGTCTGGAAGCCGAGGCAACGAGCTTGGCGCCGCAGGGTATCCGGGTGGGTGAACGTTTCTCTCTGGCGCGCCTGAAGGGCCTGAAAACCGGCGAGGTCGAAATTCAGGACGAGGGATCTCAGCTTGTTGCGCAATTGATCGATGCCAGGCCAGGGGACCGCGTGGCCGATTTCTGCGCCGGGGCCGGGGGCAAGACGCTAGCGCTGTCCGCCCAGATGGCCGGCAAGGGACACATCGTGGCCTGCGATGTCAACGAGGCCCGTTTGAAGCGCTGCGCGGAACGCCTGCGGCGCGCCGGCCTGCACAATGCTGAAACCCGATTGCTGACCAGCGAAACCGACAAATGGATCAAGCGCCGCAAAGGCAGTTTCGACAGGGTGCTGGTCGACGCGCCCTGTAGCGGCACCGGAACGTGGCGCCGCAACCCGGATGCGCGATGGCGCGCGCCGGAAGAAAAGGGACTGGAACACCTTGTTTCCCTGCAAGCGCGGATCCTGGCCAGTGCCGCGCGTCTGGTAAAGCCGGGTGGGCGGCTCGTTTATGCCACCTGCTCGATGCTGCCCGAAGAGAACGAAGACCAGGTCACCACGTTCCTGGCTGCAAATCCTGCATTCCGGCTGATCCCCTTGCGCGAAACTGCGCCGCAGCTGGCAGAAGTAAACACTGGTGACACGCTGTCGCTGACCCCTGCGCGGCACGGCACCGATGGTTTCTTCGCGGCGATCCTTCAGCGGGAAGCCTGAGCAAGGCGGTCCTGGCGGGCCGCGGCCAGCAGGGCGCCCCGTGGGCTCATCTCTTTGGCAGAGGCACACCCTTGGTGGTGAACTTCAGCGGCCGCGAATTGGGACGAGACGGACCCTTCCGGGCGCCTTTCCTGGAGCTTGCCGCCGGCTGATTGACGGGCACAAGCTGATCTTCGCGCGGGCCGATCAGGTCGGCGCGGCCCATGGATTTCAGCGCCTCGCGCAGCAGCGGCCAGTTGTCCGGATCGTGGTAGCGCAGGAAGGCCTTGTGCAGCCGCCGTTGCCGCCCGCCGCGCACCGTCTCGACCTTTTCGGTCGCGCCGCGGCGCACGCCCTTCAGCGTGTTGACCCCGGTGTGAAACATCGCCGTGGCCGTCGCCATGGGCGAGGGCAGGAACGTCTGCACCTGGTCCGCGCGGTAGCGGTTCTTCTTCAGCCACAGCGCCAGGTTCAGCATGTCCTCATCGGTCGTGCCGGGATGGGCGGCGATGAAATACGGGATCAGATAGTATTTCTTGCCCGCCTTCTCGGCCGCGGCGTCGAACATTTCCTTGAACCGGTCGTAGGTGCCGATCCCCGGCTTCATCATCACGTCAAGCGGGCCGCGCTCGGTATGCTCGGGCGCGATCTTGAGGTAGCCGCCGACGTGGTGCGTCACCAGTTCCTCGATGTATTCGGGGCTGCGCACCGCCAGGTCATACCGCACGCCGGACGCCACCATCACCTTCTTGACGCCCTTCACCTCACGCACCTTGCGGTAAAGCCGGATCAGGTCGTCGTGGCTGGTGTTCAGGTTCGGGCAGATGTCGGGGAACACGCAGGACGGCAGCCGGCACGCGGCCTCGATCTTGGGGTCCTTGCAGGCCATGCGGTACATGTTGGCGGTCGGCCCGCCGATGTCCGAGATCACGCCCGAAAAGCCCGGTGTCTTGTCGCGGATGTTCTCGATCTCGCGCAGGATCGACTTTTCCGACCGGTTCTGGATCACGCGGCCCTCGTGCTCGGTGATCGAGCAGAAGGTGCAGCCGCCAAAGCAGCCGCGCATGACCGTGACCGAGGTCTTGATCATCTCGTATGCCGGGATCTTGTCCCCGCCATAAAACGGGTGCGGCACCCGCGCGTAGGGCAGGTCATAGACCGCGTCCATCTCGTCCGAGGAAAGCGGGATCGGCGGCGGGTTCAGCCACAGGTCGCGGTCGCCGTGGCGCTGCACCAGCGGGCGCGCGTTGCCGGGGTTCGCCTCGCGGTGCAGCACGCGGCTGGCGCGGGCGTAGGCATCCTTGTCGGCCTCGACCGTTTCATAGGACGGCAGCCGGATCACGGTGTTGCCCGGATGCCGGCCCGCGGCCTCGTCGGCGCTGTCCAGATTGTCGGCGGGCAGTTCGGTGTACCCTTCCGGCACCGGGCGGAACAGCGCGACGCCGCGGATGTCGTCCAGCTCGCGCGGGGCCGCCCCCGCCGCCATCCGTTCGGCGACCTCGACCACCGCACGCTCGGCATTGCCGTAAAGCAGCAGGTCGGCCTTGGCGTCGGCAAGGATCGACCGGCGCACCTTGTCCGACCAGTAGTCGTAATGCGCGATACGGCGCAACGACGCCTCGATGCCGCCCAGCACCACCGGCACATCCTTGTATGCTTCGCGGCAGCGCTGCGAATAGACAATTGTGCAACGATCCGGCCGTTTGCCGCCCTCGCCGCCCGC
>JAGRMT010000271.1 GCA_020441125.1 Roseivivax sp.
GCAACCAGATCCGCTCCTACGTGCTGCAACCCTACCAGATGGTAAAGGACCTGCGCACCGGCGTCGAAACCTCCGACACGCAAGGCGTGCTCGATGGCGATCTCGATCCCTTCATGGCCGCCACCCTGGCCCAGCAGGTCTCGGGCAAGACCCGCGCCGACGCCCAGGGCGGCTAAAACGCACCGCGCGCCCGCAGCTGGCGCGCGGCGGCGGAACATATTCAACTTCCTGTTGCCAAGTCCCGGACGGGCCGACTAACCTTTCCCCATAAAAAAAGCCTCTCCACGGGGCTGCCGACGGGGGAGGAAACCATGCCCGACACGCCACAGCTGGGGGTCCCGCCACTCGGCGACATTGCCCTGCCGGATCTGCGCAATGCTTTGGCCCGCGGCTGGTTCGACCTGCGCCGCGCGCCGGGTTACGCGCTGATCTTCGCCGGCTTCTACGTGCTGGCGGGTTGGGCGATGCTGGCAATCACTTGGGCCACCGGCACCACCTTCTGGCTGGTTCTGGCCGCGATCGGCTTTCCGCTGCTCGGCCCCTTCGCCGCCACCGGCTTTTACGAGGTCTCGCGCCGGATCGAGCGGGGAGACCCGCTCGACTGGATGCAGATCGTCTCGGTGGTCTGGCGCCAGTCCAAGCGCCAGCTGCCCTCGATCAGCGCCGTGATCGTCGTGATCTTCCTGTTCTGGTTCTTCCTCGGCCACATGATCTTCGCTCTGTTCCTCGGTCTGTCGACGATGACCAACGTCTCATCGTCGCTGGCGGTCTACGCCACGCCCAACGGGCTGATGATGCTGGCCTTCGGCAGTGCCGTCGGCGCCGCCTTCGCGCTGCTGCTGTTCATGATCACCGTGCTGGGTCTGCCGCTTCTGCTCGACCGCGAGGTGGACTTCGTCACGGCGATGATCACCTCGTTCCAATACGTGCTGGCCCACCCGGTGCCGATGCTGGCCTGGGCCGCGCTGATCGCCGGGCTGACCTTCCTGGCGATGCTGCCGGCCTTCCTGGGTCTGTTCCTCGCGCTGCCGCTGTTCGGTCACGCCACCTGGCATCTGTACGAAATCCTGCGCCAGCGTGGCGCCGCCGAGGCATAGGCTCCGCACGCCTATTCTTCTTGCCCGAAATACCCCCGGGGGAGGCCGCGCGGCAGCGCGGACGGGGGCAGCGCCCCCAGCGCCGCAACCATCCCGCGCTTCGCCGTAGGGTGGGTTTTCAACCCACCACCCAAAAGCTTACCCAGCCGCCCGCTCCAGCGCCTTGCCCAGCCGCGGCAGCCGCGCCTTCTTCATCAGCGCCCGCATCGTCCAGTCCTCGCCAGACAGCCGCCGCGCCGTGTCCAGCACACCCGCGCACACCCCGGCTACACCCTCCGGAAGCGCCTCGAAGAACCCCAGCAGGAACGCATCCGGATCGACCCGGCTCAGCCCTTCCTCGGCCAGCACCTGCCCCGGAAAGTCCTTGGCGTTCACCGTCACGATCACGTCCGCCGAACCGGCGATCGCCGCCGCCAGCACGTGCACGTCCGCCCGGTCCGGCAGCCACAGCCGCGCCTCCAGCGACGGCTTCCAGACCACCTCGGCCCGCGGCCAGGCCGCCGAGACCTGCGCGATCTCGCCGCGCGCCTGCGCCTCGCCGCCCGGGCCCAGCTTGCGCGCCGCCCGCGCCCATTCTTCCAGGATGCGCGCCGACCACAGCGGCGTGAACGCACCCGTCGCCGCCACGCCCAGCAGCACCTCGCGCATCACCGTGGGGTAAAGCACGTTGGTGTCCAGCAGCGCCTTCACAGCCGGAAGAACAGCGCCTTGAGATAGCCCGACTCGGCCAGCTGCGGCAGCAGCGGGTGGTCAGGCCCCGCCGCGCCCACGTGGATCAGCTGCGCGCGCCGTCCCGCGCGGCCGATGCCGCGCAGGCAGGCGCCCTGGAACTTCGCCAGGTCCGCCGCGTGCGAACACGAGCACAGCACCAGGTAGCCATCTTCCGCCACCAGGGCCGATGCCAGGCGCGCCACCCGTTCATAGGCCCGCAACCCCGCTTCCAGCGCCGGTTTCGATGGCGCAAAGGCCGGCGGATCGCAGACCACCACGTCAAATGTCTCGCCCGCTTCGCCCAGCTCGGTCAGCGCCGCGAAGGCGTCGCCCTGCCGGGTGGCAAACCGGTCCGCCGCGCCCATTGCCGCAGCGCCGCCCGACGCCAGATCCAGCGCCGGGGCCGATCCGTCGACCGCCAGCGCCGAGGCCGCGCCACCGGCCAGGCACGCCAGCCCGAAGCCGCCGACGTGCGAGAACACGTCCAGCACCCGCGCCCCGCGCGCCAGCCGCGCCGCAAAGGCATGGTTCGGTCGCTGGTCGTAGAACAGGCCCGTCTTCTGCCCGCCCGTCACATCGGCCAGGTAGGTCGCCCCGTTCATCGCCACCGGCACCGGCGCATCGGGCGCCATGCCCTTCAGCACCGCGTCCTCGTTGTCCAGCCCTTCCAGCACCCGCCCGCGCGATCCGGCGTTCTTCAGGATATTGGCGCAGCCCGTCACCTCGGCCAGCGCTTCGGCCAGCGGGTTCAGCAACAGCTCTGACCAGGCCGCGTTGGGCTGGATCACGCAGGTGTCGCCGAACCGGTCGACGATGACGCCGGGCAGCCCGTCGGCCTCGGCATGGATCAGCCGGTAGAAGGGCGCATCGAACAGCCGTTCGCGCAGCGACAACGCCTTGGCGATCCGTGCCGCCAGCCAGGCCTTGTCAGGCGCGGCGGTGCCGCGCAACTCCAGCATGCGCGCCACGATCTTCGACTCGGGGCTGACCCCGACCACGCCCAGCGGCGTGCGTTCGGCATCCTCCAGCAGGGCAATGGTGCCAGGGGCAAGCGCACGGGTGCGGCGGTCGGCAACGATTTCATCGGCGAAAACCCACGGATAGCCGCGTTTGATCGCGGTAGCGTTGGCCTTCGGGCGCAGACGGAGTATGGGAAGATCCTGGCTCATGGCGCCTCCATACGCCCAAGCCTTCACCTGCGGAAGCCCGATGATGCCGTAAATCCGCGGAAGCCTGCTTTACAGTTAGCGGTAACAGCGATAGATCGACCCCAACCAGCCGCCGGAACCAGCAAGAGGCCCGCCATGCCGCTGAATGCCACCATCGCCAAGGTCACCGACCGGATCGAAAGCCGCAGCGCCGCGCTGCGCGCCACCTATCTCGACAGGATGCGCCGCGCCGCCGAGGAGGGCCCCCGCCGCGCCCATCTGACCTGCGGCAACCAGGCCCATGCCTATGCCGCCATGGG
>JAGRMT010000272.1:0-7465 GCA_020441125.1 Roseivivax sp.
GGCACGCCGCGCATCGCCGGGCGGCTGCTGCGCCGCGTTGTGGACTTTGCGGTGGTCGAGGGCGACGGGCGCATCACCCGCAAGCTGGCCGACAACGCGCTCACCCGGCTGGGGGTAGACGGCATCGGCCTTGACGCCGCCGACCGACGCTATCTGCATTTGATCGCCGAGAATTACGGCGGCGGGCCGGTGGGGATCGAGACGCTGTCCGCCGCCCTGTCGGAAAGCCGCGACGCGCTGGAAGAGGTGATCGAACCTTACCTGCTGCAACAGGGCCTGATCCAGCGCACCCCGCGCGGGCGGATGCTGGCGCAGAAGGGCTGGCGGCACCTCGGGCTCGAAGCGCCGCGTCCGGCCGGGCAGGGCGAGCTGTTCGACGGCTGATCCGCGCCCTTGACCGGGCGCATTCGCAGCCCAGTTTGGCAGCGGCAGGGATGTGGACGCGCCGGGATCGACCCGGTCGCGACGATGTGCCAAACAAGCGCCGACCGGCAGGACAGGCGCAGGCGAGGCGGAGATGACACCAGAAGCGATTACTGAGATGTTCGGCGGCGCGCATTACAGGTTTGCCCGCTGGGCGCGGCCGATGGCGCCGGTGGTCTTCGGCGTCGACGACACCACGCTGGCGACGATCCGCGGCGCCTTTGACGCGCTGACCCGGTTGACCGGCCAGCCGCTGGCGGAAACCGATCCCGAGCTGGGCGCCAACGTGATGATCTTTGCCTTCCGTGACTGGGCCGAGCTGCGCAGCGTGCCCAACCTGGACCGGATGATCGACGGGATGACGCCGCTGCTGGACCGGCTCGAGGCCGAGAACGCTTCGCATTACCGGATGATGCGGCTGGACGAGACCGGCGCAATCCGCGCCGCCTTCGTATTCCTGCGCATGTCCGGACCGTTGGCCGACGTGCCGGCGGCGGATCTGGCGCTGGACCTGGCGGTGCAGGTGGCGTTGTTGTGGTCCGATACGGCCTTTGCCAACCGCTCGCCGCTGGCGGTGCTGGAAGGCGGGCACGTCGTGCTTCGGCCAGAGATCGGCGCCCTGATCCGCGCGGCATATGATCCGGTTCTTCCCGACACCGCGTCGGATGCGGCCCACGCGTTGCGTCTGGCCGCGCGCATGGGCTGATGCGCGCCTTTGTCGGCATTCCAGTTACTGAGGCGGCCGCTGGTCCGATGCTGCGGTTACAGGACGCGTTGCGCCTGCCGCGTCCTGTGCCCGAAGAGAACCTGCACCTGACGCTGGCGTTTCTCGACGAATGCGACCTGCCCACACTGGAGCAAGTGAACGAAGGGCTGGAGGCGATCGTCGCCCCGGCGATGACGCTGCGCGTGGCGCATCTAGACCTGATTGGCTCGACGCAGGCGCCCGGGCTGATCGCCGCGATGATCGCGCCCGATCCCGCCCTGACGGCCCTGCGCAACCGCGTGCGCCGCGTGGCCGAGGATGCGGGCGTGCCGCTGGCCCGCGAACGGTTCCGCCCGCATGTCACGCTGATCCGCATCCCCCGCGCCGAACAGGTACATCTGGCCGCCCGCGCCCGCGCCGCCGTCGGCGCCACTTTGCTGCACGGGCTGGAACTGTCCGCCGACCGCTTCGCGCTCTACCGCTCGACCATCGGCACGCATGGATCGGTCTACGACGTGCTGGCCGAATACCCGCTGCGCCCGGTTGTCCCGCCCCCGCCCGCGGTCTAGGGTCTGCCGGCACTGACAGGGGGCTTGCCATGACGCACCGGTTTACCGTTCGGGTCTATTACGAAGACACCGACATGGCGGGCATCGTCTATTACGCCAACTACCTGAAGTTCATCGAACGCGCCCGCAGCGACTGGGTGCGCGAGATGGGCGTTGACCAGACCGCGCTGCGCCGTGACGAGGGCATGGTCTTTGCCGTGCGGCGGGTCGAGGCGGACTATATCGCCCCGGCGCATTTCGACGAGACGTTGACCGTGCACACCAGCCAGCGCGCGGTAACCGGCGCGCGGTTGATCCTGAACCAGCAGGTTTTCCGCGGCGACACGCTGCTGTTTCAAGCCGAGGTGACGGTTGTCTGCCTGAACGAGGCAGGCCACGCGGTGCGGCTTCCGGCGAATATTCGCCGCATGGTGCACTGATCGGGGAACTTGCGGCATTGTGATGGCGTTTCCCCTGCACATCGGCTAAACTGACTGCTAATCACGGCCGCAAACAGACGGCCGATACCGAGAACGAGCAGGTACATGGAAACAGAAATGCTGGCCCAGGCGCAGGGGATTGATTTCTCCATGTTGGGCCTGTTTGCGCGCGCAACCTTCACAGTGAAATTGGTTATGCTGCTGCTGGTTATCGCCTCCTTCTGGGCCTGGGCGATCATCATCCAGAAGCTGATCGCCTATCGTGCCGCCCGGCGCGAGGCCGAACGTTTCGACCGATCCTTCTGGTCCGGCGACCCGCTGGACGAACTGTTTGACCAGATCGGGCCAGAGCCCGCCGGCAGGGCAGAGCGCGTTTTTGCCGCAGGCATGATCGAATGGCGCCGATCGCACCGCCAGGACGGCGGGCTGATCGCGGGCGCACAGGCGCGGATCGACCGCTCGATGGATGTGGCCGTGGCGAAAGAGGCCGAGGCGCTGCAATCGGGGCTGCCGGTACTGGCGACCGTCGGCTCGGTCGCTCCCTTCGTCGGGCTGTTCGGCACGGTGTGGGGGATCATGCACGCCTTCATCGAGATCGCGCAGCAGCAGAACACCTCGCTGGTCGTTGTGGCCCCCGGCATCGCCGAGGCGTTGCTGGCCACCGGTCTGGGCCTGCTGGCGGCAATCCCGGCGGTGATCTTCTACAACAAGCTTTCGGCCGACAGCGACCGGCTGCTGGCCGGGTACGAAGCCTTCGCCGACGAGTTCGCCACCATCCTGTCGCGCCAGCTGGACGCCTGAACCATGGGCGCCGGTGTCATGAAATCTTCGGGCGGCGGCGGTGGCCGCCGGCGGCGCCGCAGACGCGGACAGCCGATGGCCGAGATCAACGTCACGCCCATGGTGGACGTGATGCTGGTGCTGCTGATCATCTTCATGGTCGCCGCGCCGCTGCTGACGGTGGGCGTTCCGGTGGAACTGCCCAAGACCGCCGCGACGGCCCTGCCGTCCGAAACCGAAGAGCCGCTGACTCTGACCATTGCCGCCGATGGCGCGGTCAGCATCCAGAACACCGAAGTGTCGCGCGACGAGCTGGTCGCGCGCCTGCGCGCCATTGCCGCCGAACGATCGGATGACCGGGTGTTCCTGCGGGCCGATGGCGCCGTGCCGTACAATACCGTGGCCCAGATCATGGGCGCGCTGAACGCTGGCGGGTTCTCCTCCATCGGGCTGGTCACCGATATCGGTGGGCCGGCGCTCGACGGTACGGGGAACTAGGGCCGCTGCGGTGCATATCGGGCATTACATCTCTGGTGCCGGGCATGTTGCGCTGATCGGCTGGCTGCTGTTCGGCGACGCGTTTCATGCCGATCCGCCGCCATTGATGGTGACTGAGGTCGCCGTGCTCTCCGAGGCGGAATTCGCTGCGATGACCGAACGCGCCCAGCCGCCCGAAGCGACGGTGGACGTGGCCGCGCCGCCCGCGCCGACGCCGCCGTCCGAGACACCGCCGCAGACGCCCGCGCCTGTGCCCGACACGCCGCCGCCCCCCAAGCCGACACCTGCGCCCGAACCGCAGCCCGAGCCCGAGCTGGCGCCCGACCCGGTGCCGCAGCCGCCCACGCCCGAGCCGGTGCCCGATGTCCAGGCTCCGCCCGATGAAAAACCGACGCCGCCACCCGCGCCGCGCGTCGCGCCCGAGCCCGTGGCCGTGCCCGACCCGACCCTGCCCACCGATGTCGAGGAGCGCCCCCAGGTCGCGCCCGACGAGGCGGCCGAGCAGGTCGAACCCGAGAAGGACCCGGCCGCGGCCGAGGCTGCAACAACCGAGATCGTGACCGAGGCGGAGAAACCCGCTTCCTCGGCACCGGTGCGTTCGGTCCTGCCCCAACTGCGTCCCAACCGCCCCGAGCCGACCGAAACCGCCGAGGCCGAAACCGCACCCAAGACCGAACCCGCGACCGAGCCCAAGCCCGAGGACAAGCCCGAACCCAAGCCCGAAACGCCCGATACCCAGGACGCGGTCAAGGCCGCGCTGGAGGCGGCGCTGTCGGGCGGCACCACCACGCCAGAGCCGGACCGCCCCTTGGGCGATCCGCTGACGCGGGGCGAGCGTGAAGCGCTGCGCGTGGCGGTCGAGGCGTGCTGGCTGGTCGACGTCGGCAGCCAGGCAGCCAACGTCACCGTCGTCATCGGCATGGCGATGGACCAAAAGGGCATGGTCGTGCCCGGCTCAATGCGTATGATCAGTGCCGAAGGGGGCGATGCGGCGGCGGTGGAAACCGCCTATGCCGCGGCGCGCCGCGCGGTAATGCGCTGTCAGGCAGACGGGTACGATCTGCCGAGCGACAAGTATGAACAGTGGAAGGACATTGAAATGACCTTCAATCCTGAGAAGATGAGACTGCGATGAAATCCCTCTTGGCACTCCTCGCGCTGGGGGCCGGACTGGCCATGCCCGCGCTTCCCGCCGTGGCCCAATCCGGCCCGCTGCGGATCGAGATCACCGACGGCGTGATCGAACCCTTGCCCTTTGCCGTGCCCACCTTCGTGGCCGAAAGCTCTGACGCGGCGGCGATGGCCGAACAGCTGACGCGGGTGATCGCCGACGATCTGACCGGTACCGGCCTGTTCCGCGAAGTTCCGCGCGAGGCATTCATCAGCACGGTCACCAGCTTTTCAAGCCCGGTGCAATTCGCCGACTGGAAAGCGATCAACACCCAGGCGCTGATCACCGGCGCGGTGTCGCAGGCGGGTGGGCAGATCACCGTCAAGTTCCGCGTCTACGACGTGTTCGCCGGCACCGAGCTGGGCAGCGGCCTGCAATTTGCTGGCCCCGCCGAAGGTTGGCGGCGCATGGCGCACAAGGTGGCTGACGCGGTCTATTCGCGCATCACCGGCGAAGGCGGCTATTTCGACAGCCGCGTCGTCTTCGTGTCGGAAACCGGCACCAAGGACGACCGGCGCAAGCGCTTGGGCATCATGGACTACGACGGCGCCAACGTGCAGTACCTGACCGACAGCAGCACCATCGTGTTGGCGCCCCGGTTTTCGCCGCTGGGCGACCAGGTGCTGTACACCAGCTATGAATCCGGCTTCCCGCGCATCAAGGTGCTGAGCGTGGGAACCGTGTCCAGCCGCACGCTGGAAGCGGGCGAAGGCACGATGAGCTTTGCGCCGCGCTTTGCCCCGAACGGCCAGATGGTGATCTATTCGCTGACCACCGGTTCGAACACGGACATCTACGCGATGGACGTGGCCAGCGGTGCGCAGACGCGTCTGACCAACACACCGGCGATCGAGACCGCGCCCAGCTTCTCGCCCGATGGCGGGCAGATCGTGTTCGAGAGCGACCGGTCGGGCACCCAGCAGCTGTACATCATGCCCGCGGGCGGCGGCGAGGCGCAGCGCATCAGCTTTGGCGAAGGGCGCTACGGCACCCCGGTGTGGTCGCCGCGCGGCGACCTGATCGCCTTCACCAAGCAGAACAACGGCCGTTTCCACATCGGCGTGATGCGTACCGACGGGTCCGAGGAACGCCTGCTGACGGCGTCTTTCCTGGACGAGGGTCCGACCTGGGCGCCCAATGGTCGGGTGATCATGTTCACCCGCGAAACCCAGGGCGCACAGGGCGCCGCGTCGCTTTATACCGTCGATGTCAGCGGCCGGAACCTGAAGCCGGTACGCACACCTGATGGCGCTTCTGATCCCAGCTGGGGCCCGCTGCAATGAGCGGCCCCGCGAATACGCGATTTGCCGTGACCGCCGGTCATGCTAAGACAAATGAAACTTCCCGAGCAGGAATGAAAACCATGATGCATTTTTCCAAGGCCCTGCTGCTGACCGGCGTTCTGGCGCTGTCGGCTTGCGCCAACGCCGATCGTTTCGGCAACAAGTATGACAGTGCCAACGGCGGTGCCGGTGCCGGAAACGGCGCGCAGGCCGGAATGCCCGCGCCCAACACGCCGGCATATTTCCAGCAGGCGATCGGTGACCGCGTGTTCTTCGTGGTGGACCAGTCCGACCTGACGCCGGAAGGCCGCACCGTGCTGGACGGACAGGCGCAGTGGCTGATGGCCAACGCCGATTACCTGGCCGTGATCGAAGGCCACGCCGACGAGCAAGGCACCCGCGAGTACAACCTGGCGCTGGGTGCGCGCCGCGCCAACGCGGTGATGGAATACCTGATTTCGCAAGGCGTCGCGCCGAACCGGCTGCGCTTTGTCAGCTATGGCAAGGAACGCCCGGTCGAGCTGTGCTCGGACGAGGCGTGCTACTCCAAGAACCGCCGGGCGGTCACCGTGATCGCCTCCGGCGCGACAAGCTGAGGACGGCGGGCGGATGCGCTTTGCGGCGGTGATACTGGCCGGATTGCTGGCCCTGCCGGTCGAGGCCCAGGACGCCCAGTCACTGGCCGACATGCGCCAGGATCTGGCGGTGCTCAACACGGAACTGCGCAAGCTCAAGACCGAGTTGAACACCACCGGCGCGCCTGGCGCGGTTCCGGGCGGCGGCAGCACGCTTGATCGTGTCTCGGCCATCGAGGCAGAGCTGTCGCGCCTGACTGGCAAGGTCGAGGAACTGGAGCATCGCATCGACCGTGTGGTGACCGACGGCACCAACCGCATCGGCGATCTGGCCTTCCGCCTGTGCGAGTTGGAGCCGGGCTGCGACGTCAGTGCCATTGGCAAGACCGCCCCGCTGGGCGGCGATGCGCCCGCCACCACCGGTGGCGGTGCCGCGCCGCAGCCCCCGGCCACCGACACCGGCGCGCTGCCCCCTGCCAACAATTCCGGCCCGCAGTTGGCGGTGGCCGAGGAAGCCGACTACCAGGCTGCCAGCAACGCCCTTGCAGAGGGCGATTTCGAAAACGCCGCCAGCCTGTTTGCCACTTTCCGCCAGACCTATCCCGGCTCGCCGATGGAGCCGCAGGTGCTGTTCGGCCATGGCCAGGCGCTTGAGGCCCTGGGCGACACGCGCGAGGCCGCGCGCGCCTATCTGGCGCTGTTCTCGGGCTATCCGGACAGCGACGTCGCGCCCGACGGGCTGGCTCGTCTGGGCATCTCGCTGGGCGCGTTGGGCAAGGTGGCCGAAGCATGCGTCACCCTGGCCGAGGTCGAGGGGCGTTATCCAGGCGCCGCAGCGGTCGAGGACGCACGCACCGCGATGGCCAGCCTGAACTGTTCGTGACGCCGGCCGGGCTGCAACAGACCTTCAACGAGGCGATGGGCCAGCTTCTGGGCCCGGAGTTCCCGGCCGAGATCGCTCTGGCGGTCTCTGGCGGGGGCGACAGCATGGCGATGCTGTACCTTGCCCACAACTGGACGCATGTCTACGGCGTTCGGCTG
>JAGRMT010000272.1:7567-9098 GCA_020441125.1 Roseivivax sp.
TTGCGCTGGCATTGGGATGGGCAGGGCAACCTGATGGATGCCGCCCGTCGCGGCCGGCTGGCACTGATCGACAGCTGGCGCGGTCCGATCCGCGACGTGCTGATGGCCCACACCCAGGATGACGTCGCAGAAACTTTTGTGATGCGTCTGGCGCGCGGCTCGGGCGTCGATGGGCTATCTGCCATGGCGGCGCAGCGCGACGTGGGCGACATGCGGGTGATCCGGCCGCTGCTGGCCATGTCGCGGCAGGACCTGCGCCACCACCTGCGCACGCTGCACGGCCGCTGGGCCGAAGATCCCAGCAACCAGGACGACCGCTATGAACGCGCCCGCGTGCGCAAGCTGCTGGCCGCCTTGCAGGGTGACGGGATCGACACCGCCGGGCTGGCCGCCACCGCCGGGCGCATGGCCCGCGCGCAAACCGCGCTGCGCGCCCGCGCCGCGCAGGTCTGGAATGCCATCGGTCACGAGGGGCAGGCCTTGGGTGTGCCGACCGGAGACATCCGGCTGGATCGCGACGGGTTTGCCGCCGTCGAGGCAGAGACCCAGCTGCGACTGCTGGCCGGCGCGCTGCAATATGTCTCGGGCGCAGCCTACCGCCCGCGTGTCTCGGCGCTTGAGCCGTTGCTGGAGCGGTTGTTGTCGGGGGGCAGCGGCACCTTGCTGGGCTGCGAGGCGCTGTGCGGCCCGAAGGGGATCCGCATTCAGCGCGAATTCAACGTGCTGGCCGATATGGAAACCCGGGTCGGCGGGCCGACCCTATGGGACGGACGCTGGCAGGTCGCGCATCCCGACCTGACAGGTCTTGCGGTGCGCGCACTGGGCGATGAAGGCTGGCGGCAAGTGGCCGAAAAACCCGCCGGTGCGCCGCCCCATGCGCTGGCCCGCACGCTGCCTGCGGTGTGGGATGGAGCGCAGCTGGTCGCATGCGATGCTCTGGCAGTTGGGCCGGGGCAGACCACCCGCCTGGCGCCACCGCCACCGGCCGCTGGCGGCTTCGGCCATTTCCTTCTTTCGCATTGAACGCAGCCCGCCAATCTCTATGTTACACTGCAACGCCCGCACGGGGCGCCTTACGTATTTCTATAGGAGACCGCCTTGGGCAACCTACGCAACGTCGCCTTCTGGGTCGTGCTGTTCCTGTTGATCCTGGCGCTGTTCAACCTGTTCAGCGGCACCGGTACCACCCTTCAGTCGAAGGTGATCAGCTATTCCGATTTCGTTCAGGCTGTCGATGACGGCACTGTCAGCTCGGTCACGCTGGATGGCGAACAGGTTCTGTTCCGCGGCACCGATGGCCAGGACTACATGACCATCAAGCCCGAAGACGCCGAGATCACCAGCCGTCTGATCGAAAAGAACGTGCCGATCCGCGCCGAACGACAGGAACAGTCAGGCTTCCAGACCTTCCTGGTATCGCTGCTTCCGTTCCTGCTGCTGATCGGCGTGTGGATCTACTTCATGAACCGCATGCAGGGCGGCGGCAAAGGCGGCGCGATGGGTTTTGGCAAGTCCAAGGCCAAGCTGCTGA
>JAGRMT010000273.1:0-146 GCA_020441125.1 Roseivivax sp.
GAATTTGCCTATTTCGGCCAAGGCTATGTCTGGTGGGTCATCTCGTTCGAGCTGGTGCTGTTCTTCGTGCTGGCCGCGATCTATGCCGTCGTGCTGCACCTGACCAACTTTGGCCGCGCGGTCTATGCCATCGGCAACAACGCGGT
>JAGRMT010000273.1:216-7254 GCA_020441125.1 Roseivivax sp.
GGGCTGATGTCGGGCATCGCGGCGATCTGCCTGACCTCGCGCCTGGGCTCGACCCGCCCGTCCATCGCCTTCGGGTGGGAGCTGGAGGTGGTGACGATGGTGGTGCTGGGCGGGGTCAATATCCTGGGCGGATCGGGCACCATCCCGGGCGTGGTGATCGCCGCCTTCGTGATGGGTCTGGTGACGTTCGGGCTGGGATTGCTGAACGTGCCGGGGATCGTGATGTCGATCGTGATCGGCGCGCTGTTGATCGCGGTGATCGCGCTGCCGCGCCTGTGGGGCAAGTGGAGGGGTTGATGGAGAAATACGCCTTCAAGATGCGCCTGAACCCGGGCTGCAAGGCCGAGTACATCAAGCGCCATGACGCGATCTGGCCAGAGCTGGTCACGTTGCTGAAGGAAGCGGGGGTATCCGATTACTCGATCCATCTGGACGAGGAGACGAACACCCTCTTCGGCGTGCTGTGGCGACGGGACGATCACGGCATGGCCGCCCTGCCCGCGCATCCGGTCATGCAGCGCTGGTGGGCGCATATGGCGGACATCATGGCGACGCATCCCGATAACGAGCCGGTGGCGACGCCGCTGACGCCCGTCTTCCACATGCCATGATCCCGCGCCGCATCGCCGTCATCGACATCGGAAAGACCAACGCCAAGCTGGCGCTGGTCGATGCCGGCAGCCTGCAAGAGATCGAGGTGGTCACCCGGCCCAACACGGTGCTGCCCGGCCCGCCGTATCCGCATTTCGATGTCGAGGGGCACTGGGCCTTCCTGCTGGACGGGCTGGCCCGGATGCAGGCCACGCACGGGATCGACGCGATTTCCATCACCACGCATGGAGCTTCTGTCGCGCTGATCGGGGCGGATGGCGCATTGGCGGCGCCGGTGCTGGATTACGAGTTCGACGGGCCGGACACGCTGGCCACCGAATACGACGCGATCCGCCCCGGATTTGCCGAGACCGGATCGCCCCGGCTGGACCGGGGGCTGAACGTGGGCGCGCAGCTTTTCTGGCAGTTCCGCAGCGATCCGGGCCTTCTGGGCCGCGTGCGCCATGTCGTGACCTATCCCCAATACTGGGGCCTGCGGCTGACCGGGATCGCAGGGGCGGACGTGACCTCGCTGGGGTGCCACACAGACTTGTGGAACCCGGTCGCCCGCGCGCCGTCGTCGCTGGTGACTACGCTGGGGATCGCCGGCAAGCTGGCCCCGGTGCGCATGCCGGGCGAGGTGCTGGGGCCGATCCTGCCGGAAATCGCCACGCGGACCGGGCTGCCGCCCGGTACGAAGGTGTTGTGCGGCATCCACGATTCCAATGCCTCGCTGCTGCCGCACCTCTTGGCGCACCAGCCGCCATTCTCGGTCGTCTCCACCGGCACCTGGGTGATCGCGATGGCCATTGGCGGCGATCCGGTGGCGCTGGACCCGGCGCGCGACACGCTGATGAACGTGAACGCCTTCGGCGCGCCCGTGCCCTCGGCCCGGTTCATGGGCGGGCGCGAGCATGACCTGGCCACCGGCGGCGCCTGCCCCGCGCCGACCGAGGACGAATTGCGCGCGGTGCTGACGGGCGGCGCGATGCTGCTGCCCGCCGTGGTGAACGACACCGGGCCGTTCCAGGGGCGCACCGCCCGGTGGATCGGGCAAGAGCCTGCCCCCGGCACGGCGCAGCGCGCCGCCGCCGTGGGGTTCTACCTGGCGCTGATGACGGCGGAATGCCTGCGGCTGATCGGCCATTCCGGCCCGATCCATGTCGAAGGCCCCTTCGCCCGCAACGCCGCCTACCTGCGGATGCTGGCGGCGGCCATGGGCTGTACCGTGCACGCCACGGGCAGCGCGACCGGAACCAGCCAGGGCGCCGCGCTGCTGGCCTTGCAAGACCGCCCGGCAACGGCCGAGCCGCCCGCCTCTGCGCCTGACACACTGGCGCGGGAGTTGGCACATTACGCGGCGCGCTGGGCCGCCGCGTTATGATCACTGTGCTGCACGAACCTCGTCACGGGTGCCGTTGACCCCCGCCAGGGCGCGGTAGCGCCGCAGGCTGCCGGACAAGTGCGCGCGCATCTCGGCCTTGGCCGCGGCCTCGTCCTGGTCAAGGATCGCCACCATGATCCGGCGGTGTTCGTCGTTCAGGGTGGTGGCGTAATCCTCGGGCAAGGCGGCGGTGTTCAGCACATGGCGCGGGATCGCCACCTGCCGCAACAGGCTGAGCACGTCGCAAAAGCGCGGATTGTTCGTGGCGGCCGAAATGGCGAAGTGAAACTCGAAATCCGCCCCGGCGGTCGAGTCGCCCTCCTGCTCGCGCCGCAGGATATCCTGGAACCGCTCGATGATCGTTTCCATCTGCTGCGGCGAGCGGCGGCGCGCGGCCAGGCCGGCGGCCTCGACCTCGATCGCGGTGCGAAGCTCGAGGATCTCGATCACCGAGGAAATCCGCGCCGGATCCATGTCCGCGAACGGCACATCGCCGCCGCGTGCCGAACTGGTGACGAAAACGCCCGAGCCCTGCCGGGATTCAACCATTCCGTCCGACGCCAACGAGGCAATCGCCTCGCGGATCACGGTACGGCTGAAGCCGAACTCGGCACACAGTTCAGCGTTGCTGGGCAGGCGGCTGCCAACGGGATGTTCGCCTTCGGCGATACGGTCGCGCAGCGCGTCTGTGACCGTCTGCACCAGGCTTGCGCCTTTCTTCTTTTCCGTCATCCCGTCTTCTACCTTCCCCTGGTCCAAGCCCGGCTCGCCGGCTCAGATCAAATTGGCGTCGATATAGTCGAAGTCCAGATCCTGCCCCAACCCCGGCATGTCGCGCAGATTCACGTAGCCGTCGCTGTCCATTTCGTCGTCGATCCGCAGCTGGTATTCCTTCGGCGCCTCGTAATCCAGGAACGGGTGCAGCAGCCCCCGCTCGTAATAGGTGCAGTTCGGCACACCCGCCGCCACCGCCAGGTTTCCCGCGCCGGTGCCGTGCACTTCGCAACTGATGTGGAAACACTCGGCCATATGCGCGATCTTCAAAGAAGGGTTTATCCCACCCACGTCCCATACGCCGGTACGCACCATGTCGCAGGCGCCGTTGCGCACCCATTCGCCGCGCGTCCAGTGCTTACCGGCCGCCGTTTCCGGCCCCAGGATGTTCAGCCGGGTCAGGTTGGACGACAGCCACTGGTAAGAGGACATCGACGCCTCTTCCATCGGCTCTTCCATCCACAGGAAATCCAGCGCCTCCAGCCGCTGGCCCAGCCACAGCGCGTCGGAGCGGCTGTAGAAATGGTGCGGGTCCAGCATCAGGCGAATGTCGGGGCCCACCGCTTCGCGCACGGCGGCGCAGGCGGCGGCGTCCTTGCGCACGTCGGGCGCGCCGGGCATCGGCGGCATCCAGCCGTGCAGCTTGATCGCCTTGTAGCCGCGCTGCACCAGCCATTCGGCGTAGCGCGCGTAATCGTCCGGGGTGGCCAGCCCGCCGGGCAGGTCGTCGCCGCACATGGTCGAGGCATAGGCGGGCACCTTGTCCTTGTGCCCGCCCAACAGCTTCCACACCGGCTGGCCCGAGGCCTTGCCGATCAGGTCCCACAGGGCCAGGTCGACCATCGCCAGCACGCGGTCGGTCAGCAGACCGCCCGACAGGCGCTGCCACTTGTAGATGCCGTACCACAGCTTGTCGGCGCGCAGCGGGTCCTGCCCGATCAGGTTGGGCCGCACGAAACGATCCAATACCGCCGGATCGACATCCGGCGCGCGGGTCAGAGCGTGGCCCTGTACGCCCGTATACGAGGTGATCGTGAACAGCGCCGAACTGGCCGGAACCGCCGGGCCGGGGTGACCGTGCCCGTCGCTGTCGCGCGCGATGGTGCTGCTGTGGCGGAATACCTTGGCGGTAACGGTCTCAATCCGCACGCTGCACCTCGCGCACGCAAGAGCGGGTGGTCAGGAAAGCGGCCGAGCGCGCCAGGCATTCGGTTGCCGCCGGCAGCATCCGCCCACGGTTGATGAACCCGTGCGGCACTGCGGGTTCTACATGCAGCACCGCGTTCACGCCCGCCGCCCCCAGCGCATGTGCCAGCGCGCGGCTGTCGTCGGCCAGCACGTCGCATTCGGCGGCCAGAACCAGCGTATCGGGAATGCCGGAAAAATCGGTAGCCATCAGCGGCAAAAGCCGAGGATCGCGCCGCGCCTCCGCGCCGGCATCGTACAGATCGAAAATCTCCATCACCCGCTCGCGGTCCAGCCCGTAGCCATGGGCATAGCGGCGATAGCTGGCGGTTTCGAAATCGGCACCGAACACGCCGTAATACAGCACCAGCGCGCACAGCGCCCGGTCCTGCAAGGCCAGCGCCATCGCCAGGTTGGCGCCGGCCGAGGCGCCGGCGGCGCCGATGCGGGCGGTATCCAGCCCATGCGCCGCGCCTTCGCGCCGGATCCAGTCCAGCGCGGCGCGGCAATCCTCCAACCCGGCCGGGAACGGATGCTGCGGCGCCAGCCGATAAGACACGCTGACCACGGTCCAGCCGGCAAAAGCGGCCAGGCTGCGCGCGGCGCGGTCGTTCAGCGCGATTGACCCGCCAACCCAGCCGCCGCCGTGGATGTACAGCAGCGTCGGGGCACCGGCCCTGCCACGATAGATCCGCAACGGCTGGCGCTGGCCCGCCGCGCCGGTAAAGGCGCCATCTTCCACCACGCAATGCGGCGAGTTCTTGGCCCAGAACTCTGCCGCCTCCGCGTCGGTCGCAAAGCTGTCCTGGCGCGCCAGCACGGCGCGTGCCTCGGCGCTCAATTCTCCGGGTTTGCTGGCGTTCATCCGCCCCTCCGCGATTGCCGAACCGGCAACGGCGCAGGGCGCGCGATGCCCGTCCCCTTGATCGTCTTGACAGGTGTGCGCGGCCTAGCCGGCGTAGGGCGCAAACACCTGTTCATGCTTATCGAACAGATGGACCGAACCGGGGTGGAAGTTCAGCCCCAGCTGCACGCCCGACCGAATCGCGGCCTGTCCCTTGATTTCGACCGTCACCGCCTCGCCCTCGGTGGTGGAAACATAAACGTATGTCTCGCCGCCCAGCTGTTCGGTCACCTGCACCTCGCCGGTCAGCAGGCCTTCGCCCTCGGGCGCGACCTCGAGCCCCTCGGGTCGGATGCCCGCCGTGACGACCGTCCCCACCTTGGGCATGCGCCCCAGCGGCAGGGTAAACGTCCGTCCACTTTGCAGCCGCAGGGTGGCGACATGGCCTTCGACCTTGTCGACCGTGCAACTGAGGAAGTTCATGCGCGGGCTGCCGATGAAGCCGGCAACAAACATGTTTGCCGGAGAGTTGTAGACCTCCAGCGGCGTGCCGACCTGCTCGATGTTGCCCGAGCGAAGGATCACGATGCGGTCGGCCAGCGTCATCNCGCCTCGACCTGGTCATGGGTGACGAATATCATCGTTGCGCCCAGGCGGCGGTGCAGGCGGTTGATTTCCACCCGCATCTGCATCCGCAACTCGGCGTCGAGGTTGGACAGCGGCTCGTCGAACAGGAAGATCCCCGGCTCGCGCACGATCGCGCGGCCGATGGCGACACGCTGGCGCTGGCCGCCTGACAGCTGGCCGGGCTTGCGGTCCAAGAGCGGCGTGATCTGAAGGATCTCGGAAACTTCCTTGACCTTCTTCTCGATCACGTCCTTCGACACGCGCATGGTTTCCAGACCAAACGCCAGGTTCTTGCGCACCGTCATGTGCGGATAGAGGGCGTAGGACTGGAACACCATCGCAAGCTCGCGCTTGGCGGCGGGCACGTCGCTCATCGGCTGGCCGTCGATGTAAAGCTCGCCGCCCGAGATTTCCTCCAGCCCCGCGATCATGCGCAGCAAGGTGGACTTGCCGCAGCCCGAAGGGCCGACGAAGACGATGAACTCGCCGTCCTTCACTTCCAGGTCGATGCCGTGGATCACCTCCAGGCTGCCGAAAGTCTTGACCAGTTGTTGCAGCTTCAGGTCAGCCATGAACAGGGTGCCTTTCCAGGAATTTCTTGTATTGCCAGTGCCTTGCGCGCCAGTTTCATCGCTTGAGCGCGCCCATGGCGACGCCGCGGATGATCATGCGCTGGAAGGCAAGGAAGATGATGAAGATCGGGACCAGCGACAGCGTCGACATCGCGAACAGCTCGCCGAACAGCGACTCGCCGCCCGAGCTGTCGACAAAGCCCCGCAATGCCAGCGGCACAGTGTAGCTGCGCATGTCGTTCAGGTAGAGCAGCGGGCCCAGGAAGTCGTCATAGGTCCAGATGAAGGAGAAGATCGCGGCGGTGGCCATGACGGGCGTCGACAGCGGCAGCATGATCTTCCAGTAGATCCGCCACGGCCCGCAACCGTCCATCACCGCAGCCTCGTCGATTTCGCGCGGGATGCCGCGGAAGAACTGCACCATTAGGAAGACGAAGAACGCGTCTACCGCCAGGTACTTGGGCAGGATCAGCGGCAGGAAGGTGTTCACCCAGCCAAGGTTCAGGAACATCACGTACTGCGGCACCAGCGTCACGTGATAGGGCAGCATCAAGGTGCCCAGCATCAGCGCGAACCACACCTTGCGCCCCCAGAAGTTGAGCCGCGCAAAGGCATAGGCGGTCAGCGAGCAGGCCATCAGGTTGCCGATCACCGCGAAGATCACCACGATGAAGGAGTTGGTGTAGAACGTGGTGAAGGACACCCGCAGCGCCGTCCAGCCGTCGACGTAGTTGGAAAAGTCCAGCGACGGCGGCAGCGCGGTTGGATCGCTGAAGATCGTCTCGTCCGGCTTCAGCGACGACATCGCCATCCAAAGCAGCGGGTAGATCATGATGAGCGAGGCAATGCCCAGGATGATGTGGCGCCACAACTCGCGTCTGACCTTGCGATCCATCTCAGCGGCCCTCGTCTTCGTAATAGACCCAGTATTTCGACGTGGCGAAGGCGACCGACGTGAAGATCGCGATGATCACCAGGAGGATCCACGCAAGCGCCGAGGCATAGCCCATGCGGAAGTTGGCAAAGGCTTCCTCGTAGAGGTAGAGCGAGTAGAACAGCGT
>JAGRMT010000046.1:0-18661 GCA_020441125.1 Roseivivax sp.
ATCGAGAACCCGCTGTTCTACAAGGACAACACGCGGATGTTCTACGGCGACGCCAAGAAGTCCCTCGACGAGCTGCTCACCAAGATCAGCTGACCAAACCAAAACCAAACCAAAAGCCCCGCCCTCTCGGCGGGGCTACAACTCGACGTCCTGCTGCCGGAACAGACCTGTGGCGCGGATCGTCGCGGCGGGAAAGTCGGGATCGCGGCGCAGCCGGTCCAAGGTGAAATCCGGCTCGATCCGGTGCAGCGCGACCAGGGCTGCCCGTGCCCCGGCAATATCGCCCAGCTTCAGCCGCAGCGCGTATAGATGGCGCAGCGGCGGGCGCGAACTGGGCGCCAGCGCCGCCGCCCGTGCCGCCGCCCGCTCTGCCTCGGCAAAGGCGCCCGTGCTCATCGCTGCCACGCAGAAACGCATCAGCGCGAAGACCTGAAGCGAGGTGTTGGCCAATTGCCCAAGCGCCCGGCGGGAGGCGATCAGCGCCTCGGGCGCGCGGCCCCGGCGCAGCTCCAGCGCGCCAAGGCTGGCATAGGCGTAACCTGTGCCCGGATTGACCGCCAGCGCCTGCTCGGCCAGCGCCAGCGCCGCGGCCGGATCGGAGAACAGAAGGTCATGCACATCGCCGGCGAAGGCCAAAGCCAGCGCGTTGTCCGGCCCGTTTTCCAGCGCCTCGTCGAGCAGTCGGCGGGCCTCTTCGCGCATCCCGTCCCGGGCATCGGCCGGGCGCTCGACCGCCAGATAGCCCAGCGCCAGCGCGCGCAGGGCAGGGCGCGGCGCATGGGGCGCCATCTGTTGTGCCCGGGCCAACAGGTGGTCTGCCTTGCGCAACCGTTCCGGGTCGAAGCTGAAGACATGGCGCAGGGCCACCGCCGCCATCGCATTGGCTCGGGCGATCTCGTTGGCGCTGTCCATCGCCCCGGCCAGGATTTCCGAGGCTTCGAAGGCGAGCGCGGCGATCACGTCCAGTCCGCCATCGCTGTCGCCCGCACCAAAGACGATCCGGCGCGACCAGACCAGCCGCCCCGATGGCACTTTTTCCAGCCGGGCCAGCGCGGTGATCCGGTCGCCGGTCTGCGCCACCCGGATGGCGCAGCGTGCCCCGGGGGCGAGGATCGCACTGGCCGGTGCCCCGTCCAGCAGAACCACATCGACGCACAGGTGATCGGCCACCGTGGCGCCAAGCTGGGCACGCAGGCTGTCGGCAAAGAAATCTTCGAGCAGGCTGCCGCCGCTCTGCACCTGCGCGAACAGCAGCGGCGCCTCGGCCGGTGCGGGTTCTGGTTGCGGGGCGCGGGGCGCTGCGGCGGGCGCTGAGCCTGCGCGCTCGGCCAGTTCCGAACGCGACAGACGCAACCAGTCCTCGAACGCTTCCGAGGCGATGTCGATGCCTTCCAGCAGCGTGCGGCCCGTGCTGCGCGTGGTGGCCAGCGCTGCCTCTGGCGTGTCGGCCAGGTCGACCACGGTGCGCTCTGGGTCAAGCGCCACGCGGACGCGGTCGGCGCTGATCGCGGCGGCATTGGCGCCCAGCGCGCGGCGGATGGTGGCCAGGGCGTGGCGCAGGCTGCCCGAGGCTTGCTCGGCCGAGCGTTCTTCCCACAACAGCCACTCCAGCCAGCGGCGCGTCGCGGTCCGTCCCGGCGACAGTGCGACCACGGCCAGCACCGCACGCGGGCCATTGCCCGGCGGCGTCAGATCCAACCCGTCCGGCCCGGTGACGCGGAAGGCGCCAACCGTGTCGATCCTGATGCGCGCGTCCCTCGCCACGGCTTCCCATAGGTCAACGTTTCACGACGAAAACCTTAACGGCCCGTGGGCAAATGACGCAATGGACAACTCTTGCCCGAAATTTTCGGGCAAGTTCGTGTATTCGAGGTCTTCAGCCCCGGCGTGATACCCTGCCTGGCAGCGCCGGTGGCAAGCGGCCAGCGCCCAGAACCTCGATCGTTTCGTCGGGCCGGTCCGGGTCGGCCTTGTGCGCCAGCGCGGCGATCACGGCCGGTCCGTCGTCCAGGTTGCCACGGCAACGTTCCAGCGCCAGCAGCCGGGTCGCCTGGGCCGCGGCAAAGCTGGTGCCCCGCATCGCCGCCACCGATCCATTGGCAGAGCCCGCTGCCAGGATGCCGAAATGGCTGGGTCCGTCGTCGGTGGGCAGGCTGGCCGTCGGGGCGCCGCGCCCCGCAGCCGTGGCATGGCCCAGCGTGGCTTTGTCGTCCTGGCCTTTGCTGCGCCCGCGTCCGGTGGCGGAATAATCCGCTGGCCGCCCGTCGGACAGCCGGTAGCCGCCGACGCAGACCACTGCCCTCTGCGAGACTGACGCGTTCTGCGTGCCGTGCCGGCGCACCGTGGCCCCTGCCGCACTGTCGAGGTTCGCCACCTTTTGTCCGTGCGGCGGCCAGGAATAGCTGCCGATCGGGCGGCCGCTGTCGGGGTCATGGCGCTGATAGGCCGGATCGTCGAAATACGAACGCCGGTTGCGCCGCCTGGTCGGTTGCAGAGCCTGGTCAGTCTGGATCGCCAGCGTGCATTGCACCTGCCTGGCGTCGTTATTGGCCACCATGATGCGCCACAACCCGGCCGGCGCGGTGGGCAGGGCTGTATCGTCCAGCCGCAGGCTGGGCGGGGTGCACAGTACAAAGCGCCGCCGCTCTGCGCCGCTCGCGTCGGTCACCACTTCGCTGTAGAGCCGCGCCAGGATACGACCCTGCTCGGTCAGGTCGGTATAGGCCATGCAGTCGCCCGGTGGCGCGCAAGGCGGCGCGGCCGGACGGCCGGGCGCCTCCATCCACGCCAGCACATCGGGCCGGGATTTGTCGGCATCATTGCCGCGCCCGGCCCAGACTTCGGCGAAATTCGACGATTGATCGCACGGCTGGATGCGCCAGCCCAGGCTTTGCGTCTGACCCGCCAGCGGTTCGAGGATCGCGTGGCAGCGTTCGAGGTTGTCATTCCCGGCGGGCATGACGATGTCGACCGGTGACAGCCCGCGCGTCTTGCGATCGTGGCGCAGGGCGTGCAGCCAGGCCGCCAGCGGTTCCGAGTTGTCCTTGACCCCGGCCTGCTTGCCCCAGGACATGTTGATGACAACAGGGTACCCCGTCATCTGGCCCGGCGCGGCGCCGCGCGGATGGCATTTTTCCCAAATCGCATCGGCCAGATCGACCACACGGCGTACCGCCAGGATCAGAAAATCGTCCAGCCAGGTGCCCGAGGCGCCGAACACGCCCGAACTGGGCATGTCCACCGACAGGATGCGCACCCGATCGCGAACCAGCGCCTCGGTACTGCCGGCGCGGGCTTGCGGATCGGCGCCGGCGGCCGCGTCCAGGACATGCGCCCCATGCGAGGCATTCTGAGCCAGTCGCCGGTTGCCCAGCTCGTGCCGCATGTCCAGACTGCCGGTCGCGGTGTTCAGGGCGGTTTCGTCCAGCGTGCCGCATGCCGTGTAGCGCGCCAGCAGCCGGTTCAATTCGGGGGCCAGCACTTCGCGGCCGAAGGGCAGCCAGCCCTGCCTGGCCAGCGACCAGTCGCCCAGCATCTGCCACGCGCCCAGCACCCGTGTCTTGCCTGCAGCATCGCGCCAGCGCCGGTGGCCCAGCGGAATGCCGTTGTCGATCACACCGACGATCACCGTGTCGTCATCAATCACCGGCTTGCCCGCCCGATCCATCCCGCCCGGCAATTCGGCAGCCGGCGGCATCCAGCCCGGCACTTCGCCCGAAACCATTCCGGGGTTAAGCGAGAAACCGGGCACCGGCAGGCCGTGACCGGACAATCCGGGCGCCTGGGTGCCGCGTGACTTGCTCCGGGCTGGCAGGGCATAGGGCGCCAGCACCAGCTCGTCGGGCTCGCGTGCCGATCTGATATCGCCAAGTTGCTGCTCGCCCGGCTGCCTGCGGGTGAACCAGTGTACGTACGGGCTTCGCGCGTCGGTCCTTTTCCAGATGGTCCAGCAGGCGGTCATGCTCAGCCCCATTCCTTTACGGCGCCGTCCCAAAGCTGTGCGAACAGCGGTGCCGCCGCTGTTGCCAAGGGGGCGGGCGCGGTCTTCAGTTTTCCGGCGGCCCAGGCATGGGTGAAGTCATCCTCTGCCTTGAAATCGGCTGCGCCGTTGCCCACCGCGAAGTCGCGAACGGCCGCTGAACCGCCTGTGCCCAAGGCGACGATCGCCTCGCCCAGGGTGCAGCCCAGCACGGCCCCGGCCGCGGAATCGACGGGGAAATGCACCCCGGCCACCGTTCGGTTGACGGCGATGCGATGCGCCAGGCGGAACGGCATCGGCGGGACGCCCGCCGACATCGCGGTGGCGACATCGTCACCGGTCATCAGCCGGTGCAGGACGGTCGCCAGGGCAAAGGCCTCTGTCGCGTGTCCTGACGGGAAGGTCGAATGGTCTGGCGTCTGGATGATCGGTTGCACCTGCGCCGACAGATCGGCCGGCCTGCGCGACAGGCAGTAATGCTTGATCTGTTGCTCAAGGCCGATTGCCAGCATCTGGGTCAGCGTCAGCAGAGATGCCGTCTTGACCCGCCGCCACGGGTTCAGCGGCGCCAGAGCGTCGAAGAAGGACAGGATATCGCTCATCTGAACCAGGATTTCCGGGATGCGATCGTCGCGCAGGTCGGCGTAGGTGCGCACCAGGTCCAGTTGCCCGGCAAAGTCGGTGTCTGTGGGGCGCGCGAGGGTGCATATCGGCCGGCCATCCAGCCGCAGCGCGGCGCCGGTTCCAGCCTGCACGACCGAAAGCCGGCTGCTCAGTTCGCCGCCCAAGATCTGAAGCCGCCGCTCCGGCGACAGGTAATCCAGCGTGTCGGCCGCTTTTGGAAGGGCGTGCACCTTGCCGACGATGCCGGTCCAGGGTCCGCCCAGCGCATCATGCGTTATGGCCAAAGCAGCCGAGAGCATCGCCGAGGGCGGCCCTCCGGCGTGCATGTCGCCATGCGTGCCGCCGTGGGTGCCGCCATGCGTTCCCCCGTGCGTTCCCCCGTGCGTGCCGCCATGCGTGCCGCCATGCGTTCCACCGATCAGTGCCATGTTTTCCGTTCCCCCGTTGGTTTGCAGCCCCGCCTGTGCCGGACAGGGCTGCGCCAGAGTAGCACCGTGCCATCAAAACCCGAAATCGGCGTCCGTCAGGCTGGCCAGCGCGATGTTCTGCAAGGTTGCCGTGGTCCCGTTCGTCAGCGTCACCAGCACGTCGGCGCCCACCTGTTGCGGGTTCAGATCGGCCAGCGCGGTGAAGCTGCCACCGATAAACCCGACCGTGTCGACACCCGCCTGGAAATCGGTGATCACGTCGTTGCCCGAGAACGCCTGCCGCAGGTCGAACAGGAACACGTCCGCCCCCGCACCGCCGGTCAACGTGTCCGAACCGAAGCCCCCGGCCAGAACGTTGTCAGCCGCGTCGCCCACAATGGTATCGTTCCCCTGAGAGCCGGTGACGTTCTCTATCGCTGTCAGCGTGTCGGTCCAGCCCGCCTGCGTGGCGACGCCTGTCACCAGGTTGACGTTGGCCGCCTCTGCCATGTTGGCGTAATACGCCGTGTCGGACCCGGCGCCGCCGTCCAGCGTGTCATAGCCCGCGCCGCCGCCCAAAAGGTCGTCACCGTCGCCGCCAAAGATCTGGTCGTCGCCGTCGCCGCCTTCGGACAGGTCGTCGTCACCGCCCATGCCGTAGATCGTGTCGTTGCCACCACGGCCGAACAACGCATTGTACCCGATGGAAAATCCCGGCCCGGCGTTTGAGGTGTCGTCGCCGATCAGCAGGTCGCCGTGGTTCGAGCCAAAGATCTGTTCGATGCCGGTCAGCTGATCGGTACCCTGGCCGGTGGCGATGCCGGTCGCCAGGTCGACGGAAACGCCCACCGCACTGCCGGCATAGTCGATCCGGTCGTTTCCGGCCCCGCCATCCACCGTGTCGTCGCCGTCACCGGCCACCAGCCAGACGCTGCCCGCCCCGCCGGTATAGACGTCGTTGCCGGCGCGCAGGTCGATGCGGTGGTTGCCTGCGTCGTCGATCACGGTGTCGTCGAAATTCGAGATCCAGTAGGTCTCGAAATTGGCAAAGCTGTCGGTGCCGTTGCCGGTGGACATGCCCGCGCCGATGTCGACCGTGACGCCGGCCGTGTCGTGCAGCCAGTTGGCAATGTCGGTTCCTGCTCCGCCGTCCATCACGTCGGACCCGTCGCCGCCGATGATGTTGTCGTTACCCAGCCCGCCAGTCAGCGTGTCGTTCCCCGTCCGCCCGCGCAGCTGATCGTTGCCGTCGCCGCCGTCGATGGCATCGGCCAGGTCGCTGCCTTCGACAAAGTCGTTGCCCGCACCGGCCTGGAAGGCGTGGCCCAGATCATAGCCCGCCGCGTTTGCTGCCGCCTGTGTCTGCGGCAGGTAGACCGTATCGTTGCCGCCCAGCGCATCGTATTGGGTGCCGTCCTGGTAGCTTCCCGCCGACACCAGCCCGAAGGCCGCAGCGGCGGGATTTCCGAAATTGATCTGGTCGTCGCCACCGGTGAACAGGGGCGGTTGCGGCGCGGCCGCGATGGTCAGCGTGGTGCTGGCTGTCGTTTCGGCAAAGTCGCCGTTGGCGGTTTCGGTCGCCCGCGCCGTCGCTGTCAGCTGGAACGCGCCGCCAAAGTTGGCGGGCGCCGTCATCTGCAATGTCGACAGGTCCAGCGCCTGGGCGTTGTCGATCACCCAGACCGCGCCCTGCGCCGCGCCCTGGTTGAAGGTCGATCCGGCGGGGAAGCCCGACAACGTTACGGTCAGCGTCTCGGACCCGTCGGTATCCACCAGCGCGGCCGACAGGTTCAGATCGAAGGGCTGGCCTGCCGTGCCATTGGCGGCGGCGGGAACCGTGGCGATGTTATGGAAGATCTCGCCCGATGCGCCGTTCTGATCCCAGACGGTAACCACGCGCCCGTCGTTCAGCGTGGTCGTGTAGCGCCCGCCGAACGTCACCTGCTGGGCGCCCGCGCTGGTATTGGTGGCGTGGTACTCTGCGCCCACCGGCGCGCCGGTTGCATCGAAGCGCTGCGCATAAAGGCCCGAACCGCTGCCGTCCTGGTTGATCGAGTCCCAGGTCATCACGAAGCCGCCGTCATCCAGCGCGGTGACGGATTGGTCGCGCTGCTGCAAGGGCAGGTTGGTGTTCGCGCGGGTCTGACCGGTCAGCGCCGTGCCGTCCGCCTGGTAAAGGCGGAAGTTGGCCGCGCTGCTCAGGTCGTTCGTCTCGTCGCCAGACCAGCTGACCACGAAGTTTCCATTGCTCAGCGTTTCGACCAACAGCTTGGAATTCGTGCCCGGAGAGCCTGAGGTGTGCAACGGGTGCTGGCTGACCTGGAACGCCGCGCCGGTGGCGGTTCCGGTGGCATCGTAGAGCTGGGCGAAAACGCTGTTCTGGCTGGTCCATGCGGCGACGAAGCCGCCGCCCTGCAGACCGGACACGGACCCGTAGGTATATTCCGTTGTGCTGGGACCGCCGATCAGGATGTCGCGGGCCACCGCTTGCCCCGACGCGTCGAAGATCGACGCCCGCACGCGATTTTCCTGGGGCTGGCCCAGATTGCTCAGCGTTTCGGTCCAGACGGTGACGAAACCGCCGCCGTCCAGCCGGTCGCCTTGTACATCGTGCTTGAGGTTGTCAAAGAACGGATCGCCGTCGCCGGTCTCGGCCGGCAGAAGCGACAGCGCCACCGGTCCGCCGATGCGCGCGCCGTTCAGGTCGAGCATCTGGTAGAACACGTTGCCCACGTCGCCGCCGACGCTGCCGCGCGACAGCACCACCAGGTTGCCGCCGTCCAGTTGCATCACGTCCGCGTTCTGCTGAAAGCTGCTGGACGGAGCATCAACCTGCACGGCCGGAACGCGCACGGCCCCTGTTGCATCGTACAGTTGCGCGCGGATCGCGCTGTTGCCCGTTTCCTGCGAATTCCAGACGATAGCATAGCCGCCGTCCTGCAAGGCGGTGATCGCGGGGGTGAACTGCCCGCCCGTCGTTACCGCGTTGACCTGCACATCCGTTCCGCCTGGCACCGGTGTCAGGTTGCCGCCTGCCGTCCCACCGCCGCTCAGCGCAAGGGCGGGCGCGTCTGCCACGGGGGCGATGTCGATGCTCACCGTTGCGGGGGCCGACAGGGCCGTGCCGTCGCTGGCCTGGTAGGTGAACTGGTCCGTGCCGCCGTAATGCGTGCCGGGCGCATAGCTGAGCGCGCCGCCTGCGCCGACGGTGATGGCGCCATGCGCGGTGGCGATGACGGCGCCCTGCGTGGCGGCGACACCGTTGATCGTGGCCAGCATGGGCGTCTGGCCCAGGTCGGCATCGCTGTCATTGGCCAGCAGGTCGGCAGCAGTGAAGGCCAGCGGCGTGTCCTCGGCCGTCGCCAGCGTGTCGTCCCGCGCCACGGGCGCGTCGTTTACCCCCTGGACAGAGAAGTCTGCCCGCACCTCGTTCGACACGGCCCCCTTGCTGTCGATCACCGTGTACCAGATGCCATCGGCGGATTGCCCGCCCTCGGGCACGAAATCGAAGGCGCCGCGCGGATCAAACACGAAATCGCCGTTGGCTTGCAGCACCAGCGTCGCGCCCGAGGACAGGGTGATCGGTACGCCGAACACGGCGGGCTGGCCATCGACGGTGTGGATGGTGAAGCTGTCGCCGTCCGGATCGCTATCAGCGCCGGCGGTGTTGTCGGCAAAGAGGTTGCCGGTCAGCACCGTTTCCTCGGTCGTCACGGTCAGGTCGGGCTGCGCCACGGGGGCGCTGTTGGTTCCGGTGACGGTGACGGTCACCGTGCCGGTGGCGGTGGCGCCGTGGCTGTCGGTGGCGATCACGCCGATCACAACGTCGCGCGTCTGGCCCACGGCCAGGTCATCGAAATCGGCGCCGGGGTCGAAGGTCAGAACGCCGCCGGCGATGCTGGCCGTGCCGATGCCGGGCGCGGCGGCCAGGCTGTAGGTCAGGCTTGCGCCGTCATCGTCGCTGTCGATGTCATCGCCAAGCGCCGACAGATCCAGCGTGGCGGCGGGGGCGGCGTTGTCCAGCGCCAGCGCGCCGTTGGCCAGCGTGGGCGCATCGTTGCGCCCGATCACCGTCAACACCGCGTCCACCGTTGCCATCGAGCCATCTGCGGCGACAGTGCGATAGGTAAAGCCCAGCTGCGCGGTTTCACCCAGCGCCAGCGTGTCGGCATCCGCGCCGGTGGCGGAAAAGCTGGCGATCCCGGCGGCGCTGACCGTGAGCACCCCCAGGATCCGGCCGTCCAGCGCAACCTGCCGCTGGAATCCGCCCGATACCGTCTGGAACGCGCCTGCCGCGTCGCTGACCCCTTGCACCGTCAGAACCGTGCCGCCGGTGTCATTGGCCAGCAGATCGACGCTGCCCGCTGCGTTCTCTTCAACCGTCAGGGCGTCGTTCTGGCCCACGCCGTTGGCCTGGTCGCCGGCCTTCATGCCGACCGAAACCGTGCGGATGCCGAAATCGGCGATGTTGATCAGATCGAGGCTAAGCGGCTGCGTGGCGTGAACGAGGGTAAAGCTCGTGCTGTGCAGCCCGGCATCGGCGCCGGCGTCAAAACCGATGCCGACATCAAACAGCCCCAGCGAATTGGTGACCGTTCCGTTGATGTTGCCATCGCCGCCGACCGTGTCGACACTCGCCTCGCTGAACACGGTCTGGGTGACATGGCTGCCGCCGGTCACGCTGAGGTTGCCATCGGCGACCAGCCCGTTCAGGTCGAAGAACAGCGCACGCAGGTCGCCGATCTTGCCTGTGTTCAGCACCTGCAATTCAAAGGTCAGGCTGCCGTCGACGTTCTCGGTCACGGTGATCTGGGTATCGACCTTGTCGTCGATCACAAAAGTGATGGATCGTGCCATTTCGGTTCCCCCCTGTTCCGGCATCTGCCGCAACCGCTAGCGCAGCGGCGCGAGCGTAGCGTGAGCGCAGCGTGAGAAACGCCGCGCCCAAGCAGGGGAAAGCGATCAGATCACAGCTTTTTCCAGAAAGGGCCGGCCCGCCGCGATCCGCTCGTAGCCCACTTCGGACAGGTCCAGAGTGCGGAAGGTGCCATAGGTGATCAGCTCTGACACCGCCCGGCCGGCGGCCGGGCCCTGTTGCAGGCCGTGGCCGGAATAGCCGTTGGCAAAGATGAAGTTGCGCACCTCGGGGTGCGGGCCGACGATCAGGTTATGATCCAGCGTGTTGAAATCATAGTGCCCGGCCCATTGGTTGACGATCTTGATCGCCTCGAAGGCCTCTGCGCGCTGCGCCAGGGCTGGCCAGACCAGGTCCTCGAACTCTTCCCAGCGCGGCTCGAAGTCGTCCCAGTCCACCGCCGGATCCTCGACCGGCGGCGCGCCGGCCAGGAAATAGCGCCCCTCGGGGCGGCAGAACACGCCCGACGGGTCGATCATCAAAGGCAGCCGCCCGCCGTTCACCGTGGCGCTGCCCTCGGGCGTTCGCGCGCAGGACAGAACGAAAAGCGTGCGCTTGCGCGGTTCGACCGGCACGTCCAGCCCGGCCATGCGCGCGGTCAGCGCCGCGCGCGGACCCGAGGCGTTGACGACATGCCCGGCCGCGACCGTGGCGCCGGATTTCAACGTGACACCGCTGACGCGGTTGCCGTCTCGGACGATGCCCACCACCTCGTCGCGGACAAAGTCCGCGCCGAGAGAGCGCGCCTTGGCGCGAAGCCCGTTCATCAGCCCGGTGTTGGAAAACCACCCTTCGCCCGACTGGCCGTAGCTGGCCAGCAGGATGTCGTCGACGTTCAGGTGCGGAAAGGCGCGGGCCAGCGCTTCGGGCCCCCACAGCACCACATCGGCACCGCAGGCCCGCTGCACGGCGTGGTTCTCGCGCAGGGTCTGGGCCTGCGCCTCGGTGCTGGCCAGGAACAGATAGCCGCCGGGGTGGAAGTTCAGCGCCGGCGGCGCTTCGCCCGCCACCTGCATCGTCGTGGCAAAGTCCTGGATGAAGGCAGAACCGAACTGGCTGATCCTGACGTTGACCGGGTTTGAGAACTGAACCCGGATTGACGAGGCCGAGAGCGATGTCGAGGCGTGCCGATACGTCGGATCGCGCTCGATGATGAGCACCGACCCGTCGAAATCGGGGTTGGCCATCAGGAAGTAAGCGACGGCAGAGCCGATCACGGCGCCGCCGACGATGACCACGTCATACCGGGGGTTCATTCTTTGGCGGGATCGTCAGGGTGGCCCATGTCGACAAACCAGCCGCCCAGGCACTTGACCGCAGGGGCGCTGGCGTCAGGCTCGGCGGTGCGGGCCTCGACCGCGGCGCGGAAGCCTTCGGTGTTGTCCTGCGGGTAGAAGCCCAGGTGCCCGGCCAGGCGATTGTCCACCGGCTTGTGCCGGTTGTCGGACATGCCGAACGAAATGGTGAAACCCACCCGCGGCGCGGTCAGCGCTGCCACGGTCAAACGGTTGCAATCCTCGAACGACAGCCAAGACCACAGCATCCGCCGGTCAGCCGGTTCGGGGAAGGACGAGAAGATGCGCAGCGCCACCGTCTCGATCCCGAACTTGTCCCAGTAAAGCCGGCCCAGGTCCTCGGCAAAGCACTTGGACAACCCATAAAGCCCGTCCGGGCGGTGCGGTGCGTTGGCGTCGATGTGATCCTCCAGCGCGTGATAGCCGATGGCATGCACCGAGCTGGCATAGATCACGCGCTTGGCGCCGTGCTGCCGCGCGCCTTCATAGATGTTGTAGCTGCCCAGCATGTTTGAGTTCAGCACCACATCCCAGGGAGCCTCCATCGCCACGCCCCCGAAATGCACGATGGCATCGACCCCTTCGCAAGCGGCCACCGCTGCTTCCTTGTCAGCCAGATCGAAGGCGACCGATTCCTCGTTTTCGGCAAGGTCGGTGATTTTTTCCATATCGGCCAGGCGCAGCCGCCCCGCCAGCGGGCGCAGCGCCCGGCGCAATTGCGAGCCGAGCCGGCCGGCGGCACCGGTCAGCAGGATGGTATCGTAGCGGGTGGGCATGGGCGGTCCTTCCAGTCGTCGGCGCCGGCGCTTCGGGCCGGCTTCGCCGCGATTGTCCGTGACATTCGCGGCGGGCGCAAGCCTGAGCAGGGGGCCGCCGGCACGTCGTCAGGCAGCCCGCGCCCGCGCTGTTGTGGCCGCGCGCAGACGGCCGATCGCCTCGTCCACCGTGGCGCGCGGACACCCCAGGTTGACGCGCATGAAGCCATGACCCTCGGCGCCGAACTTCTGACCCTTGTCCAGCCAGAGCCGCGCCCCGGTCAGCATGAACCGGTTCAGCGCCTCGGCATCCAGTCCCAGCGCGCGGCAATCCATCCAGGCCAGGTAAAGCGCATCGGAGGGCAGCACGCGCAGCCCCGTGCCCATGCCGTTCACCGCCTTGGCGAAATGGGCGTGATTGGCCCGGACATAGGCCAGCAACTCCTCCAGCCACGGCTCGCCATGGGTGTACGCGGCCTGTGCGGCGACCATGCCCAGCACGTTCACAAGGGGAAACATGTTGCGATCATACTGACGACGGAACGCGTCACGCAGGCGCGGGTCGGGAATGAACAGGTTTGCGCTTTGCAAGCCGGGCAGGTTGAACGTCTTGGACGGAGCGGTGCAGGTGATCGAATTGCGCGCGAAGGCCTCGCCCAGGCTGGCAAAGGGGCGGTGGCGCAGCGCCGGGTTCATGATCAGGTCCTGGTGGATCTCGTCGGCGATGACCAGGATGCCATGACGGGCACAGATTTCGCCCATGCTGCGCAGGTCCGCCTCGCTCCAGACGTTTCCGGTGGGATTGTGCGGGTTCGACAGGATGAACACGCGCGTGTCCGGACGGATCGCCGCCTCGAAAGCCGCCTCGTCGTAGCGATATCCTTCCCCGGTTGGAAGCAGCGGCGCACAGACGGGGAAGCGGCCGTTTAGCAGCACGTCGTCACGGAAATGGCCATAGACGGGCGGCTGGATCAGGATGCTGTCGCCCGGACGCGTGAACGCCTGCACGGCAGTCTTGATCGCGGTGATGATGCCGCTGACCTGTACCACCCACTCGGGCGCGACATCCCATCCAAAGCGCCGCTGTTGCCAGCCAGTGACGGCGGCGACGTAGGCAGCGCTGCCGCCGGCCGGATAGCCGAAGACGCCTTCACGCGCGGCCTCGGCCAGCGCTTCGCGGACGGGTTCCGGGGCGCGAAAGTCCATGTCGGCCACCCACATCGGCAGCGGGTCCGAGGCGGCTTCTTCCGGTGCCAGCATCGCCTTTGCGCTGTCCCATTTCATCGAGTTGGTGCCGCGTCGGTCGATGACTTCGTCGAAACGGGACAAAGGGGTGTGCAGGGTCATGGCGGCTCCGAAAGGGATGAAAGGTTGCGGTTGCCGGTGAAATAGCAAGAGCAATGCATGAACAGAAATGGTATGATCTCATTAAACGATGCTGGAAATTCATGATGCTTGATCGCCAACACCTGACCATCCTGCGCGAGGTTCACCGCGCCGGCAGCGTCACTGCCGCGGCTTCGTCGATGAACCTCAGCCAGTCGGCGGCCAGCCATGCCATCGCCAAGCTTGAGAACCGGTTCCAGGTCAAGCTGTGGCGCAAGAAGGGCCGTGGGCTGGAACTGACACAGGCAGGGCGCTATCTGCTCGAACTGGCCGAGCGGCTGGTACCCGAACTGGACCATGCCGAACGGGTCCTGGCCGATATCGCAAGGGGGCGACGCGGCGCGTTGCGCATCGGGATGGAATGCCACCCATGCGAAAAATGGCTGATGCGCGTCACCGGCCCTTTTCTGCGCGCCTGGCCCGATGTCGATCTTGAGGTGCGCACGGCCTTTCGCTTCGATGGCATAGCGGCGCTCCAGGCGCATGAAATCGACGTTTTGGTGACGCCCGATCCGGTGACGCTGCCCGATCTGCATTTCAATCCTGTCTTTGGCTACGAGCTGTTGCTGGCCGTGCCCGATAGCCACCCGCTGGCCGGGCGCCCCTTTGCCGAGCCGTCTGACCTGACCGGCGAGGACCTGCTGACGGTGCCGGTGACGCCGGACCGGCTGGATATCTACGCCCGCTTCCTGGCGCCTGCCGAATGCCGGCCGCGGCGGCAGATCGCGGTGGAATCCACCGACCTGATGCTGCAATTGGTGGCCGCCGGGCGCGGTGTCAGCGCGCTGCCCGACTGGCTGATCGCCGAAGACGCCGGCGGCATGCCGATCCGGACCTTGCGCATCGGCCGCCATGGGCTGCACAAGCGCATCACCCTGGGCGTGCGGCGCGACGAGGCGCAGACCGACTACATCGTCGGGCTGATGGAGATTGCCGGCGGCATTGCGCCGCTGTCGCTGTAGCGGACCGTCCGGTCAGGGTGCCTGCAACACCAGCAGAACCAGCGGAATGGTGACGACCGCCGCCATCGTCTGGGCGGTGACAAGCCCGGCCATGAACGGCCCGTCGCCGCCCAGCTGGCGGGTCAGCACGTAAGACGTGGGCGCGGTCGGGATGGCCGAAAACACCACCAGCACCAGCGCTTCGGTCCCGCTCAGGCCGAAGCCCTGCGCAACCGCGGCCGCCAGCGCCGGCATCGCAAGCAGCCGCAGCGCGCCGACGCCCGCAAGCCCCGCCATGTCTTGCCGCAGCGCCGCGGGCCGCAGCGCCGCCCCGACGCATAGCAGGCCAAGCGGCAGACTGCCCTGGCCCAGCAGCGACAGGAAGCTGCCGGTGCCCAGCGGCAGCCCGACACCGGCCAGCGCCAGCGCGAAGCCGGCCAGGCAGGCCAGGATCAGCGGGTTGCGGAACACCGTTCGCAACAGCGCCATCGGCGCCCGCGCCGCCGAAGCGTCGGTCAGCGCCATGATCGACAGCACGTTGACCAGCGGCACGGCAATGGCCAGGTAGACCGCAGCGCGCTCAAGCCCCGCCGGGCCGGCAAAGGTGCCCACCACCGACAGGCCCAGGTAGGTGTTGAAACGCACCACGCCCTGCAACACCGGCCCGAACCGGGCGGCGGGCATCGGCCTGAGGCGCCGCGCCAGCGCCAGCGCGGCTGCGGCCAGCAGGATGATCACCACAGCCGCAGCGCCCAGCCGCAGCAACTCGGGATCGTCCACAGGCGCCTTGGCCAGGCTGGAAACCAGCAGCGCCGGGAACAGCACGAAATAGTTTATGCGCTCGGCAGCCGGCCAGAACTCGGCCGAGGGGAAGCCGCGCCGGGCCAGCGCATAGCCCAGGCAGATCAGGGCAAAGATCGGCCAGATTGTGATCAGCAGCATGTCGGGCCGTCCTTGCCGGGGAATGTCGTGCCGGCGTCGCGGCGCCTGATCCTGTGCCTGCCGCAGAACGGCAGGGTTTGTCCAGCGGGCAGGGCACAGAAAATGCCCCGCCCGCGGCGCCCGTTACAGCGCCGGATCGCGCGCCCAGCCGCCACCCGGCACGTACCGCGCGGCGATCCGCCCGTCTTGCAGCGCCAGCAGGTGCAGCCAGCCGTTGTCGAACAGCGCCCGCACCTGCGGATGCCGTTCCAGCACTGCGCTGATCGCCTCGCGCGGGGCCTCGATCAGAACCGACAGGCGCAGCGGCTCATGCGCGGGGGCGATGCCGTCATGCACCGCCTGCCACGGCAGGCCCGGCCGCAACGGGCCGCCGTTGCCCTCAACCACACCCAGGCCGCCCACCACGTTGTGGATCAGCTTGTTGCCGCCGCCAAACACCTCGGGCGCCACGGTCGAGCCGTAGTATTGCAGGCTGATCCAGCTGGCGACCACCACCGGCGCCGTCAGGATCAGCTCCAGCGTGGCAAAGCCCGCGTCCTGCCGCCAGTCGTAGCTGTGCAGGAAGGCACGCCCCTCCAGCCAGGCGCCCGCCGTCGCATTCCGGGGTGCCGCAATGAAGGCGGCGCAGCCCGCCAGCCCCCATTCGGGGCGCACCTCTGCCCAGTTCCGCGCCCGTGCCGCCACCGTAGCCGGCGTGGCGCCAGGCAGCCGGATCGCGCGCTCGGCCTGTGCCATCGCCCCCGCCGCAACCAGCCAGGCATTGGCCTGTTCCAGCGCGTCGGCATGGTGGGGCAGGGCACCGTCGCTGAACAGAGTGACAGTGTCGGTGGTGGTATCGTGCAGCCCCGCGACGAACAGCGTGTCGGCGGGCAGCGCGATGCCGTGGCCGCCCAGCCCGGCGCGGGTTTGCGGATCGTTCAGCAGTTGCGCCAGCAACCGGGCCGAAACCTCGCCCGTTTGCCCGCCGCAAGCGCCGCAGTGATAGGCGCTTTCATGCGGGTTGTTGGTCACCTGCGCGCCATGCCCGACCAGCAGAACGACCCGGCCGAAACCGCCCGTCAGGCTCATCGCTTTCAGCACCTTGGCGGCGGTATCGGCCTTTGCCGCCGCGCCCGGCGTTCCGGTCAGCCGCGGCGCTGGGCCGGCCTGCGTCGTGCCGCCGCCGCCGAGGCCCAGCGCATCCTTCACCAGACTGCGGCCATACAGCAGGCCCGCCGCCTCGATGAAGGCAAAAGAGGACACCGCCGCCTGCCGGAAACGGCCCCAGGCGCGCGCCGCCCGGGCGTCGATCCGTACCGCCTGCTCGGCCGGGTCGCCAGCGTGGCTGGTGGCGGACAGCGCCGGGCGCAGCAGCACCGGCAGGTGCGCCTCCTCGACATCCGAGCCATGCGCGGTGTGGCTGACCGGCAGGCCGAAGAACCCGGCAAAGCCCAGCGTCTCGATCCCGGGATCCTGCGCTTCCAGCGCGCGGCGGAACACTTCTGACCGCACGTCGATGCAGAATGCCGCCTGGAGCGCCGGACGCGCCTGTACCGGGGCCGGGCGGCCAAGCGCCCGCGCAAGCCGCCGCTGATAAGCGCGCTCGGCGGCTTCCTGGAGAATGCCGTCGATCACCTGTTCCTGGTTGGCCGCCACCGGCACCGCGTGGGCCGCCAGCGTGTTGCGCCAGCGCTGCGCGATCTGCGGGTGATGGGCCAGCAGCGCCTCTTCCCATACCAGCCGGATCGCCAGGAGATCGGCCAGGGTGCTGTCGGTGCCGCCGGCCAGCTCTGCCTGCCACAGCAACCAGCGGGCGTGTTGCGCCCATCCGCCCAGCCCGGCCAGCAGCCGGTGATAAACGGTCCCGGCATTTGCCTCGGTCAGACCCAGCCGGTCAGAGGCGCGCAGGATTGCCCGCTCGGGCGTGTCGGGTGCCGCAGACACGTGCCGGCAGAAACCGGCAAGCCCGGCGATTTCGGGCGTCAGGTCGCGGCTGGCCCAGGCCTGCCAGGCGGCATAGGCCCCCTGTCCGGGCGCGGGCAGCCACAGCGCCTGGCCCCTGTCGAAATGTCCAGCGGCCCACAGGCCGACAGCCCGGTCGATGACCGAAGGCCAGTCGATGCCGGTGGCATCGGCGGCGAGGTGCGCCACGGTGGGCAGCGCCCGCGGCGGGCTACCGGGCAGCGCCGCCTTGGCCTTGAGCAGGGCAAGGTCGTGCGGCTTCAGCGGTGAACGGCAGGCGATCAGTGCCGCCGACAGATCGTCATCGCTGATCCGGCCGGCGGCGATGGCCTGGGCATAGTGCGCCCGCGGCCGGGTCAGCGCCGCACCGGCCACCCGCGACAAGCGCGCGGCGGCGGTGGGCAGGTCTTCGCCCGACTGGCCCAGGAAGGGGTTCACCGCGACGGTTGCGTCCAGCGGGAACGCCGGCGGGATCGCCCGCGCCGCGGCCTCGGCTGCATCCAGCAGCGAGGAAATCCGCGCCGGCGCGATCTGGCTATGCTTCAGAAACATGGCAATCATCCTTTTTCAGAAACGGTTGGCCGTCCGGAACCCGCCGATCAGCCGGTCCAGCAGCGCGTTGAGGTAAAGCCCGTTGGCCAGGTGCACCCGCAGGCCCGCAGTGGCAGGGTGATGCGCCCACAGCGGGAACATCGTCTGTGCGAAGGCGACCAGCCCGAATGACAGCACCGCCAGCACCAGCAGCGCCCATTCCAGCGGTCCGGGCTCTGGCGCGGCGGGCAGCCACGGCCCCCACAGCCGGGCGGCAATCAGCTGCATGGTGAAATAGGCCGCCGCAGCCGCCAGCGCGGCACGAGCCGTGCGCCGGGTCAATGCCCGCGGCGCCGCGTCGGCCAGGCCCTGCGCCACAAGGTAGGCGACACCGAAGATCAGCATCGTGCCCAGCGCCAGCGCCTGCGGCGACTTGGGGCCGCTGACCAGGGCGAACAGCCCCGCCATCGCGGCATAAAGCGCAAGCGACAGAGCGAAGGATTTCATCACCACGCCCAGCCGGGGCACCGCCACGGGGCCTGGCCGGCGCAAACCGGCCACGGCGCGCACCGCACCGCCCGACGACAGGAAGGCATGCGCCTTGTACAGCGAATGCGCCACGATATGCAGCAGCGCCAGCGCCCACAGCCCCAGCCCGCATTGCAGCAGCATGAAGCCCATCTGCGCCACCGTCGACCAGGCCAGCGCCGTCTTGACCGCGCTTTGCGTCAGCATCACCACCGCGCCGAACAACGCCGTCAGGCCGCCAATCATCACCAGAGCGGCCATCGCACCGGCGCTGGACTGGACCAGCTCGGCCGTGCGGATCAGCAGCACGCCGCCGGCGTTGATGATCCCGGCGTGCAGCAGCGCAGAAACCGGCGTGGGCGCTTCCATCACCTCGGTCAGCCAGCCGTGCAGCGGGAATGCGGCGGTCTTGAGCGC
>JAGRMT010000046.1:18835-32374 GCA_020441125.1 Roseivivax sp.
GTCGCGGCGCGCCGGGCTGCCGGCCGCTCGGGGTAGAACAGCAGCAGCTGCCGCAACACGATCCCGATCGCGGCAAAGGCCAGGACCATCGTGGCCAGGCTGCCGGACTGGACCAGCACCAGCACAGCCGCCAGCGTGCCCAGCATCAGCGCATGGAACCGCCCCTCGCGCGGCTCGCCATCCATGTAGCTGCGGGCGTAGCGCATCACGATCCAGCCGATGAAGGCGACCAGCACCGTCATCGTGGCGCTGATCGCATCGGCCCGCAGCGCCAGCGCGAATGCCCCGTCGCCGGTGGCTATCGCGGCCGGGCCGGTGGCCAGCAGCGCCACCAGACCGATCAGCGCCAATGCCAACGTCGCGGCGGCGGCGGCCTCGGCCAGGCGCGGAAGCGCCCCCGGGCGCGGCCCGGGGCGCGCCATCAGCGCGGCGGCGGTCAGCAGCAGCAGGACGGGGGCCAACAGGCCGGTCAGGATGGGCAGGGACATGGCGTGCTCCTTCTGGGATGTCGAAGGGACAGATAGAAGCTCGACAACTTTTAGAAAAATACATATTTTATCCAAAATCGTTCGATCAGGTAGAACAATGGCCAATCTAAACCTGCATCACCTGCGGCTGTTCAAGGCGGTTGCCCGCATGGGCACGCTGACCGGCGCGGCGCAGTCGCTGAACCTGTCGCAATCGGCGCTGTCGACCCAGGTCAAGGCGCTGGAAGCGTCGCTGGGCCACGATCTGTTCGAGCGTCGGGGGCGGGGGCTGGTCCTGACAGAGGCCGGGCGGATCGCGCTGGACCATGCCGAGGTGATCTTCCGCACCGCCGAGGATCTGACCGCGACGTTGCAGAACGCGGGCACGGCGCGGCGGGTACTGCGCATCGGGGCGCTGGCGACGCTGTCGCGCAACTTCCAGATGGGGTTCCTGACGCCGTTCATCGGCCGGCCCGATGTCGAAACCGTGCTGCGCTCGGGCGCGCAGGCCGATCTGCTGCGCGCCCTTGAAGCGCTGGCGCTGGACGTGGTGCTGACCAACCTTGTGCCCGCGCGCGATGCGGCCAGCCCCTATCTGGTACACGCGCTGTCAGAACAGCCTGTCAGCCTGATCGGCCGCTGCGCGCTGGCCGGGCAGCCCCTGGCACAGCTGCTGGCGACCGAGCCGCTGATCCTGCCGACGCCCGAGGCGGCACTGCGCGCCTCGTTCGACGCCTTTACCGGCCGTCTGGGCGTGGTGCCGCGCATCGCGGCCGAGGCCGACGACATGGCCATGCTGCGGCTTCTGGCGCGGGCCGGAGCGGGATTGGCCGTGATCCCTCCGATCGTCGTGCGCGACGAGCTGGCCGCCGGCACGCTGTGCGAATTGGCACGGCTGGACGGCATCACCGAAGGGTTCTTTGCCGTCACCTTGCAGCGCCGCTTTCCCAACCCGCTGGTGGCCGAGATCATCGCGGCCTTCGATTTGAAGCCGGACGCAGCCGACGACAGATAGGGAGATTGCCGGGGCACGGGCCAACGGCTAGGCTACTGGTGGGCCGGGCAGCGGTCCGGGCTTGTTTCAAGGATAACGCCATGATCACCCGTTTCGCCTTTTTCGAAGGCCATGTCGCGCCCGAGCGGGCGGCCGAGTTCCGCAAGGCGGTGATCGAGGAACTGGTGCCGACCTGGCAAGTCTTTCCCGGCGCCAGCGCGGTGCGCGTGACCTTCGCCACCGAGCGCGACGAGGGTGCGCCCGAAATGCCGATGATGCTGGCGGTGGACTACCCCGACCGCGCCGCGCTGGAGCGGGCGCTGGCCAGCCAGGAGCGGATCGACAGCCGTGCCGCCACGCAGCGCGTGCTTCCGCGCTTCGGCAGCTTCCGCATCCACCACCATATCACGGACGCAGAGAGCTTTCCGGCATTGTGATCAGCCGCCGGGCAGGTCGAATAGCGCCCCGGTCAGCCAGTCGGGCCAGTCCCTTTCGAAAAACGGTCTGGCGGTTTCGTCAAAGCGCCGGTTGGGCCGGGTGCTGACACGCAGACGCCCGTCTACCTGTTGCACCACGATCTGTTCGTCGCGGTCGGCGGCACGCTCGGCGCGGAAGCGGAAGGCGTCGAGGTCCAGCGCGCGCGCCTGTGGCACCCGGGTGCCGTCACCGGCGCAGATCGCCCGCGCGCCACGGCTGCCGCCACCCTGGGCGACATAGTGATCGAGCGCCGCCAGCACCGCCTCGGAAGCCAGCGCCATCTGGTGCCATTGCAGCGCCCTGGCCGCCTCGCCCGGGCGGGAATAGTCGATGCCTTCGGCCGCCAGCGCTGCGTTCAGCGCCCGCGCCTGGGCCAGCGCCCCGGTCACTCCGGCGCTGTCGCAGATCATCCCGGCGTGGTCGCTCATCCGCGCCTGAACCTCTGCCCGGACTGAACGCACGTCATGCGCGTTGCCGGGCCGCAGCGGTGCCAGCAGCGCCGCCACCGCCTCGGTCACCGTTTCTTCGGCCACCGCGCCCGAAGGTGCCTGTGCCACACCGCTGGCGGCGACATGCTCGGCTACGCGGGTGCCGAACACCTGCCCGGCGTTCAGTGCCGCGCCGCCGGGCCGGGTCACGCCGTGTGTGCCTGCCGCCTCACCCGCGGCATAGACGCCCGCAAGGCTGCTGCGGCCCCAGCCATCCACCGCGATGCCGCCGTTCATGTGCTGGTTGCTGACCGCGAACTCCAGCGGCTCGGCTGCGATATCCACCTTGTAGCGCCGGTACAGCTCGATCGCGAGCGGGTTCATCCGCCGCAGACGGTCGATCGGCAGCGCCTGGCTGGCCCCGGCGTTGCCCAGATAGGTCGCCACGTCCGGGTCGAGCCGGTCCAGGCTGAATGCCGCGTCGCCCGGAACGGGCAGGGGATTTCGGTTGAAGTCCATGAACACCCGCCGGCCGGCCTGCCCTTCACGCCAGATCGCCAGGTCGATCAGGCTGGATGCGAAATCCAGCATCCGGCTGGCATGAAACGGCCATTGATAGCCCTTGCGGAAGATGTTCGAGGCCAGCTCCTGCGTGCTGCGGTAATAGCCTGTCAGGAACGGGTGCTCTGTCCCGTCGGCATCGACCGAGTAGATGTGCGGGATCGCCTGCACGTAGGTGCCCGACAGGTTCCAGGGAAAGCCTTCGCGCCGGGTGCCGATACCGAACTGGCTTTCGGTCAGGTTGACCAGCGCGATGCCTGCCTCCAGCGCCAGCCCCAGCGTGCCAAAGCAGCCGTTGGGATAGACGCTGTCGCGGTAAAGCTCGCCCGGTCCGCCTGCGGCCAGCACCACCGCCGGCGCCAGCAGCAGCGCCACGCCCAGCGGGTTGCCTGGTGCCTGGTCCTCCTTGCGCAGCGCCAGCGCGCCGGCCACGCGCCCGCCCTCGACCACCAGCCGCGCCACGGTCGTCTGGTTCAGGATCGGAACGCCCAGCCGAAGCGCCTCTTCGGCCAGCACCCGGACCATCAGCCGCGAGGTGCGCGGCCCGCAGCTGGTGGCGCGGCCGGTCTCGTCATGGTCGGTCTGGTAGCGCAGCGTGCCGCCGAACCGGTCCTGCGGCAGTGGCAGGCCCAGGTACTGAAGCGAGGCCATCATGCGCGCCGAGCCGACCGCCTCGATATAGGCGATGTCCTCGTCCATAGCCCCGCCGGCGCGGATCGCCCGCGCCATCGCGGTGAAATTGTCGCCCCGGTCGGCCGTGTTGGCGGTGTGCAGCGTCTGCTTGTCTGATCCGGAACAGGCCGAGGTGCCGCCCCACGCGCTTTGGCTGGCGACGATCACTTCGCCGCCGCGGCGCTTCAATTCGACCGCGGTGCGCAGCCCGGCGGCGCCGCTGCCCACGATCAGGCAGCCGGTGCGATAGACCGGCAGGCGCAGCCCGGCGACGGTTCGGTACTCGGTCGCGGCGGCCTCTGGCGGCAGACGCGGCATGTCGACATCGGTCAGCGCATCAAGGATCGGCTGGGGAATGGGGCTGTCCATCGCGGGCTCCTTGGGGCAGGTCAGGCGGCGGGAATGTCGACCCAGGCGCGCCGCCGGGACGACTCCATGCAGGCATCGACGATCTGGGTGATGTGGTGGCCGGTCTCGAACGTCGGCCATTTCGGCTGGCCCGAGACGATCGAGCCGATGACCTCTGCCGCCTCGATGATCTTGGTCTCGTTGTAGCCCAGGGCGAAATTGGGCAGCGGCAGGAAGGCGGCATAGCCCGGATGTTCTGGCCCGACGTCGATCGCGCGATAGCCGCGCCGGCCGATCCGGTCTTCGTTGGTGTAGAACCGCAGCCGGTTCACCTCGTCATAGCTGTAGACCAGGCTGCCCTTGGTGCCGTAGATTTCATACCCTTGCATGAACTTGCGCCCGGTGGCGACGCGGCTGAAATCGACCATGCCGTGAGCGCCGTTTTCGAACCGGCACAGCACCTGCGCGGCGTCGGGATTGCTGACCTCGGCCCAACGCTCGGTGCCGGTCAGCGCCGCCGCTTCGCCCAGGCCCAGCCCCTCAACCACCGGGCGGCGCGGGGTTACCACGAATGTCTCGGCCACCAGCGAAGCCACCCGTCCAACGAGGAACTCCATGAAGCTGAACACATGGCTGCCGGTGTCGCCGACGATACCGGTCGGCGCCTGCGCCCCGTCGGCGCGCCACATGAAGGGCACCAGCGGATCGCCGAACATGTCGACATGCTGGCAGCCCTTGAACATCGTCACCGTGCCGATCTCGCCCGCCTCGATGATCTGCCGCGCCATGTCATGCACCGGGTTGCGCGGAAAGCCGTGACCGACGCGGGTGATCACCCCCTTGTCGCGGGCGATCTGCACCAGCTCGCGCGTTTGCTCGGGCGTGTCGGCGAGCGGTTTTTCGCAAAATACGTGCTTGCCGGCCAGCAGCGCCGCCTTGGCCACCTCGTAATGCAGGCTGTCGGGCAGGCAGATGTCGATCAGGTCGATATCGGGGTCGGCGACGGCCTCGTGCCAGTCGGCCAGCACCCGCGCACCCGGCGCGCGGGCCGCCAGTTCCTCGGGTGGCAGCGGGCTACGCTGGACCAGCGCGACCACCCGCGCGGTGCCCCCGGCGGTGCCCAGGAAATGCGGAAAGGTCTGATAGGCCATGGTGTGCACCTTGCCCATCCAGCCAGAGGCACCCAGCACGGCAACCCGGACTTCGGTCATATCGAGACACTCCTTCTGTGCCCGCCCGCGACGGTGGGGGCGGCGTGTTTGCGTTTATCCCGCCGGGGCGGGCGTGTGACTGCGCGGGCAGGGGGCGGTCAGCCCGCCGCGGCCTCCGCGCTGGACCGGCGCACCACCAGCGAAACCGGCGTGCGCGTTTCGGCCGGGGGAACTTTGCCCTCTTCCAGCCAGGCCAGGACGGTATCGGCCATCGTCTTGCCAAACCCGGCAATGTCGCAGCGCACCGAGCTGAGCGGCGGCCAGGCGTGGGCGGCTTCTTCGATGTCGTCGAAACCGACGATGCGCAGCCCCGGACCCACCGCGCGGCCGATCTCGGCGCAACCCGAAAGCATCCCCAGCGCGACCTGGTCGTTGAAGCACAGCGCCGCATCGACCTCGGGCCAGTCGTGCGCCAGCCGCTGCGCCGCCTCGCGGCCAAAGGCACGGGTTGCCTTGCCGGTGATCAGCCGCGGCTCGATCCCGGCCTCTTCCAGCGCCGCCAGATAACCGGCCATGCGTTCCTGGGTGACCGCGCGCCCCTCTAGTCCGCCAACAAAGGCGATGTGCCGCGCGCCCTGGTCGATCAGGTGCTCGGTCGCGATGCGGCTGCCCTGCGGGTAGTCCGGAGCGGCGAAGGGAAACAGGCCGGTGCGTGCCTCGACCCGGCGCAGCACCTGCATCGCCGGCACGCCGGCCCGCGCCAGCGCATCGAAGGTGGCGGCCTCGTCGCCATAGGCGGGCGACAGGATCATCGCCGAGACGCCATGTTCGATCATCGCCCCGACGACCTGCGCCTGCAGGTGCGGATCCTCGTCGGTATTGGCCACGACCGCGGCATAGCCGCGTTCCGACAGGGCCATCTGCAACGAGGTGGCGAATTCGGTGAAGAACGGGTTGCGCAGATCGTTGATCACCAGCCCGATCAGCCCGGCGTTGGACCCGCGCAGGTTGGCCGCGGCGCGGTTGTAGACATAGCCGATCCGGACCATCGCCGCCCGCACCAGCGCACGGGTTTCCTCGCGCACCAGCGGGCTGTTCTGAAGCACAAGGCTGACGGTGGATTTTGATACACCGGCCTCTCGCGCCACGTCGATGATCGTCGGTCTGCGGTCCATGCTTCCCCCGGCTCTGGCTTTCCCTATGCGTCTTCTACGGGAAGGTCGAAGACCAGGATACCGTCAAGCCCGCCAATGGCATGGGCAACCAGTTTCGCGCCCAGCCGCTGGTGATCGGGATGCGCCTGGTAGGCCGCCAGAGCCGCCCAGTCGGCGAAATCGGCGGTAAAGCCGTGCATGTAGCCGCGTTCGATCTGCTCGGGGCTTTCCGAGCGTCCGGCGTGTATCGCGCCCAGCCCGGGCACCTTTCCCTCGATCGCGTGCAACTCTTGCCACAGCGCGGCGATGGTGTCGGCGTCGACGTCCGGCCTGAACCGGATCAGAACGATATGGCGGATCATCTCAAAGCCCGTGCGCCGTGCGGATCATGTCGGCCCCCTTTTCGCCAATCATGATGGCGGTTGCGTTGGTATTGGCCGACACCAGCGTCGGCATGATGGCATTGTCCACGACACGCAGCGCGGCGATCCCGTTGAGCCGCAACTGAGGATCGACGACCGCGCCGGGATCGACCCCCATCCGGCAGGTGCCGGCGGGGTGGTGATCGGTCTTGGCGTTTGCGCAGGCGTAGCGGAAATAGTCGTCATCCGTCTGCACGTCCGGGCCGGGCAGCACCTCGGCCTTGACGAAGGGCTTCAGCGCGTCCTGGCGCAATATCTCGCGCGCCAGTTTCAAACCGCGGATGGCCATCGTCCGGTCATGCGGATCAGCCCAGTAATTCGGGTCGATCAGGGGTGCCGCCAGAGGATCGGCCGAGGCCAGCCGCACGGTCCCGCGCGAGCGCGGCCGCAAGTAGGCCGAGTTCAGCGTCACGCCGCCGTGCTTCATCGCCGCCACCCCCGCCTCGATCCCCGAACCAAGCCCGAGGTGGAACTGGATGTCAGGGGATCGGGCGCCCTCTTCGGCATACCAGAAGCCGCCCGTTTCGAACAATGACGAGGCGACCGGTCCGGACCGGCGCAAGGCGTATTGCAGCGCCGCCAGCGCCGACCAATGCAGCCGGGCATAGCGGTCATAGGTGTGCGGTCCGGTACATTCGGCGATGGCGAAAAGATCCAGGTGATCTTGCAGGTTGGCGCCCACGCCGGGCTGGTCCAGCACCACCGGTACCCCGACGTCGCGCAGGTGATCGGCCGGGCCGATGCCCGACAATTGCAGCAGCCGCGGCGTGCCGATCGCACCCGACGCGACGATCACCTCGGCCTCGGCGCGGATCACCCCATCGCCCGTCAGCGCGACCCCGACGGCACGCCCGCCCTCGACCACCACGCGCAGCACCTGCGCGCCGGTGCGCACGGTCAGGTTGGCCCGGCCCCGTGCCGGCCCCAGAAACGCGATAGAGGCCGAGGACCGGCGCACGTTGCGCTGGGTCAGCTGGTAATAGCCGACACCGTCCTGCCGTTCGCCGGTCATGTCGAAGTTGCGCGGAATGCCGATCTGCCCGGCGGCCTTGAAGTAAGCCTCGCAGATCGGCAGCGGCGCGGCGGGCTGGCTGACGCCCAGCGGCCCGCCCTTGCCGTGATAACGGTTGTCGTGGGTGTCGTTGTCCTCTGACTTGCGGAAATAGGGCAGTACCTCCTCGTACCCCCAGCCGGTGCAGCCCATCTGCCGCCACTCGTCGTAATCCGCCGCCGCGCCGCGGGTATAGATCTGCGCGTTCACGGTCGATCCGCCGCCCAGCACCTTGGCCTGGGTAAAGCGGATCACCATCCCGTTCATGTGCCGCTGCGGAACGGTATGCCAGCCCCAGCTGCCGATGCCCTTGGTCATTTTCGCAAAGCCGGCGGGGATGTGGTAGAACGGGTGCCAGTCGCGCGGGCCGGCTTCCAGCAGCAGAACCCATGCTGCGGGGTTCTCGGACAGCCGTGCCGCCAGCACCGAGCCGGCGGAGCCGCCGCCGACGATGATGAAATCGTAGGACTTTTCCATGCCTACCTCCTGACTATGGGGCGCGCCGTGGCGCTGCGGGCGGTCATCGGGCGAACTCCGTGCGGGCGATGGTGCCGGCGGTGCGCATCGCCAGTGCGGCCACCGTCAACGCCGGGTTGACCGCCGCCGAAGTCGGCAGGACCGAGGCATCGGCGATGAACAGGTTCGGATGATCGTGGCTTCGGCAGTCGCTGTCGACCACGCTTGTTGCCGGATCGGCGCCCATGCGGGCTGTGCCGCATTGATGGCTTGGCGTGCGCCGGTCAAAGGCGTGCGACAGCACGATCGGATAGCCCGCCCTGCGCAGCATCCGTTTCAGCCGCGCCACCAGCGCCAGGTGCCCCTCCCAGTTGGACCGTTTCCAGTCCAGCCGGATCTGCCCGGCCTGTAGCGTCACCCGGCTTTCGGGATTGGGCAGGTCTTCGGACATCGCATAAAGATCGACCGACCGCGCCGCGATCCAGCCAGCCAGCGGGCGCGGCAGCGGCGAAGCGGCCGCCAGGATCGGGCCCGAGATCTTGCCCAGCAGCTGGATATTGCCCAGCGGTTCGCCATCCGGGCCGCCGGACAGGTAGAAATCGTTGATCATCAACGTTTTCTGATAGACCGACCGGTTGCGCCGGAACGGGTGCAGCGCCAGCACGGCCGAGGCGTTGTGGTTCATGAAATTGCGCCCCACCTGGTCAGAGCTGTTGGCCAGCCCGCGCGGGTGGTCGGCACTGGCCGAGGCCAGCAGCAGCGCGGCGGTCTGCACCGCCCCGGCGGCCAGCACCACCACCGGAGCGCGCAGCACGCCGCCCCGCGTGGCAACCCCGGCAATGCGGCCACCCGGCCCTGCGATCAACCGCTCTGCGGTGGTGCCGGTGCGCAGTTGCACCGTGTCATGCGCCATCGCCGCCGCCAGGCCGGCGGTTTCGGCATCCATCTTGCCGCCGCATGTGTCGGGGAAGGCGTCCCAGGGCGTCGCCGCGCGCGCCAGCCAGCGCGTCAGATCGACGCCCAGCGGCAACGAGGCGGGGTGCAGCCCCACCGCTGCCAGCCTGCGGCGCAGATCTGCAATATCCGGCTCGTCCGGCACCGGCGCATGGGGGTAGGGCCCGGAATGCGGTGGCTCTGTCGGATCCGCGTCTTGCTGTCCGCGCACTCGGAACAGCTGCTCGGCCCGCTGGTAGTAGGGTTCAAGCGCGTCATAGCCGATCGGCCAGCCCGCAGTTGTGCCGCCGATGTGCCGCAGCGGGCTGAAATCCTCGCGCCGGTAGCGCAGAAGCACCGCGCCGTAAAACTTGGAATTGCCGCCGACGTAATAGTAGTTGCCCGGGTTGAAGGGTTTGCCCGCGCCATCCAGCCAGGTTTCGTCCGGGCGGAAATGGCCGCGCGCGAAGATCGCCTCTGCGTCGCGCGCCTGCGGCGTATCGGTCAGCCGCTGCCCGCGTTCCAGGATCAGCACGCGCAGCCCGGTCGGGGCCAGCGCCGCCGCCAGGCTGGCGCCGCCCATGCCTGAACCGATGATGATCACGTCGGCGTCGCTCACGGCTCGATGCGCTCTTCGGTCTTGGGGTCGAAGGCCACGGCTTTCTCCATGTTGACCGCGAAATCGAACCGGGTTCCGGCGCGCACGGTCACATCCGCCCGCATTCGCGCGACGGCGTCGCGCCCGCCCAGCGTCATCGTCACGAAGGTGTCAGACCCGGCAGGCTCTGTCACTCCGATCATGTTGCGCAGCGCCACCACGTTGCGCGACTTGCGGTCGGCGCCGTCGGGATCGGTGATCGTCTCGGGCCGGATGCCCAGAAGGATTTCGCGCCCGTCCCATTGTGCCAGGTTGGCTTGGCTGAAGGCCAGCAGCTGTTCCTGCCCGTCGTGATCGGTCACCGCCGCATGTGGCACGCCATCGACCACACGGACCCGCGCCGGCACCACGTTCATGGCCGGGCTGCCCATGAAGGTGGCAACGAACACGTTGGCAGGGGTGTCGTAGATCTGCTTGGGAGTGCCCAGCTGCTGGACAAAGCCCTTGTTCATCACCGCGATGCGTGTCGACAGGGTCATCGCCTCGATCTGGTCGTGGGTGACGTAGACAATGGTGGTTTGCAGCTTTTCGTGCAGCTTCTTGATCTCGGTCCGCATGTCGACGCGCAGCTTGGCATCAAGGTTTGACAGCGGCTCGTCGAACAGGAACACGTCGGGGTCGCGCACCAGCGCCCGGCCCATCGCCACCCGCTGGCGTTGCCCGCCCGACAGCTGGCCCGGCTTGCGGTCCAGCAGATGGTCGATCTGCAGCAGTTTGGCCACCTCGGCCAGCGCCTTGTCGCGCTCTGGCTTGGGCACACCGTGCATTTCCAGGCCAAAGGTCATGTTCTGCCCGACCGACATGTTGGGATAGAGCGCGTAGCTCTGGAACACCATGGCGATGTTGCGCTTGGACGGATGCACGCCGTTGACCACGCGTCCCTTGATCGCGATGTCGCCCGACGAGATGCCTTCAAGGCCCGCGATCATGTTCAGCAGCGTGGACTTGCCGCAGCCCGAGGGACCGACCAGCACCAGGAACTCGCCCTCGTCGACCGAGATGTCGACGCGGTGCAGAACCTCGACGTTGCCGTAGGATTTGGTGACGTTCTGGATGTCGAGAAAGCCCATGATGTTATCCTTTGACTGATCCGGCCATCAGGCCGCGAACGAAGTATCGGCCGGCCACGATGTACACGAGCAGTGTCGGCAGCGCGGCCAGGATCGCGCCGGCGAAGTGGACGTTGTATTCCTTCACGCCTGTGGAGGATTGCACGAGGTTGTTCAGTGCCGCCGTCATCGGCTGGCTTTGCCCGCCGAACGAGACGCCGAACAGGAAATCGTTCCAGATGTTGGTGAATTGCCAGATGACCGAAACCACGGTGATCGGTCCGGACACCGGAAGCATGATGCGCCAGAAGATGCGGAAGAACCCGGCGCCGTCGATCATCGCGGCACGCACCAGTTCGGTGGGGAAGGCGGCGTAGTAGTTGCGGTAGTACAGCGTGGTGAAGCCGATGCCATAGACCACGTGCACCATGACCAACCCCGGAACCGATCCCGCCAGACCCAGCTTGCCCAGGATCATCGCCATAGGGATCAGCACGATCTGGAACGGGATGAAGCAGGAAAACAGCAGCAGGCCGAAAAGGATGGAGTCGCCGCGAAAACGCCACTTGGTCAGCACGTAGCCGTTCAGCGCGCCAAAGATGGTCGAGATCGCCACCGCCGGCACCACCATCAGGATGGAATTCAGGAAGTAGGGCCGCAGCCCGGTCGGTTCCACCCCGATCTGGGCAGAGCTCCACGCCTTCTGCCACGGCTCGATCGTCCAGGCCTGGGGCAGGGCCATCATGTTGCCGCCGGTGATCTCGGACAGCGGCTTGAGCGAGTTGGCGAGCATCACGAACAGCGGCATCAGGTAGAACAGCGCGAAGACGATCAGCAGGCCATAGATGAACACGCGGGTCACAGCCCCGGTGCGCACGGCGGTTTCCTGGGTGGCGGCGGACATCAGCTCTTCTCCTTCAACTCGGCGTAAAGGTAGGGGGTCATGATCGCCGCGATGGTCATAAGCATGATCACCGCCGAGGCGGCGCCGATGCCCATCGAGTTGCGGGTGAACGTGTAGGAATACATGAAGGTCGCCGGCAGTTCGGTGGCCCGGCCGGGCCCGCCGCCGGTCAGCGCGATGATCAGGTCGTAAGACTTCACCGCCAGGTGGCTGAGGATGACGAAGGAAGACAGGAACGCCGGACGCAGCATCGGGATGACGATGCGTCGGTACAGTTTCCAGTTAGACGCGCCGTCGATCTGGGCCGCCTTCAGGATCTCGTTGTCGATGCCGCGCAGACCGGCCAGGAACATCGCCATGACAAAACCCGAGGTTTGCCAGACTGCGGCGATCACCACGGTGTAAATCGCAAAGTCGCGGTTCTTGATCCAGTCGAAGTGGAAGCTTTCCCAGCCCCACAGGTGCATGGTGTTCTCAAGCCCGATGCCGGGATCCAGGATCCATTTCCACGCGGTGCCGGTGACGATGAAGGACAGCGCCATCGGGTACAGGTAGACCGGGCGCAGCAGCCCTTCGCCGCGGATCTTCTGGTCGAGGAAGATCGCCAGCGCCAGCCCGATGCCGGTGCACAGCACGATGTAAAGCGCAGCGAAGATCCCCAGGTTGGTGATTGCCGTCCACCAATGGCTAAGTCCCCACAGCTTGGAATAATTCTCCAACCCGACCCAGTCGTACGAGGGCAGCATCTTGGAGTCGGTAAAGCTGAGATAGACGGTGAAGCCGATGAAGCCGTAGACGAAGACCAGCATCGCCGCCAGCGAGGGTGAAAGCACCAGCTTGGGGATCCAGTCCTGCAGTCGCGTGCGGAAGTCCGCCGCCGGAACGCCATGCGCCATGGGTTGTCTCCTGTGTGCCGGAGGGGGCGCGCCGCGGCGCGCCGGACGTGTGCAGGGCGGACGCACCGCCCTGCACGGCCTGGCTTACATCGCGGCTTCGACCGCGTTGACCAGTTCCTGCACCGCGGTGGCGGCGTCATACTCGCCGTTGAAATGCGCGGTAACCACGTCGTAGATCGCGTTCTTGACCGCGGCACGGTTGGCGTGGCCATGTGCGATCGAACCAACCAGCGTGCCCTTGGACGAGGCGTCGGCCAGCTCGGCCATGCCTTGCTTGCCGCACGCATCGAAGGCGTCGTTCGGCACATCGGTACGCGCCGGGACAGAGCCCTTGACCACGTTGAATGCCGACTGGAACGCCGGGCTCATGATCGCCTTGGCCATCGCCGCCTGATCCGCTTTCGCTTCGTCAGAGGCGACGTTGAACATCGCGAACTGGTCCGAGTTGAACGACACCATGCCTTCGGAACCCGGCACGCGGAAGCACAGGAAATCGGTGCCAGGCACCTTGCCCGCGTTCAGGAATTCACCCTTGGCCCAGTCGCCCATGATCTGGAACGCCGCTTCGCCGTTGATCACCATCGCCGAGGCGAGGTTCCAGTCACGGCCCGAGAAGTTGTCATCGACGAAACCGCGCAGCGTTGCCATGCGGTTGAACACCTCAACCATGGTGTCAGAGCCCAGCGCATCGAGGTCGAGGTCGATGAACGCCTTGGTGTAGAAGTCGGTGCCGCCGGTCGACAGAACCACGCCGTCGAAGATGGTCGCTTCCTGCCAGGCCTGCCCGCCATGGGCCAGCGCCGTCTTGCCACTGTCCTTGACCTTCTGCATCGCGGCCACGAACTCGTCCCAGCTGGTGGGCTGGGCAATGCCGAGCCCGTCGAGCACGGCCTTGTTGGCCCAGACCCAGTTGGTGGA
>JAGRMT010000046.1:32454-72769 GCA_020441125.1 Roseivivax sp.
GCCGCGGCAACCGCATCGAGGTTGCCCAACGCGCCTTCGGCAGCCCAGTCCAGGATGTCGAAGCCCAGCATCTGCACGGCGGTCGGCGGGTTGCCGGCGGTGACGCGGGCGCGCAGCGCGGTCATTGCCGCTTCGCCGCCGCCACCGGCCACCGGCATGTCGATCCAGCCGATGCCCTGGCCGGACAGGTCTTCTTTCAGCACGTTCAGCGCCGCGGCTTCGCCGCCGGACGTCCACCAGTGCAGAACTTCCACGTCGCCGGCTCGCGCCAGGCTGGTCGTGGACAGCAGCGCGGCGGCCAGAACCGCCGATTTCTTCATCATGCCACGCATCGAGTTTCCTCCCAGAATTTGCGTTGCCTTCCAGTCCCTCTGACAGCGTGTCAGAGGGTCTTCACCCAAGGCGCGCGGCTGCGGCCGATCCGCATAACCAGCGTCTTCACCTCAAGGAATTCCTCCAGCCCGTAGGGGCCGATTTCACGGCCCTGGCCCGATTGCTTGACACCGCCGAAGGTCAGCTCGGGGAAGCCGTCCATCCAGGTGTTGGTCCAGACCGTCCCGGCCTGAGCCCGTCGGCAGAACGCCAGGCAGGTATGAACGTTCTCGCTCCAGACCCCGGCCGACAGCCCGTAATCGGCGTCATTGGTCAGCGCCAGCGCCTCGTCCAGCGTGCGGAAGGTCAGCACCGACAGCACCGGGCCGAAAACCTCTTCGCGGGCGATCGCCATGTCGGGGGTGACGCCGCGCACCACGGTCGGCTGATAGAACTGGCCCGCCAGCCCGGGCACCGTCATCGGCGCGCCGCCCAGGGCCACTTCGGCGCCCGCCGCCACGGCATCGCGCACACAGCCGTCGATCCGGCCCTGGTGCTGCTGGCTGATGATCGCGCCCACCTGCGTGCGCGGGTCCAGCGGATCGCCAAAGGCGACCTGCCGCGACAGCGCCACCACGCGCGCCACCAACGCCTCGGCGACATCCTCGTGGACGATGATCCGGCTGCCAGAGTTGCAGCACTGGCCGGTGTTGAAATAGACGCCGAAGGTCACCGCGTCGGCGGCGCTGTCCAGATCGGCATCGGCAAAGATCACCTGCGGGTTCTTGCCGCCCAGTTCCAGCGCCACCTTCTTGAGCGTGCCAGAAGCCGCCGCGGCAATCGCCTTGCCCACCGCGGTAGAGCCGGTGAAGGTGACCATGTCGACCGCAGGATCGGTGGTCATGGGGGCGCCCACGGCGGGGCCGTAGCCCAGCACGATGTTCACCACCCCGGCCGGCAGACCCGCCTCGATCAACAGCCCGCCCAGCATCGCCGTGGTCGAGGGCGTCAGCTCTGACGGCTTGACCACGCAACTGCACCCGGCAGCCAGCGCGAAGGGCAGCTTCTGGCTGAGGATCCAGAACGGAAAGTTCCATGGCGTGATGATGCTGACCACGCCGATCGGCTCCTTGATTACCGCGCCCAGCATGTCGGGGCCCAGCGTGTTATGGCTGTCGCCATGCATCGTACGCGCCAGCGCGGCGGCGTAGCGCCACAGGTCGGCCGCGCCGGAAATCTCGCCCCGCGCCTGGGTGATCGGTTTGCCCGATTCCAGCGTTTCGATCAGGGCCATGCGCTCGACATCGGCCTCGATCAGCGCGGCAACCTTCAACAGTACCGTCGCCCGCTCCTTGCCCGATGCGCGGCTCCATACCCCGCTGTCGAACGACCGGCGTGCGGCCGCGATGGCGGCGCGGGCCTCTGCCTCGGCGCCCAGGGCCGAGCGGCTGACAACCACGTCATGGGCGGGTGAGCGGCGCTCGAATGTCTCGCCCGTTGCACTGTCGTGCCAGGCGCCGTCAATCAGGTGCCGCCCGGCGAAAGGCTGCGCGGGGATGGCGGCACCGGCGGCGGCGATGATGGTCATCTGGGTCATCGGTCAGGTTCCCGGGAACTGGGGTTTGCGTTTTTCGCGGAAAGCGGCGACGCCTTCGTCGCGGTCCGCGCTGGCCGAGATAGCGGCGCTGCCCAGTGCCTCGATCATGGCGCCGCGGTCTTCGTCGGCGGCGGCATGGATCATGGCTTTGGCGATTTCCACCGCGCGCGGCGACAGGGCCATCGCCCGTTCTGCCAGCGCCAGGGCGGCGGCGCGCGGATCGTCGGAAACCGAAGCGACAAAGCCGAAGTGCAGCGCCCGATCTGCCTTTATCCGATGCCCGAACAGCGCCATTTCCTTGATCGCGGCCTCGGGCAGCAGGCGCATCAGCCGCTGTGTGCCCGACCAGCCCGGCACAATCCCGACGCCAGCCTCAGGGAGGGCGAGGCTGGCGCCGGACGCCATCACCCGCAGATCGCAGGCCGCGGCAAGCTCCAGACCGCCGCCGAAGGCGTGACCGTTCAGAACCGCGATGGTGGGCTTGGACAGCCGCGCCAGCCGGTCAAAGATGCGATGCCCGTCGCGCACCCAGTGGCGGGCGAACTCGGCCGGGCTCAGATCGCCCCAGCCGTTGATGTCGGCACCGGTGCAGAAGGCGCGGTCGCCCTCGGCGGTCAGCATCACGCAGCGGATCGCCGGTGTGCGCTCAATGGCGTCCAGATGCCCGTCCAGCGCCGCCAGCATTTCCACGGTCAGGGCGTTCATCTTGGCCGGGTTGTTCAGCCGCAGCTCGGCCAGCGGGCCGTGGTCGATCCGGTCGATCCCGCTCATGGCGCCCACCCCATCGGCTGCTGCGCCAGCAGGCTGAGGGGCAGGGTGCGCGCGTCCTTGGCGATGCGCACCCGCCCTGCCGACGCGGCGACGATATCGCGCGCCGGGTCGATCCCCGGCATGATCTCGACTGCCACAAGCCCCTGTTCGTCCAGCCGCATCACGCAGCGCTCGGTGACATACAGAACGTCCTGTCCCTGCTCGCGTGCGCGCTCGCCCGAGAAGGTGACATGTTCGACCCGGTCGACCATCTTTGTGAACTTGCCCGGCCGGCGCACGAAGATGCCGGTGTCGGTCAGCTCAACCTCGGCGCCGGCTTCGAACCAGCCCGAAAAGACGATCTTGCGCGCATGTGCGGTGATATCGACAAACCCGCCGCAACCTGCTGTCAGATAAGGCTTCTTGCCCAGTTTCGATACGTTGACATTGCCCTGCACATCGACTTCCAGGAAGGACAGGAACGACATGTCGAACCCGGCGCCCTGGAAGTAGATGAATTGCTGCGGCGAAGGCACGAAGCCATGCGCGTTGGAAGCGCAGCCAAAGGCGAAACCGGTCAACGGCATTCCCCCGACCGCGCCCTGTTCGATGGCCCAGGTCACCGCTTCGGGGTGGCCTTCTTCCAGCAGGATCCGCGGGACCATCGCCGAGATGCCAAAGCCCAGGTTGGCCGTCATGCCGCCTTTCAGCTCCATCGCCGCGCGGCGCGCGATCACCTTCTCTATGCCGTGCTCTGCCAGGTGGAAGCTGGACCAGGGCCGCATGATCTGGCCCGAGATCGCCGGGTCATATGGCGTCTCGCAGGTCTGTTTCTGATGCGGGTCGATTACCACCAGGTCCACCAGGTGGCTGGGAACGCGCACGTCATGCGGCCGCAGGCTGCCTTCGGCGGTGACCCGTTCGACCTGCGCGATCACCAGCCCGCCGTTGTTGCGCACGGCGATGGCCTGCTCCAGCCCGCCCAGGTAGGCGCCCTCGTGTTCATAGGTCAGGTTGCCCCGCTCGTCGGCGGTGGTGGCGCGCAGGATGCAGACCTCTGGCAGGATGTTGGGGAAATGCAGCCAGGTCTCGCCGCCGAACTCGACCCGGTGCACGATCGGCGCCGCCGCACCGCGTGCGTTCATTGCGCAGCCTTCGCGCAGAGGGTCGACGAATGTCTTCAGCCCGACTCTGGTCAGCACGCCGGGGCGGTGCGCGGCGGCCTCGCGGTGCATGTCGAACAGGATGCCCGACGGCACGTTGTAGGCGGCAATGCGATCCTCGACGACCATCTTCCAGATCTCGGGCATCGGCAGGTTCGACGGACCAGAAGGGTAAGAGCCCGCCAAAACCCGCGTCAGCAACCCGTCCTTGGCCAGGTGGTCGATCCCCTTGACGCCGTACATGTCGCCGGCCGCGATCGGGTGCAGGGTAGTCAGGTCACGCGGGTGGCCCTCTGCCTCGAAGCGCGCGCCGATGGCGGCCAGAACCAGGTCGGGGCAACCCAGCGCCGAGGAGGACGACACCGTCACCACCGCGCCATCACGAATACGGGCGGCGGCCTGTGCTGCGCTGACGACCTTGCTCATCGCTCTTGTCCTCCCCCGGCGCAAGCCGCGCCCAGTCCCGTCCGGGCAGGTGCCGGCGGGTGAATTTGGTGATTCCGTTCAATTAGGAACGTTCCAATGTTTTATTAGAACGTTCCAATTCTCGTCAACAGGTTTTCTGTTCACAAAATGAAAAGGCCCCCGGGCCGCGGGGGCCGGGGGCCTTGGTCAGGTTTGCTTGGCGCTCAGGCGTGGAACAGGAACGACCGCATCGAGATCGAGCCGAGGTCGATCGCATCGTTGGTGAAGGTCAGCGTGTCGCGCGCGTCCGAAGCTCCGGCGATGGTCAACGCCGGCAGGTAATGGTCCACCGACGGATGCGCCATTCGCAGCAGGCTGCCCATTGCCTTGCCATCCGCCAGCGCCGCCAGGTCGCGGTCCTGCAAGCGGTCGGCGAACATCTTGTCGAACTCGATGGCGAAATCCTGCGGCCGCCCGCCGAACTGCACGGTGCGCAGGTTGTGCACCACGTTGCCCGAGCCGATGATCAGCACGCCCCGGTCGCGCAGCGAAGCCAGGCTGCGGCCAATTTCCAGCTGGTAGTCCAGCCCCCGCGACATGTCGATCGAGACCTGGAACACAGGCACGTCGGCTTCGGGGTACAGGAACTTCAACACCGTCCAGGCACCGTGATCCAGACCCCAGGTGTCATCCTCTTCGGCGTGATGGCTGGCCAGCAGCGACACCACCTCGCGCGCCAGCGCCGGATCGCCGGGGGCCGGGTAATTCTCGGCATAAAGGGCTTCGGGAAAGCCGTAGAAATCGTGGATGGTGCGCGGCATGGCCGACACGTCGACCAGCGTCGTGCCGCGTGTCATCCAATGCGCCGAGACTACAAGAATGGCTTGCGGACGGGGCAGGGCACGCCCCAGCGCTGTCCAGCCGCGGCTGTATTCGGTGTCTTCCAGCGCGTTCATCGGGCTGCCGTGGCCGACAAAGACCACCGGCATCCGGTCAGACGGACGCAGGCGGTCGCGCAGGGCGTTCAGGGATTGACGGGTGCTCATGATGCGTTTCCTTCAGGCAGGGGCGGGGCCGCCTTGTGGCGGCCCGCGCCGATCAGGCGAACTGGCCCAGCGTCCGGTCCAGCGCAGGGACCTTCAGCGCAAAGGCGCCGGCTCCCAGCAGGGCGATCGCGCCCTGGACCACCGCCCAGAACAGCGGGAATTCCCAGCCGCCACCCTCGGAGGAGAACAGCCAGCCGTTGCCGGCATGAACCCAGGTCGCGCCCAGCAGCACGGGGATCAGCGCCAGCGCAACGGCGCGGGTGGCCACGCCCAGGATCAGCGCCAGCCCGCCGGCCAGCTCGGCGGCGATTGTCAGGTAAGCCAGAAAGCCGGGCAGGCCCAGGCTCTCGAAGAAGCCCACCGTGCCGGGGATGGTGAACACCGTCAACTTCAGCAGCCCGTGGGCCAGGAACAGGGCGCCGCTGGCCAGGCGCAGGCCGGTAGCAGCGTAATCAGAGGCGGGACGAGAAGTCATGGTCGGTTTCCTTTGTGCGTGCCGGGCTGCCGCGTTGGCCTTGCCCGTGTGTTGGGGGTCCGGTGCGGCAATGCCACCGGGGATGAGGCAAACTTAGACCTTGCCATCGTTCAACAAAATGGCGACTTAATTGAATGACTATCCACAAATTGTTCCGAAAGCCCGCCATGGACATCGTCGACGAACTCAAGGCCTTTGTCGCCACCGCTCAGACCGGTTCCTTCACCGCCGCGGCTGACCAGCTGGGCGTTTCCAACCGGCTGACTTCGAAATACGTGGCCGAGCTTGAGGCGCGTCTGGGCACGCGGCTGTTCCAGCGCACCACGCGCCGGGTCGGGCTGACCCCTGCGGGAGAAGACCTCCTGGCCCGTGCGCCGGCGCTGCTGGATGATCTCGATGCGCTGCTGGCCGAGGTGGCCGAGGGCTCTCGTGGGTTGACCGGGGTGATCCGGCTCTCGGCGCCGGTCACGTTCGGAGAGATGTATGTCGGCGCGATGCTGGGGCGCTTCGCGGCGCTGCATCCGGGCCTGACCTTCGATCTGCGGTTGAACGACCGCTATGCCGATCTGGCCAGCGAAGGCATCGACCTGGCCTTCCGCATCGGTCAGACCGGAACGCTGTCGCTGAAGGCGCGCAAGCTGGGCGAGGTCCATTCACTGCTGGTGGCCAGCCCGGCCTACCTGGCGGCCCATGGTGCGCCCGGCGATCCGGTCGCGCTGACCGGGCACAGCTGTATCCTGGACAGCAACCGCCAGTCGCCCCGCCGCTGGGTGTTCCGCGATGGCACGGCCGAGCAGGTGGTACAGGTGCAGGGGCGGTTCCAGGTCAATTCGGCCCGCGCCGCTGTCGAGCTGGCCGCCGCCGGACTGGGCATCGCCTATGCGCCGCGCTTTGCCGTGTGCGATGCGCTGGCCAGCGGCGCGCTTGTACCGGTCCTGCCGAAGGTCCAGAGCGAGTCCGCGCCGCTGCGCGCGGTCTACCTGGAAGGCCGGGCACTGCCGCGCAAACTGCGCGCGCTGATCGACTTCGCCGCAGAGGACATCCGCGCGGCCGATATCCTGTGAGTCATATTTGGAACAAAACATGGAAGGTCATTCATTAATATCGCCATTTTGAACTGAATTTCATCGGGCTATCCCTTTGTCACCGCATCGCACGATGCCAGACAGGACCAAAGGAGACCCTGACATGACCACCCTGATCAACCGCCTTTCCGCCGTGGCAATGGCCGCTGCACTGGCCACCGGCGCCGCCGCGCAGGACAATGCCGCCGCCACCGCCGCGTTGGCCGAACTGGCCGCGCGCCAGGCCGACGATGCCCGCATCGCCGCCAACCTGGCCACCTTCGACACGCTCGACTTCGAGGTGTTCTCCGGCCAGCAATGGGACAGGCTGCACGAAAGCCACGCCGCCGACATCAAGGTACACTGGCCCGATGGCCATGTGACCGAGGGGATCGAGGTGCATATCGCCGATCTCAAGGCGTTCTTCACCTTCGCCCCCGACACCCGGATCGAAACGCACCCGATCCGCATCGGCCAGGGCGAATGGACCGGCGTCGTCGGCGTGATCGAGGGCACCTTCTCGCAGCCGATGCCGCTGGGCAACGGGCAGGAAGTGCCTCCGACGGGCAAAGCATACAAGCTGACCATGGCCACCATTGGCCACTGGACCGCCGAAGGCGTGATGGATGAGGAATACCTGTTCTGGGACAACCACGCCTTCTATCAGCAGATCGGTCTGATCGAGTAACCGGGAACGATCACCCCATGCCGCGCCGCTCTCGCATACCGGGGGCGGCGCGTTGCGTTGGCCGCGTGGAAAATCCGGCACGGCGGTGCTGGCGCCGCTTGCAGCCGCGCGGCGGTGCTGCGAACCTTGGGAAAAATCAGCAGGGGGGGAATTGCCTGATGTCCGAAACGGTTGCCATCATCGGCGCGGGGCTGATCGGCCGGTCGTGGAGCGCGTTGTTCGCCCGGGCCGGCCACGCGGTGCGCGTGTGGGACGCCGATCCCGCCGTGCTGGCGCGCTTTGCCGCCGACGTCGAAACCCTGTGCCGCGACCTACAGGCAGAGGGCTTGCTGACGGATCTGGCCGGCACGCTGGGCCGCATCAGCACCTGCCAGACGCTGGAAGAGGCGGTCGCAGGTGCCAGCTTCGTGCAGGAAAACGGCCCCGAGAAGGTAGAGATCAAGCAGTCGATCTTTGCCCGGCTGGACGCCGCCGTTCCGCCCTCTGCGGTGATCGCGTCGTCGACTTCGGCGATCGTGCCGTCGCGCTTTACCGAGGGGCTGACCCATCGCGCCCGCTGCCTGGTGGGCCATCCGGTGAACCCGCCCCATCTGGTGCCCGTGGTGGAGCTGTGCCCAGCCCCCTGGACCGCCGCCGAAACGCTTGACCGCGCCGAGGCGATCTATCGAGACATCGGCCAGGTTCCCGTCCGCATGACCCGAGAGCGGGACGGCTTCGTTCTGAACCGCCTTCAGGGTGCCCTGCTGGGCGAGGCGCTGCGCCTTCTGGAAGAAGGCGTGGTCACCGTCGAGGGGTTGGACGCCACCATCAAGGACGGGCTGGGTCTGCGTTGGGCACTGATCGGGCCGATGGAAACCATCGACCTGAACGCGCCGGGCGGGATCGTCGATTATGCCACGCGATATGGCGGTTTCTACGCGCGGCTGGCGGTCGAGCCGCCGGGGCCCGACGTGTTTTCGGTTGCCACCGCCGAAAAGATCGCCGCCACCTGGCCGCAAGATCGCAGCCCGGCCGCGATTCGAGCCCGGCAGGACCGCCGCGACCGCAGGCTGGCAGCGTTGCGCCGCCATCTGAATTCCGAAAACACCTAAACGAAGGAGACCGCCTTGGCCAAACCCCGCAAGGTCATCATCACCTGTGCCGTGACCGGCGCGATCCATACCCCGTCGATGTCGCCGCACCTGCCTGTGACCCCGGCCGAAATCGCCGAGGCCGCCATCGGCGCGGCCGAGGCCGGCGCGGCCATTGTCCACCTGCACGCACGCGATCCCGGCGACGGCCGTCCCGACCAGTCGCCCGAGGCGTTCGCGCCGTTCCTGGGTGTGATCAAGCAGGCGTCGGACTGTGTGATCAACATCACCACCGGCGGCGCCCCGACGATGACCATCGAAGAGCGCGTGCGCCCCGCCGCCAAGCACCGGCCCGAGGTCGCCTCGTTGAACCTGGGCAGCATGAACTTCGGCCTGTTCCCGATGCTCAAGCGGTTTCCGCAGCTGAAGCATCAGTGGGAGCGCGAGTATCTGGGCAACAAGAACATCGTCTTCAGCAACAGCTTCGGCCAGGTGGAATACATCCTGAAGACTCTGACGCCGCTTGGCACGCGGTTTGAGTTCGAATGCTACGACACCGCGCATCTGTACAACCTCAAGCATTTCGTCGACGAAGGTCTGGTGACCGGCCCGCTGTTCATCCAGACCGTGTTCGGTCTGATGGGCGGGATCGGCGCCCATCCTGACGACGTGATGCACATGAAGCGCACTGCCGACCGGCTGTTTGGCGACAGCTATCAATGGTCTGTCCTCGGCGCGGGCAAGAACCAGCTGCCGATTGCCGCCATGGCGGCCGCGATGGGCGGCAACGTCCGCGTGGGGCTAGAGGATTCGCTGTGGATCGGTCCGGGACAGCTGGCGCGCTCCAACGCCGAGCAGGTGTCCAAGGCCCGCCAGATCATCGAGGGGCTGGGCCTGGAACTGGCCAGCCCGGACGAAGCGCGCGAGATGCTGGCGCTGAAAGGCGGCGATCAGGTCGGGTTCTGAGCGCCCGCGCGCTCGTACCTTTCAAGAAACGCCTCGGCATCGAGTGTGCGGAAATCCTCCAGCCGCGCGCGCAGCGTGGCGTGGTCCCAATCCCACCAGCCCAGCGCCATCATGCGGTCTGCGATGGCGGGGGCAAAGCGCGGCCGGATCACCTGCGCCGGTACACCGCCGACGATGGTGTAGGGATCGACCGGGCGCGTGACCACGGCCATGGCAGCGACCACCGCGCCATGGCCCACGGTCACCTCGGGGCGTACCACCGCGCCGTGGCCGATCCAGGTGTCATGCCCGATCCGCGCGGTACGGGCGCGCCGGCGCTGAAAGAACGCCGCATCGGGACCGGCATCGTCCCAATAGTCGTTCGAGCGATAGAGGAAGTGATGGAGCGACGGCTGCGCCATCGGATGGTCTGTCGGGCCGATGCGGGCGAAGGCGGCGATGTTGGAAAACTTGCCGATCTCGGCATTGGCGATGTCGCTGAACCGCTCGCAATAGGAATAGTCGCCCATCGTCACATTCAGCAGTTGGCAGCCCGTGCCGATCTCGACATAGCGGCCCAAGGTGCTGTCGATGACCTCGCAACCTGGGTGCAGCGTCGGCGTTTCGCCCAGTCGCGCCATCGGTTCCCCCATCGTTCTGGCAGCTTCGGCCAGTCTTGCAGCAAGCGCCGTGCCAGGGCAACGGCCGCGGCGTGTCCGGGACTTGCGCGCCTATCCGCCGATTCAGGCGCGCCGCGATTCCGCAAGGGCCAATCGACGCGCCGGGGCAGAATAATCTTTCGCTTTGTCGATTGAATTGTTATCCCAGCTTCCCAAATCTCGAAGGCCCAGCCCAGTTTCCCGCGCCGGTACAGGACGTACCGGGAACGCGGGTAAGCGTGCCGGGCAAAATCGATTGGAGCCGCGGCTTGGACTTCTTCTTTGCGAACGTAATGGGCCAGCCGGCCTGGTCGTGGCTTCTGTTCCTGGGCATCGTGACTCTTCTTCTGGCGTTCGACCTGGGGGTTCTGCATCGCAAGTCGCACGCCATCGGCATCGCCGAGAGCCTGTGGCTGTCGGCCTTCTACATCGGCGCCGGGTTGTTGTTCGGGCTGTGGGTCTGGCAATCGCTGGGCGATCGCGCGGCGCTGCTGTACCTGACCGGCTTCGTGGTCGAGAAAAGCCTGGCGATGGACAACCTCTTTGTCATCGCGATGATCTTCAGCTATTTCGCCGTGCCCCGCGCCTATCAGCACAAGGTGCTGGTCTACGGCATCGTGGGCGTGGTTATCCTTCGGGGGTTGGTGATCGCCGCCGGGGCCGCGATTGTCGAACGGTTCGAATGGGTTCTGATCGCCTTCGCGGTTTTCCTGGTGATCACCGGCATCAAGATGCTGCGCGGCGGCGACACCGAGTATGACGTATCGGCCAATCCGGTTCTGCGCTTCATGCAGCGCCGCTGCCGCGTCACCGACGGGTTGCACGGCAACCGCTTCTTTGCCCGCCTGCCGGTGGGCGAAAGCGGGCACACCGCGCTTTACGCCACGCCGCTGTTTCTGGCGCTGGTGATGATCGAGCTGGCCGACGTGATCTTTGCCGTGGACTCGATCCCGGCGATCTTTGCCATCACCACCGATCCTTACATCGTCTACACCTCGAACATCTTCGCGGTGCTGGGTCTGCGGGCGCTTTACTTTGCGCTGGCGGCGATGATGCACCGCTTCGTCTATCTCGACAAAGCAGTCTCGCTGGTGCTGGTGTTCATCGGCGGCAAGGTCATCGCCGCCGAGGTTCTGGGGCTTGAGAAAATCCCGCCCGCGATATCGCTGGGCGTCACGGCGCTTCTGCTGGGCGGCGGCGTCGTGCTGTCGCTGATGAAAACGCGGCAGGCGTGCCAAGAGGACACGGAGGCGGCACGGGTCCGATCCGAATGACCGACACGCCGGCCCCGCGCGTCCTTCTGGCGCCCAATCCCGGGCGGCGCCTGTCCGAAGTCTTGCGCGACTTGCAGGAAGGCGAAGGCGCGCGCGTTTCGGTCGGCGACCTGGTCGCCGGCCTGCGCGACCGCAGCTTTGCGCCGCTGATGGTGATCTTTGCGGCGCCCAACGTGTTCCTGTTCATTCCCGGCTCGTCGGCCTTCACCGGGGTGCCGCTGATGGTGCTGGCGATCCAGCTGCTGCTGGGCCGGTCCGATGTCTGGCTGCCGCGCCTGATTGCCGATCGTGCGATCGAGCGCGCCAGCTTTGCCCGGCTTGTCCGCGCCGCCTTGCCCACGGTCGAGCGGATTGAGCGTCTGGCCCGGCCGCGCTGGTGGCCCGGATCGTACCAGTTGGCCGAGCGTATTATCGGTCTGTGCACCTTCGTGCTGGCCGGATTGCTGAGCCTGCCGATCCCCTTTGCCAATGCCGGGCCGGCGCTGGCGATCGTGATGCTGGCGCTGGGGCTGAGCGAACGTGACGGCTACTGGCTGGTTGCCGGGCTTGCGGCATCGGCTGCGGCGATCGCGCTGGCAGCGGGCATGGCCATCGCCAGCATTGCCGCATTCGTCGCGCTGGTGCTCAGCTAGGCTGGCGGCGCTACCGGATTTTCTTGAAATCGGCCTTCAGGCGCTTGTCGTTGCTGGCTGCCTCATCGAAGATCTTGCCGTAATACGCCTCGTATTTCTTGATCATGTCTTCGACCGTCTTCAGGCTCTTGGCTGACAGCTTGCCGTTCTTGCGAGCGGTTTTCAGCTCTGTCTCGATCATCACCTTGTAAGGCTCCAGCAGCTTGGCGCGCTTCGACACGCCTTCCCAGATCTGGATGTCTCCTTGCAGGTTCTCGGCGTATTTCTCGGACAGCAGATGCCAGACGCGGTCGCGGTCTCGCCGGGGCAGCAGCGCCCAATCGGCGCTGGCCAGTGCCTCGGCGCAGGACAGCATGTCGGAAAATCGCTTTTCGTGGCCGGCATTGGCGCCGGTCGCCTCTACCAGTTTGGGCAGCGGCGATTTCAGACGCTTCAGCACGTTGTGCAGCGTGTCCAGCGAAACCCGCCCGGTATACTCGCGCGAGTCCTTTTCGGCCTTGGCGATGATCTCGTAAATCCGTTTGGTTTCGTCCTCGGACTGAAGGCCCTTGCGCATCTTGGCCAGTTCGGCCGGCGGGAAACCGGCGTAAAGAACACCGGTGTTCGGGATCGGCAGGATCGACTTGCCGCTTTTCTTCAGCCAGTCCTGAAAGCTTTTCAGGTTGTCGTTCTGGCGCTGTTCGTCGGTCTTTCTCAGCGTCGGCATCGGCGATGTCTCCAGTGCTGGGTTACGGCGGCTGGCGCGGCACGGGGCATCTCAGCGGTCCCCGACCACGACGAAGGGCGCCCAGACGGCGGGATGCGCCAGGTAGGGCGAGCGGCTGTCGTTGGCCACTGACAGCATGCTGCGCCTCAGCGCCTCGGCCGGGTCGGTGCGGTCTGCGCCAGTGGCGGCGTCAAAGAACGGCGGCATGATCAGCAGCGAAGTGAGCGAAAAGATCGTCCAGTGACTGACCACCACCGACCGCGCGCCCGCCATGAAGAAACCGCTGGCCAGCCCCGACAACCCCGGCGCGCCGGTCCGTCCCGAGGTGGCGCCGGTGTTGCAGGCCGACAGCACCACCAGGTCGGCGTCGATCCGCAGCCGCGCGATCTCGCTGGCGGTCAGCAGCCCGTCGTCTTCTACCGTCGGCGCGTCGGGCGGCGTCAGGATCAGCGCCGGCTCCAGCAGGTGATCGAAATCGCCCGAGACGATGGCATGGGTGGCAAAGGCGACAATCGCCGAAGAGCCGTAGTCCAGCGTCTTGGCCTTGCGCTCGGTCGCGTCGGTGCGCAGGTAAATGCGCGTCTGGGCGCCGGAAACCGACTGCGACATCGAGCGTAGCTCCTCGGCGGTTTCCTCCAGCGGCTCGAACGCCTCGGCGATCACCGCCGGGTTGGCCAGCCGGGTGGAAGGATCGACCGCGCTGCGCAGCGAGCGCGACTGCGCGCCGGGTTGCCCGTGCAGCGCCGGATCGCCGAAACCGATGAACCCGGCATCGCCAAGCGAGATCGTGGCGGCGTTGCGCAGCCGCAGGAAGCTGGTGGGCGATGGCGCTACGGCCAGCGCATGGGTCAGCCCGAAGAAACGCAGGGTTGGATGGCCGGCGCCGAACTCGGGCCCGAAGGCCGCCGTCGGGCGGGACAGCACCGAAAGCGCGATCTGCTGCGCCGCCAGGTCTGGCACCACCACCAGCCGCTGTGCCGCGTCGATCTGCGCGGCGAAGGGGCCGAACAGCCCGTCATACAGCGCCGCAGCCGCGCCATGGTCGAACTCGCGCAGGAAATCGGCGGTGGTCACGTCGACGCTGTAGCGCAGCGCGTCGACGTGGCCGGTCAGCGCCTGCGCCCCCAGATCGCTGCGCCGCACCGTCAACCCGGCCTGTGACAGCAGGAACAGATAACTGTGACCTTCGAACGTGGCCTGCATCCAGAACAGCTCGTCGGCCCGCAATGCGGCGGCGATCTCGGCGCCGCCCACGGGGCGCGGCGCCAGCAGCGCCATCAGCTCGGGCGCCGATTGCTCCATCTGCCGGTCGAGCAACCGGCGCGCATCCTCCAGCCGGTTGGTGCGGGCGATCAGTGCCGCACGCTCGTCCGCATGGACGGCCTCCTGCCCGTAAAAGGTTGCAATGCGCTGCTGCGCCTCGCGCAGATCCTGGGTCAGCCGGCGCCGCTCGGCAAGCAGCGCGGCGGTCCGTGGATCGTCGCTGCCCAGCCGCTGCATGAAGCCGTTGGTGGCGCGTGTCGTTTCGTTCAGATGCAACAGCTGCGCCGCCTGGAACATCTCTTCGGCCGTGGCGGCATCGGGCCTGCCGTCTGACTGTGCCCACAGCACGTCCAGCGCCTGGCCGACCTGGGCGCGCTGTTCCCATGGGGTGAACTCGGCGGCATAAGACGGGTTCAGCGCCAGGTTCGACAGCTGCCGGCCGATACGCGCCAGGTTCGCTCGTACCAGCCTCCGCGCGGCGGTGTTCTCGCCCCGGCCCAGGGCGATGGCGGCGGCCAGCGATTGCGCCCGGCCCAGCTTGTCGATGCTGTCGGCCTGCGCGTCTGTCAGGATGTCCAGCGCCCGCGCATTGACAGCGGCGGCGCGGTCCAGATCGCCCGCGCCGAGGTAGATCTCGGTCAGCGCGGCCAGAACCTCGGGCTCGTTCACCACAGGAAAGTCGCGCGCGGCCCGGATCGCCTGCACCTGTTCCAGGATCGGCTGTGCCAGCGCCGGCTTGTCCATCTCGAACAGCGCGATCCCCAGCGCCGCCTGTGCCAGTAGACGGTTGTAGCTGTCCGCTTCGACGCGCGAGGCGTCAGGGCCGGGCAGGGCGTCAAGGACCGCCAGCGCCTCGTCATGGCGGCCCAGCCGGGTCAGCACGCGGGTGCGCTCGATCTGGTTCGAGAACCATAGCGGATGCGCGGTGCCCACCGTCCGCTCGAACACGGCGCGGGCGGCATCATACAGCGTCAGCGCGGTATCCAGATCGCCGATTTCCTGATGGATGAGCGCCCGCCGATGCATGGTCTGTGCCACGCTGACATGGTCGGTGCCATAGAGCGCCAGGTACATTTCCTCGGTCCCGCGGTTCAGCCGCTCGGCCTCGACAAAGTCGCCGCGGGTAAAGGCGATTTCGGCCAGGTTGTACTGTGCCGAGACGGCCAGCGCCGGCAGTCCTGCCGCCTCGGCCGCGGCGCGCACCTCGGTCAGGTCGCTGCGGGCCGGTTCGCTTTGGGCCAGGTTCATCAGGTTGCGCGCGCGCAGCAGTTTCAGCCGCAGCGCCTGTGCCACCCCGGCACCGGCGGCCAGCGGCGCCGCCGCTTCCAAAGCCGCCGCAGCGGCATCGGTGCGGCGCCGGATCACCGCCGCCTCGGCCCGCGCCAGCAGAACAGCCAGCTGATCCGGCGGCTGCAACCCGCCGGTGTCCAGTGCGGCGACCGTGTCAAAAGCGGCGTCCTCGTCGCCATAGGCCAGCAGCACGGCAGACAGCGCCACCGCGATCCGTGCCACCTGGTCAGGCCGGGCCGGGCCTGGTCCGCGTGCCAGCGCCAGCGCCTCGGCCAGGCTCTCGGCTGCACCGTCCAACTGGCCCGCCTCGTGCCGGGCTAGCCCGAGGTTGGTCAGATAGACCGTCAACGCCGCCGGATCGCCGCCCCGCGCCAGCGCCACCGCCTGTGCGGCCTGTTCCGCCGCCTCGGCCGGGGCGCCGATCTGGCGTGACAGAACGCCTATCTCGTTCAGCAGATAAGCCAGGTTCTTGTGATGCGCGGGATTGGCCGGATCGAGGAACCCCGCCGCCTGTTGGAACAGCGCCCGCGCTTGCGCCGGTTCCGAGGGCTGCGTGGCCCGTGCCTGAGCGATCAGCGCCTTAAACTGTTCGGCCTTTCCCTGCGCCAGCGCAGAGCCGCCCAGGCAGAGCGCGACCACAATCGCACACCACAGCGAAAGACTTGACGCTGCGTCAGCAAAATACTTGCAACGATCGGTCACCTTTCGCATCATTGTGTGTGAAACGTGACTCAATGCCACAGCCCAATCCTTTTTCATTCCGCAAGTCAGGCCGATGGTAACAAAACAGCACGCGAAAATCTCGGGCCTTGCCGCGGTTGCGGTTGCGGCGGCGTTGCTGGCGGTGCCTTCTGGCGCGCTGGCCTCGCCGGCATATGACGCCGCGTTGCAGCGGATGCTGGCCCGACCCGCCGATGCAGAGGCTGCGTTCCAGTTCGCCACGATCGCCGCGCAAGAGGGCGACGTGACCGCGGCGATCTCGGCGCTGGAGCGGATCCTGCTGATCCATCCCGGTTTGGACAACATCCGGCTCGAACTCGGCGTTCTGCACCTGCGCAACGGCAATACCGCGCTGGGCCAGAAACTGATCGAGGAGGCGATGAAGTCGCCCGACATCCCCGATGACGTGCGCGCCCGCAGCCAGCAGTTCCTGACCGCCGCCCGCAGCGCCGAAGCGCCCGCCGCCTTTGCCGGCACGGTGTCTTTCGGTCTGCGCCACGAAAGCAACGCCAACGCCGCGCCCGATCAGACCTTCTCTATCGGCAGCTTCACCCTGTCGCCCGGATCGACCGGGCGTGCGGACACGTCCTATACCTTCGGCGCTGCGCTGCGCTCGCGCGTGGACCTGGGGATGCAGGCGGGGCACCAACTGGCGCTGGACCTGTCCTATTTCGGCAACCGCTACCAGACCGAGACCCAGCTTGACCTTGACCGTCTGGGCGCTTCGGCAGGGGCGGATTTCAACATCGGCATGGGTGGGCCGAACCCCTCGCGCCTGTCGTTCCGGCTGGATGCGGCCAAGTACCTGCGCGACGGCAGCCATTTCCTGACCGAAACCGGCGCCTCGCTGCGCTATGGCTTTCGGGCCTCGCCAACGATGCAGGCGCAGGTATCGGCCTACTACCTGGACCAGGAATACCGCGCCACCGCGGCAGAGCCGGCCAATGACCTGCGCGACGGCCGCATCGCCGGGTTCAGCGCCCAACTGGACATGGCCCTGTCTGACCGGCAGGCGGCCTTTGTCGCGCTGAACGCCTATGACAAGACGGCGCGCGTCGATTACGAGGCGTTCCACGAGGCGTCGATCGCCGCCGGCTACAGCCTGGCCTTTGACGGGCCGGGCGCGATGGCGGCCAACGGGCCCTGGGTGGCGGGGCTGTCGGCCTCGCTCGGGCGGCGCGTCTATGCCGGGCCCGACACGGCGATCGACCCGGTCAACGCGCGCGAGGACAAGACGATGGCGGTCAGCCTGTCGCTGCGCGTGCCGGTGACGGCGCGCACGCTGATGACGGGCGAGGTCAGCTATTCGCGGCGCGAGTCCAACTACCCGACCAGCGAGTATGACAACCTCGCCGCCACCATCGGATTGGAACTGAACTTCTGACGCAACAGCAGGGGGCGACCATGCCTGGGATCAAGACGTTTCGCGCAGGCAGCCTGTCGGCAATTCTGGCGCTGGGAACGTTGCTTGTGGGGGCAGGGACGGCCAGCGCTGCAACGCTGACGCAAAAGGCCCAGCGCTGCACCGGCGGGCCGGTCTCGCACGTTTCGGGCGCGGCCCAGACGATCGAAGTGTTGCTGCCCGACGGATCGTCGGTGCTGATCGCGCCGGGGTCCGATGTTTCCGTCACCTGCGGCGCGCAGGGCGTGTCGGTGCAGGTCGGTCGTGGGCTGGCCCGGGTGGCGGGCAGTGCCGCCAGTGCCGGCGCCCCCGTGCGCATCCGCACCGCCGATGCCGAACTGGATCTCGATTCCGGCGCGGCGGTTGTCTCTGTCTCGCCCGCGGGCACGCGCGCGCATCTGCTGGGCGGCCGCGGGCTGACGGTGCGCGGCGGCGACCGGGCCGAACGGCTGTATCGTCCCGCGTTCGAAGTAACGGTGCGCGACGGTTCGATCAGCGCCCCGCGCCGGATGAGCGCCGACGAGGTGCTCAGCGATTTCACCGATCTCAGCCCCGGCCTGACCAGCCGCGTCAGCCCCGATCTGCGCGGCGATGCGCGCCCGGCCGCACCTGCGCGCCGCGCCGCCCCCACGGCGAGCGAGGATGCCGGCACGGATACCGCCGACGCGGCAGACACCAGCGCGCCCGCCGACGAACTGGGCGATGTCGACCTGGCTGAAGACGCCGCCCCGGCCGAAGGCGACGTTGTCGCGGCCCTGCCGGAAAACAACCTTTCGGTCTTTGGCAACACGCCGACCTTCCGTCTGCCAGGCGGCAGCGGCGGCGGCGGTGGCGGCGTCGAGATCACCGTTCCGACGCTGACCTTCACCGCAGCCGATTTCGACGCCGCGCTGGGAACGGTCGATCTGGCGCTGGGTGCATCGCCCACACTGGGCAACGCGGTGGGATCCGTGGCCGAGAGCAATACCTCGGTCATCGACGGCAACTTCATCCGCCGCTTGCAGGAAACCGTGAAAGGCCAGGATAGCGAATCGCAATTCGCCAATTACGACCAGATGACCCGCCGCGCCCTTGGCCCGACCACCAACAGCATACTCGGCTCGCTGACCCTGACCGAGACCGATGCCGTGCGGCCCGAGTTCGGCGCGGCTTCGGGCGGGCTGAGCTATTTCGCCGGGTCGAGTGTGTTCGGCCTGAAACTGGCCAGCGCAGAGCCGCTGTCGGACGAGCAGGGCCTGTTCCTGTTCGATCTGATCAACAGTGCCACCGGTACCGGCGGCGTCGATCCTACCGGGCTTATTCCAAACTCCATCTTCACCGCCGCCAGCTTCCGCCGCGATTTCACCCGGTTCAAGTCCGACACCACCTTTGGCCGTGCCGTCGATACCGGCACCGGCGGGATCGAGAACGTGATCGAGGCCGGGCGCGGCGCGCTGCTGGCCGGCATGAACTACGGCAACCCGCTGTCCGACTGCGGCTTTGTCTGCCTGTCGCAGGATGACCGGCAACCCGACAACTTCGTTCTGTTCGACATCCTGCCGGCGGATGCTCTGCAAATCCTGTGCGGTGCCGGGGTCGATTGCACCGCGCTGATCCAGACCCTGGCCGAGGCCGAGCGTGTCGCCAACGGTGCCGATGAGTATTTCTACTTGGTCGATCCGTTCTCGGGCGATGCTGCAGCGCTGATCCCCGATCCGACCGACCCGACGCGGCTGATTTTCGGCGCGGGCGATCTGGACGGGCTGGCCTTCAACCCGGTGCAGGGCGCCTCGCTCGACACGTTCCACCTGTCGCCGGGCATGTTGGCGGATTTCTCGGGCGGGCTGGCCGGATTGCCTGACGGGATGGACATGACCTTTGGCCAGCGCGCCTTTTTGCGCGGCGACACCTGGACCACGCTCGATCAGACGGACACCTTCGGCCTGGGGCTGGAGGACCTGTCGCAGACCGGGCTTTTTGTGCTGCATCCCGATGGCAACCTGTTGGGTGCAGCCAATGGCGGATCGAAGCTGTTGCACCTCGATTACGGGCTGCGCACCGATCCTGACGGGGTCAGCCAGATCTCGACCATGGCGCTGACGCTGGGCAACGTGACCTATCGCGCCAACCCGGCCAATTCGGCCGAGGTCGACGCGCTGGTCGCGGCGCAGACAATCGGCACCGCGCGCGGGCTGACCCTGGCCGGAACCAGCGAAAGCGCGGTGTTCTACACCGGCGCGCTGCAATCTACCTCGGCCGGGGGTGGCAACCCCAACCTGCCCGGTGCAGGGCACCTGGGCTTCTTCGTGCTGGAAAACAGCGGTCAGACATTTGACGACATCGCCGGTGGCGGCACCCTGACCGCCGGATCCGAATTGCCGCTGGGCGTCGATCCGGTGCCGGGCGATGACAGCGCCGATGACGAACGGTTTTCGCTGTTGCGGCTGGCCACAGGGGTGACCACAACCGCGGCCCCGGTGCGCACCGGCATTCCCGGCACGCTGACCGGATATGTCGCCGGCTTCACCGACAACGAAACCTCTGCCGGCACGGTGCAACTGGGCACCCTGGCGCGGTCCGACCGCGCGCCGCAGCTGACCTTCACCGGCTTTGACACCGCCAGCAATTCGCTGACCGGGCAGATCGCGCTGGATGGGCAGACCGTCACCATCGGCGGGCCGGGCGGGCTGAGCGCCTATCTTGACGATGCCCGCTATGCCGCGCGCAGCAGCGGCGCGGCGCGGGTGGCCATCGTTTCGGGCGATCTGGCGCCGGGCCTGCTGGCCGGTGCGCCGGGCGGCGGCGCTCCCGCGGCCAATGCGTATCAGCACCTGCAATGGGGCTATTTCATCGGCGATCTGGCCACCACCGAGGGCAGCCGCCGCCACGTTCAGCTGGGCAGCTATGCCGCGGCCGAGCAGATCGACAACGCCGCCTGGCAATCCTGGCTCAGCGGCGCCCCCTCGGGCGAGATCGTCTACCAGGGCCACATGCTGGGCAACGTTCAGTCGGCCGGCAATGTGTACACCGCCACCGGCACGTTCCGCGACAGTTTCGACTTCACCCGCCGCGCCGGCACTGCCACAGCCACGTTTGACGGGCGCACGCTGAGCGGGGCCTCGTCGGTATCGGCGCTGTCGCCAGCCTATACCGCAACGCTGGGCCCGAGCGGCAACGCCGCCATGGGCGCCGGGGCGGTGTTCTCTGGGCAGATGAACGGCCGTTTTGGCGCATTGCCCGCGGGCGGCGGCGCGCCGCATGCGCTGGTCGGCTCGTTCACCATCCAGAACCAGGCCACGTCACCGTCAACGGCCTACCGCGCCGCCGGCACCTTCGGAGCCGAGCGCTAGGGTTCCAGCCAGACGGCCATGCCCTCGTCCGCTTCCCACAGGATGCGGCCGGCGGCCAGGTCGATCACCAGCGGCTGCGCGCCGGAATACTGGTCTGTTGCCAGCACCAGCGCGCCATGCTGCCACAGCGTGAACTGATCCTCTGACGCGCCAAGCGTCTGCACCACGGCGCCTTGTGCGTCGAGCAGCAGCACAGGCCCGAGGACATGCAGCGTGTCGCCCATCACCAGCTTGTACATCAACCGGTAAGCCGCGCCGGCGGGGGCCAGCGTGCCGGTGATGTCCTCGTCGCTGGTCCATTCCAGCGCGCCGCGCAACGCACCGCCGGGCGGGTCATAGCTCTCTGCGCAATCCGGCCCGACACAGGCCCCGGCGCGCAGGTCTTCGGCCGGGGTGTCGCATGTCTCCATCGGCAAGCCGGATTGCGATGACGCCTCGGTCCAGGCGCCGCCGGTCAGGGTGAAGGCATGGCACACCGGATCGCCTTCGCCTGACCAGGAAAAGCCGGTGATGGTCAGCGCGCCGCCGTCCTCTGAGGCGATCAGTTCGACGTCGTCGCCGGGCAGGGCGGGGGCCAGTTCCTCGACCCCGCCGGCATCGATGGCAAACACGCCACCCGAAGTGACGACCGTGCGCCCGTCGTCGCCGGGAAACAGCGCCTGAACCGTTCCATCGAGCATGCCCAGCTCCTGTGCGCCGCCGGTGGCGGGATCGACCAGCGTCGCCTGCGGCCCGCCGTCGCCCTCGACAATCCACAGCACGCAGACCGCGGCGCAGCTTTCTGCCAGCGCGGGCGTGCCGCCCAGTGCGGCGCAGGCCAGGCTGGCCAGGCCGGTCTTGATCCAATCGGTGCGGGTCATTTCCATTTTGCCTTCGTTTTTTCAGGGATCGCGGCGGGCACGCTGCGGTCACGGTTGTCGAAATGAATGCACAGTTTCTCGGTCACCTGTCGCAGCACGGTGGCGATGGCCGCAACCATCTTGGGATCGGTGTTCTTCTTGATGTCCACCGCCAGCCCGCGCACATGGCGCGAATAGCTGGCCGCGTCAGGCTTGATGATCGACACGAAGGTCTTCTTGTCGCCCGCGTCATATGCATCGTTCAGGCGCTGTTTCAGGGCCTTGTCGTTGCGGATCTTGATGTAGAGATCGCCGCGCTTGAGGTTGCTGGTCCAGTAGTCCCACATCACCTCGCCCTGTTTCTGCGGCGTCCGCAGGCCGCTGGTGACCTCGATCTTCTTGCCGTAATGCGAGGAAACCTCGTTCAGCACGTTCAGGATCTTCTTGTCGACGCCCTGCGTCTTGCCCGAGACCTGCGGCTTGGCGCCCGCGCCGCCGCTGGTGGGGTCAGTGGGGGCCTTGGGTTCTTCCTCCTTCAACTTCTTGGGGTCCGTGTTCAGCGCGGTCATCGTCGGCTTGCCGCGATCCACCCGCTTGTCTGCGCGTGTTTTCATGACCTTGGACTGAAAAAGCCCGATCGCGCCTTCGGTCTTGGGGCCGGAAACGCCATCGACCTTCAGTTTGGAAAAGCCGCCGTCACGGGTGAACTTGTTCAGCAGGGTCTGAACCGTCTTGACGTCGTCAGATTTATTCTTGCCGCCTTTTCCTACGGAGGCCGAAATGGTCTGAGCCATGGGAACCTCTTGCTAAGATTTTGATATAAAATTAAGTTTTGTATTTCGAATTGGGTCTTAAGGCAAAACGCCGTAACCCGAGTGTTACCCACGCGCCCCCGTCGCGCAAGATTTTTGCAGTAGGCGCTTACGCGCGTGCCGCCAGCCGGGCGCGCAGCTCTGTTTTCAGAACCTTGCCGTAATGGTTCTTGGGCAGCGCCTCGACAAAGACATAGCGCTTGGGCTTCTTGAACCGGGCCAGCCGCGCTGTGCAGGCGGTGTCCAGTGTTGCGGTGTCTGGCGGGGCGCCGCGCGGCACCACGAAGGCGACGACGATCTCGCCCCATTCGGCATCCGGCTGGCCAACGACCGAAACCTCGGCCACGTCGGGATGGGTCAACAGCGCCTCTTCGACTTCGCGCGGGTAGATGTTCGAGCCGCCGGAAACCACCAGGTCCTTGGCCCGGTCGTGCAGCGTCAGATAGCCTTGCGCGTCGAGCCGGCCCATGTCGCCGGTCCACAGCCAGCCGCCGCGCAGCGCCTGCGCCGTGGCCTCGGGGTTGTCGAGATAGCCCAGCATCACCGTCGGGCCGCGCACCGCGATCTCGCCGATGGCGCCGGCGGGCAGGGGGGTACCGTCCGGATCCAGCACGGCAACCTCGACCACGCTGTGTGCCCGCCCGACAGAGCCCAGCCGGCTGTCCCAGTCCGGGTGATCGCTGGCGGCGATGTCGGCGCGGGGCAGGGCGGTGATCGTCATCGGGCTTTCGCCCTGGCCGTAGATCTGCACGAACTTCGCGCCAAACTGGGCCAGCGCGGCCTTGATGTCGGCCACGTACATCGGCCCGCCGCCATAGACCACGGTCTTGATCCCATGTCCGCGCGCGCCGCTGCGTGCCGCCTCGGCGACCAGCCGCTTGACCATTGTCGGCGCGGCGAACATCGACACGTTCTGCAATCCGCGCGCCAGCTCCAGGATCTCGGCCGGGTCGAACCCGCCGCTGCGCGGCAACACGTGCCGCGCCCCGCGCAGCACATGCACCAGGCTGTAAAGCCCAGCGCCATGCGACATCGGCGCGGCATAAAGCGCGGCATCGGCGGCGCTGACGGTATCGACATCGGCCAGATAGGCCAGCGACATGGCCATCAGGTTGCCGCATGACAGCAGCGCCCCCTTGGGCCGGCCCGTGGTGCCCGAGGTATAGAACAGCCAGGCCGCGTCATCGCGCGCCATCGGCGCCGGGGCGGGCAGCGGCGCAGTGGTGCGCGCCCCGGCCAGCGCGGCGCTGCCGGGCGTGACGATGGGCATGGCCAGACCCGCCGACCGCAGCGGCGGCTCTTCCGACGCGAACAGCAGCCGGGCGCCGCAATGGGTCGCGATCCAGGCCACCTCCTGTGGATGCAGCTTGGCGTTGATCGGAACCGCCGTCGCCCCGGCGTACCAGATGCCGAACAGGATCGGCAGGTAATCCAGCGTGTTGGGCAGAACCAGCGCCACCCGGTCCGCAGCCCTGACACCCTGTGCCGCCAGCCAGGCGCCGATGCCGGCGGCGTCGCGGGCGAAGCCGGCGTAGTCGGACACCGCCACCGGCCCGTCGAACAGCGCCGGCGCGCCGGGACGGGCCTGCGCCGCGCGATGCAGCCACTCTGCCGGGTTCATGGTGCCTCGGCGGCGCAGAACGCCGCCCGTGCGTCGCGGTACTCGGCGATCAGCCGGGCGCACAGCTCGGCCACCGGCGGGCTGTCGTCGATTGCGCCCACGCCCTGCCCGGCGGACCAGACGGTTTTCCAGGCCCGCGCTTCGTTTGACATGTCCATCTGGCCATGCGGCGGCAGGTTGTCAGGGTCTAGCCCGGCGGCGGCGATACTGGGGCGCAGGAAATTGGCATGTACGCCCGAGATGTTGGGCGTGTAGACGATGTCGGCCGCGGTGGCGCCCATGATCATCGCCTTGTTGGCATCTGCCGCCAGCGACTCGCGCGTGGCGATGAAGCGGGTGCCCAGGTAGGCCAGGTCCGCGCCCATCACCTGTGCCGCCGCAATGTGCCGACCGGTGGACATCGCGCCCGAGAGCACGACCGTGCCGGAAAAGAAGCTGCGGATCTCGTGCACCAGCGCGAAGGGCGACAGCGTGCCGCCATGTCCGCCCGCCCCGGCACAGACTGCGATCAGCCCGTCGACCCCGGCCTGTGCGGCCTTCTCGGCATGGCGGCGGTTGATCACGTCGTGAAACACCAGCCCGCCATAGCTGTGCACCGCCTCTACCACCTCGGCCGCGGCACCCAGCGAGGTGATCACCAGCGGCACCCTGTGGCGCACCACCTGTGCCAGGTCGGCCTCAAGCCGTGGGTTAGAGCGGTGCACGATCAGGTTCACACCATAGGGCGCGGCATCAGGCGTCAGCCGTCCCGCGATCTCGTCCAGCCAGTCCGAGAACCCCTCGGTGCTGCGCTGGTTCAGCGCCGGAAACGTGCCGATCAACCCCGCTGCGCAGGTGCCAACCACCAGGTCAGGGCCTGAGGTCAGGAACATTGGCGCGGCGATGGCAGGCAGCTTCAGGCGCCCGGCAAAGGCTGCGGGCAGGCTCATCTTGTGGCGGCCGCGCGGTTGGGTGTTGGCATGTCGGGTCTCCTTCCGCCTGCCATCGTGGCGCGGCGCGCGCCCGCGCTCAAGCCTCAACTGCCAAGGGGCCCCGGCCACCGAAATTTAACAAAACCGTCATCGCGCCGTTACCTCGCTGCGCGACCGAGGGGCATCGCGACATAGCGACAGAAAAGGGAAACCCATGACGTTGAAATCCATTTGCCTGGCGACAACGGCCCTGGCCCTGCTGCCGGTTCTGGCAGCCGCGGGCGAGCTGAAGTTTGCCGAGGTCCCCTTCGCCAGCGACGATGCCGCCAAGCGCCAGGCGATCGCCAGCGACAGGATCATGATCGACGGCGCCGAATATCCCATCGGCTACAACGTGCTGGCCCGCTCGGGCGATGTGCTGGGCGGGGCCGTCTTCGGCGCGCTGGTCGATCAAGCGGGCGCACCCCTGATGGGCGATGCCTCCACCAGCGCCGATTTCACCTCGCTGCTGCAAGTTGGCGGCAAGCTCTATTCGGTCACCCATTTTGAATCGCGTCCCGGTGCGATGTACCTGACCGAACTGGCACAGGCCGAAGACGGCACATTGACCGCCGTTTCCACCAAGCCGGTGGAATTTGCCGATGTCGGCGGGCTGTGGGTGCCCTGCGCCGGTTCGGTCACGCCCTGGGGGTCGCACCTGGGCTCCGAAGAGTATCCGCCCGATGCCGAGGCCATCGAAAAGGCCGCGTCGATCGCTGATATCGACGATTACGCCAAGCCGATGGCGCGCTATTTCGGTGTCGACCCCGAAACGATGGACCTGGCCCAGTTCAACGCCGTGTTCAACCCCTATGCCTATGGGTATCCGACCGAAATCACAGTGGCCGAAGATGGCTCGGCGCGGGCGGCCAAGCACTATGCCATGGGCCGCGTCGCGGTCGAGCTGGCCTACGTGATGCCCGATGCCAAGACAGCCTACATCTCGGATGATGGCACCAACGTCGGCCTGTTCCGCTTTGTGGCCGACACCGCGGGCGATCTGTCTGCCGGCACGCTCTATGCCGCCAAATGGATCCAGACCTCGGGCGAGGGTGCTGGCGCAGCCGATCTGGAGTGGATCGACCTGGGCCATGCCAGCGATGCCGACATGCGCGCCGCGATCGACGCCCGGCCGGCCTTCTCGGACCTGTTCGAGGTTGCCGCCCTGGCCGAGGATGGCACCTGCGCCGATGGTTTCGCACCGTCCAACGCCGAAGGCACGATGCAATGCCTGAAGGTTCGGGACGGAATGGACGCCGTCGCCTCGCGTCTGGAAACCCGCCGTTACGCCTCGATGAAGGGAGCGACGACCGAGTTCCGCAAGATGGAAGGCATCACCCACAATCCCGATACGGGCGTTCTGTACCTGGCCATGTCCGAAGTGGCCAAGGCCATGACCGGCGGTTACAAGACCGACCTGAAGGGCAACGATGCGGTGCAACTGGCGGAAAACGGCTGTGGCGCGGTCTATGAGCTGGCGCTGGACCAAAGCTATACCGCAACCACGATGAAGACGCTGGTCGCCGGGGTTCCCACCGATTATGCCGCCGACGCGGTTGAGGCCGGGAATACCTGCGATATCAACGGGATCGCCAATCCCGACAACATCACCTACATCCCCGGTTACAACACGCTGATCATCGGCGAGGACACTGGCTCGGGCCACCAGAACGATGCGATCTGGGCGATGGACCTGGCCACCGGCGGGCTGACGCGCATCTTCTCCACGCCCTACGGCTCGGAGACGACCTCGCCGTATTTCTACCCGAACATCAACGGCCATGCCTATCTTGTGGCAGTGGTCCAGCATCCCTACGGCGAGTCCGACGAGGATAAGCTGATCGAGGCTGGCGATGCGCGGGCCTATGTCGGCTATGTCGGGCCGATGCCGGCGATGGGCGCGGCACTGCAATAACCGGTCCGGTGCTACCCGGACAGGCGCGGCGGGGGGTGATGCCCCCCGCCGTTTTTCATTTCTGGCACGGGCGGTTTGTCAGGCGGGGCCGAGTCTGGCAAAGATCGCCAAGGACATCCGAGTCGGAAACAGGGAGGACACCGCCATGTTCAAAGCGCTGCTGGTCGAGAAGGACGAGGCGGGTCAAACCCATGCCGCCGTCACCGAAGTGGCCGATGACCGTCTGCCTGAGGGCGATGTGACGGTGGCGGTCGAATATTCCACCGTCAACTACAAGGACGGGCTGTGCATCGGGCCCGGCGGCGGTCTGGTACGGAACTACCCGCACGTGCCCGGCATCGACTTTGCCGGCACGGTCGAAAGCTCGCAGGATGCGCGATACAAGCCCGGCGACAAGGTGGTGCTGACCGGATGGCGCGTGGGCGAGAACCGCTGGGGCGGCTATGCCACCCGCGCCCGCGTGCCCGCTGACTATCTCGTGCCGCTGCCCGAAGGCCTGAGCACGCGGCAGGCCATGGCGGTGGGCACCGCCGGCTTTACCGCGATGCTGGCAGTCATGGCGCTGGAAGACCACGGCATGAAACCCGAGCAGGGCGAGGTGCTGGTCACCGGCGCCGCGGGCGGTGTCGGATCGGTCGCGACGGCGATCCTTGCCAACCTCGGTTATGCCGTCGCCGGTGTTACCGGGCGGCCCGAAACGGGCGATTACCTGCGATCGCTGGGCGCCAGCCGCATCGTCGCGCGTGAAGAAGTGGCCGAGACGGTCAAGCGTCCGCTGGAAACGGAAACCTGGGCCGGCTGCGTCGATGCAGTGGGCGGCGCGATGCTGGCGCGGGTGCTGGGGCAGATGAAATACGGCGCTTCGGTTGCCGCGGTCGGTCTGGCGGGTGGTGCCGGGCTGCCGGCGACGGTGGTGCCGTTCCTGCTGCGCGGGGTCAACCTGCTGGGCATCGACAGCGTGATGCAGCCCTATGACAACCGACTGCGTGCCTGGCAGCGCATCGCGCGCGACCTGCCGATGGACAAGCTTGAGGCGATGATCCGCCCCGCCTCGCTGGCCGACCTGCCTGAACTGGGCGCGGCGATCCTGAAAGGCCAGGTGCAGGGCCGCGTCGTGGTCGACGTCAACGCCTGACCCGTTTCGGGCACCGGCGGTCGCCGCCGGTGCCGCACGCTGCATTCCCCCGGTTGCCTTGGCCCGCGATCCGTCGTCAAATGGTATACCAGACGACTTTGGGGGGATGCATGTCAGACAGCAAGTCCGTGGCCGTGATCGGCCTTGGTTCGATGGGATATGGCGTCGCGCAATCCTGCATCCGGGCAGGGCTGACGACCTATGGCCATGACGTGGCGCCGGGGCCGGTGGACCGGTTGCGCGCCGAGGGCGGGGCAGCCGGCACGCTGGCCGAGGCCGCCGGCTCGCTTGACGCGGTGGTCGTGGTGGTGCTGAACGCCGCCCAGACTGAGGCGGTTCTGTTCGGACCGGATGGCGTGGTGCCACGCCTGCGGCCCGGCGCCGTGGTGCTGGGATGCGCCACCGTCGCGCCCGACTTTGCCCGCGCCATGGCCGAACGTTGTGCCGGGCATGGAGTGCTGTTCCTTGACGCGCCGATTTCCGGCGGCGCGGCGCGCGCCGCGCAGGGCACGCTGTCGGTGCTGGCCTCCGGTACGGCAGAGGCGTTTGCCGCCGCGCGGCCCGTGCTGGACGCGATGGCCGAAACCGTGTTCGAGCTGGGCGAGGCGGCGGGTGCCGGCTCTGCCATGAAGGCCGTCAATCAGTTGCTGGCCGGGGTGCATATCGCCGCCATGGCCGAGGCGATGGCCCTGGGCATGACGCAGGGCATCGCGCCAAAGACCTTTCTGGACGTGATCCGCCATTGCGCCGGCACCAGCTGGATGCTGGAGAACCGCGCGCCGCATGTCATCGACGGCGATTACAGCCCGAAAAGCCAGATCGCGATCTGGCCCAAGGATTTGGGCCTGGTGCTGGACATCGCCCGCAGCGCCAGTTTCGGCGCGCCCCTCGCCGCGGCGGCAATGCAGCAATACCTGGCCGCCGCCGGCATGGGTCTGGCGCGCGAGGACGATGCCGCAGTGATCAAGGTCTATGCCCGCAATGCCGGGCTGACCCTGCCGGGAGAAACCGAATGAAACTGGGCTGTATCGGCGACGACTTCACCGGCTCCAGCGATCTGGCCAACACGCTGGCCAAGGGCGGGATGCGGGTTGTGCAATACACCGGCATTCCCGAAGGCCCCGCCGCGCCCGATGTCGAGGCGGGCGTGGTCTCGCTCAAGTCCCGCTCGATCGCGCCCGAAGCGGCCGTGGCGCAGTCTCTGGCGGCGCTGGACTGGCTGATGGCCCAGGGCTGCACGCAGATCTTCTTCAAGTATTGCTCGACCTTCGATTCCACGCCTGAGGGCAATATCGGCCCAGTGGCCGACGCGCTGGCCGAGGCGCTGGGCGCGCATCGCGTGGTGGTCTGCCCGGCGTTTCCGGGCACCGGGCGTTCGGTTTACCAGGGGCACCTGTTCGTGGGCGACCGGCTGCTGAACGAATCCGGGATGCAGAACCATCCGCTGACGCCGATGACCGATGCCGACCTGCGCCGCTGGCTGGCGCCGCAGACCCGGCACACGGTGGGCCATGTGCCGGCACAGACCGTGTTCCGGGGCGCCGAGGCGATCCGCGCCGGGCTGGATGCCGCGCACGAGCTGGGACACCGCCACGTGGTGGTGGACGCAATCCGCGACGAGGACCTGATCGCCATCGGCCGCGCCGCCCACGATTTGCGGCTGATCACTGGCGGTTCGGGCGTGGCCCTTGGCCTGACGGCGAACTTTGGCTGCACTCCGGCACCGGTTCCGTGGCGCGGCCAGCGCGGCAAGGCGGTGGCGCTGTCCGGCTCTTGCTCGACCGCGACGCGGGCGCAGGTCGCGCGCCACGCCGAACGCTTCCCGGTGTTCGAGATCCCGGCCGAAGATGTGATCGAGGAGCGGCTGACCCCGGTTCAGGTGTCCGATTGGCTGCTGGCGCAAGACAGCCTGCCGCTGGCGTATTCCTCGGCCGATCCGGCTGCGGTGGCAGCGGTGCAAGAGCGATACGGACGCGAGCGCGCATCCGAGATGCTTGAGGGCTTCTTTGCCGAGGTGGCGCTGAATGCCGTTGGCGGCGGCGCGACCCGGGTGATCACCGCCGGGGGCGAGACGTCGGGCGCGGTGGTATCGGGTCTTCAACTGGGCGCCTTGCAGATCGGGCCGGAAATCGACCCTGGCGTGCCGGCTCTGCGCGCGTCCGAGGATCTGGTGGTCGCCCTGAAATCGGGCAATTTCGGCGCTCCGGACTTCTTCGAAAAGGCCGATCGCGTGCTGGCGGGCGCGAAATGAGCGACGCCGCCCTGCGCGAACAGATGTGCCTTCTGGCGCGCTCGTTGTTCGAGCGCGGCCTCACCCATGGCAGCACCGGCAACATCTCGGCCCGGACAGAGGACGGCGGGCTTCTGGTTTCGCCCACGGGCACCAGCTTTGGCCGGCTGGACCCGGCGCGGCTAAGCCGGTTCGACGCCGCGGGCCGGCACGTCGGCGGCGACAAGCCGACCAAGGAAATGCCGTTGCACAGCGCTTTTTACGATACCCGCAGCAGTGCCGGCGCGGTGGTGCACCTGCATTCGTGCCACGCCGTCGCGCTGTCGATGCTGCCGGCGGACGAAGACAACTTCCTGCCGCCGCTGACGCCCTACGCGGTCATGCAGCTGGGCAAGGTCAAGCTGCTGCCGTTCTTCCTGCCGGGCGATCCGGCGATGGGCGCGGCGGTGCGCGGGCTGGCCGGGCGTCGCAGCGCGGTGATGCTGGCCAATCACGGGCCGGTGGTGGCGGGAAAGACGGTGGAGGCCGCCTGCAACGCCATAGAGGAACTGGAAGCAACCGCCCGTCTGGCGCTGCTGCTGCGCGGCGCGGGGGCGCGGGCGCTGGATGAGACACAGGTGCGCGCCGTGGTTAGCGGTTTTGACGTGGAGTGGGACTGATGCCGAGGTTTTCTGCCAATCTTGGGTTTCTGTGGACCGACAGGCCCTTGCCCGAAGCGATCGAGGCCGCCGCGCAGGCCGGTTTCGACGCGGTCGAATGCCACTGGCCCTATGACACCCCCGCGGCCGAGGTGGGCGCGGCGCTGCGGCGCACGGGTCTGCCGATGCTGGGGCTGAACACCCGGCGCGGCAATGTCGCCGGGGGCGAGAACGGGCTTTCGGCCCTGCCCGGGCGCGAGGCAGAGGCCCGCGCCGCCATCGACGAGGCGCTGGCCTATGGTGCCGAGATCGGCGCCGGGGCGGTGCATGTGATGGCCGGTTTTGCCGCCGGGCAGGCCGCGCATGACTGCTTTGCCGCCAATTTGGCCTATGCCGCGGATCGCGCCGCGGGGCAGGGGATGACAGTGCTGATCGAGCCGCTGAACCGGCATGACGCGCCCGGCTATTTCCTGACGACCACCGATCAAGCCCGCGCGATCATCGCCGAGGTCGGCGCGCCCAACCTGCGGCTGATGTTCGATTGCTATCATGTCGGCCGGACCGAGGGCGACCTGATCACCCGCGTCGCGGACCTGCGCCCCATCATCGGCCATATCCAGTTCGCCTCTGTCCCCGACCGGGGCGCGCCGGACCATGGCGAAATCGCCTATGACGCCGTGTTCGCCGCGATCGACGCGATGGGCTGGGATCGTCCGCTGGGCGCCGAGTACAAGCCCGGCGGGCCGACCGGGCCGACGCTGGGCTGGCTGGACCGCTACCGCTAGATGTTTTCGGGGGTGTAAAGCTCGAACGGCAGGGTGACAGCCCGCGGCGGCAGCGCCTCTGGCTCGCAGGCGGCGACCAGCTCGGCGATGGCTTCGCGCGCCATCGACTGGATCGGGTGCGCGATCACGAAGTTCAGTGTGCCATCGCGCAGCGCCTCGCGCGTGGTGTCCATCATCTCGTAACCCACCGCCGCAATCTCGTGGCCCCGGCCGCTGTCGCGCAGTGCCGCGACCGCGCCGGTAATCCCCCCGCCAGAGATGTAGAGCCCCGCCAGATCGGGGTGATCGCGCAGCAGGCTTTCGGTCAGCTCGCGCGCGATGGTGGCGCGCTCGTAGGTATAGCGCGGCTCCAGCAGGTCGAAGCCGCGCGGGTATTCGCGGAAATACGACCGGAACCCTGCCTCGTTGGTTTCCTGGTTGCGGTAGCGGTGGCTGCCGACCAGGATGCCGATCTTCCCTGGCCCGTCGAGCAGGCGGTCAAACGCCCAGGCGGCGGTGCGGCCCACCTTCCAGTGATCGAGCCCGACATAGCCCAGCGGGCAGCCCGCCGATAGCGGCGAGACCAGCGCGAAGACCGGCGTGCCGGCGGCGTGCAGATCCTCGATCGCACGTGTCACCAGCGGATGTTCGGCAGAAACCACCAGCAGCGCATCGCTGGCCTTGGCCAGCAGATGCATGGCGGCCGCTGTCCCGTCTGGCGAAAGGTCTTGCTGATAGTCGATGCGGATGGCCAGGTCTGCCTCGCGCGCCTGGGCGGCGGCTTCGGTCAGCGCGGCGGCGAGGTTGTCGTAAAATGGCCGGTTGCGCTGCAACAGCAGCACCCCCACCCGCAGCTTGCGCCGCGCCTTGTAGAGGTTGTTGCGGATCGTGCCCAGCCCGGCAAAGCCGGTGCGGACTGCCGCGTCGAACACCGCCTGCCGCGTCGTCTCTCGCACCTTGGCCGGATCGTGCAACACGCGGTTGACGGTCGAGACGGACACCCCGGCGGCCTGGGCCAGGTCAAGGATCGTGGGGCGGGCCATGGCGTTTCCGGGTCGGGTCAGGCATTTCCGCGCACCGTGGCTCAGAATGAACTGAAATGCACGGGCATTGAGCGCGCCAGCCGCAGCTAGATCGCAATCATCGCCGCGTCAATCTCGGCCAGCAGCACGTCATGCAGGGTAACGGTATAGCCTTGATCGGCAAAGACGACGTCATCGCCGGCCTGCCGCATCTGTGCCATCGCCTCGGACACCGATGCATAGCCGAAGTTCTGGAACACCAGCACGTCCCACGGTTGCAGGTCCAGCACGGTGTCGATGCTCTGGTAACCGGTTTCGAACACGAACCGGTCCGACAGCATCCCGCCCGCCAGCACATTGGTGCCGGTGCCGCCGTTGAGCGTGTCGTCCGTGCCCTGGGCGCGCGTCCAGTCGGTCAGCGGTGCCTGCATCGCCGCGGTGAACTCCACGCTGCGAGCAAAGCCTTCGACCACGGTCAGCCGGGATGCGCCGGTGGCCATCCGCCCCAGCCAGGCGTCCACCTCGGCCGTGTCCGGCGTCCGGCCCAGCACGTTGCCATAAAGCAGCGTGACAAAGCCGCGATCGTCGAGCGCGCCGTAGGTCGCGCCGAATTCGGCACTGGCGACAAAGCCGTTGGCCACATCGGAATAGCGGGCCCCGTCGGCCAGCCGATCGGCCCAGCCCAGAAAGCCGGCCAGGTCGGGCGCGCGGCCCAGCGTGGCCTGGTAAAGCTGGAAAACCTCGGCTGCCCAACCGGCGTCCTTTTGCACCGCGACATAGGCCGTGACGTCAAGCGCGCGAGCGGCGATGAACTCGGCGCTTTCGGAAAAGCCCAGAACCACGCTCTGCCGGGTTGCGCCGCCATCCAGCCGTGCCGTCCACCCGGCCAGCCCCGCGGCATCGGGCGCGCGGCCCAGCACGTTCTGGTACAGCAGGGTGACAAAGCCGGCATTGTCCGGCGCGCCAAAGCGGGCCTGGAACTCGGCACTGGCAACAAAGCCTGTGGCCACCTGGTCCAGGGTCTGCGCGCCGCTTTCCAGTGCGACCGTCCAGGAACGGAACCCGCCAACGTCGGGCGCGCGGTCCAGCGTGGCCTGGTAGAGCCGCAGCACCTGGCCCGGCAACGGATCGGTTGGATCGGGCGTGTCGCCGTCACCCAGCAGCAGATCGTCGCCGGCATCGCCCATCAGCGTGTCAGCGCCAGCCCCACCGTTCAACGTGTCCTGTCCGGCATAGCCGGTCAGCGAGTCCGCGCCGCCATCGCCATGCAGCAGGTTGTTCTCGGCATCGCCGCCCAGAACGTCGCCAAAGGCACTGCCCCGCAGTGCGAAGATGCTTTCGATATAGTCGCCCTGAGCCGCGCCGCCGGCGTACACTCCTTGCGTCAGGTCGACCTGCACCGCCGCGTCGGAGGTGGTATAGCGCATCTCGTTCCGGCCGCCCGAACCCAGAACGATATCGGCGCCCGGACCGCCCTCAAACGTGTCGTCGCCCGCGCCGCCGTCCAGCGTATCGTCACCCGCCCCGCCGAGCAGCAGATCGTTGCCGTCGTCACCAAACATATCATCGGCGCCGGCGCCGCCGTCGAGGCGGTCATTGCCCAGGCCGCCGTCCAGCTGGTCGTCTCCATCGCCGCCCGTCAGCGTGTCGTCGCCGCGATAGCCGGCGACGGTGTCGTTGCCCGCGCCGGCGTCCAGCAGGTCGTCGAAGGACGAGCCCAGCGCCTGCGAGGCGGCGTTGCCCCAGGATTGCGTCAGCAGCAGCGCCGCGCCATCCCAATGGAACTGCTGCAACCCGCCCGTGGTCGAGGCGCGGAACTGCGCCGGCCCGTAGATCGCGCGGATCGCAGCCGGATCCAGCGTGCCCAGTCCGGAGGGAATACTGCCCGACGAGTTGTAGGACATGACGGTATGCGCTTCGTCGTCCAGCGTGGGCAACAGGGTTGGCGTGCCTTCGTGCGGGTGCTTCAATCCCAGCGCGTGGCCCAGTTCATGGGTCACGATGCTGCGCAGGTAGTCGCCATAGAGCGTCACATCGGTATAGACATCGCCGGCGATGTCCCAGTCAGAACCGTCGCGCCGGGTCGGGAAGTAGGCGAAGGCATCGGCGCCAGACAGGTCCGTGCCGGCCAGCGACAGATCGTAATGGCCGAAACGGATATCACCATTGCCTGGCCCGGCTTCGACAAAGATCAGCCCGCTGACCGCGGCCCATTGACCAAGCGAAATCTCGGCCAGCACCTGTTCGGCGCTGGTGTATGGCATGAAGGAATTCAGGAAGGCGGCCGAAAAATCGGAATTGGCCGGGGCGCTGGTTTCGAACGAATAGCTGATCACCGCCGGGGTTGCCTGCGCATCGGTCCAGGCGCTGCCCGACAGCAGCGCGGTATGATCATTGGTGGCGATCGGCATCGGCAGTTCCTGTCTTGCGACCGCGTGCCCGCAGTCGCCGCCAACCTATTCCGGGGCGCGGGGGGCTACAACCAACCGCCGCGCGCCACCGGTCAGAAGGCGATCATGTCGGCGGCGATCCGCGACAGGGTGAAATCCTCGATGGTCACGGTCAGGCCCTGATCCGAAAACACCACGTCAGCGCCGACCTGGGTCATGTGCGAAAGCACCTCTGCATCGCTGCGATAGCCGAAGTTGACAAAGCGCATTTCGTCCCAGACCTCGAGATCGACGATGAAATTGGTGCTGGCGTGTCCCTTGTCGAACACGAACTGGTCGGCAAGGATCCCGCCCGACAGCACGTTTGTACCCGTGCCGCCGTTCAAATTGTCGTGCCAGCCCTGCGAGCGTACCCATGTCTTCAGCCCTGCGGCGGTGCCGGCGATGAACTCCTGGCTTTGGGCAAAACCCTCGACCACCGCCTCGCGCGTGGTGCCGCCCTGAAGCTGCGCCACCCAGGCGGCGCGCCCAGCGGCATCGGCAGAGCGGCCCAGCACGTTTTGATATAGCAGGTCGACAAATCCGCCATTGCTGAGCGCGCCATAGGTTGCCTGGAATTCGGCGCTTTGCACGAAACCGGCTGTCACCTGCCGGAAATTGCCGCCGTTGCCCAGGTTGTCCGCCCAGCCCAGAAAGCCCGCCGCGTCGGGCGTGCGGCCCAGCGTGGCCTGGTACAGGCGGAACACGTCGTCGGCCCAGACCATCGGCGTGCGCGCTTCGGCAAAGGACTGCGCCGCGGCGTTGGTGTTGTTCTGAAACTCCTGGCTTTCCGAGAAACCCACCACCACGCCGGCGCGGCTGGTTCCCTGGGTCATCGCGTTCAACCAGCCCGTCACCTCGGCCCCGCTGGGCGCGCGGCCCAATACGTTCTGGTAAAGCAGGGTGACAAAGCCACGGTTGTCGAGCGCGCCATAGGTGTTCTGGAACTCCTGGCTGCCAACAAAGCCGCCGGCGACGGTGCCCAGATCGGTCTGCTTCTCGATCAGCGCGGCGGTCCAGCCGGCGTGGCCCGCGGTATCGGGCGCGCGGCCCAACGTGGCCTGGTAAAGGCGGTACACCTGCCGCGCCTCTACCCCCAGGCCCAGGGCCGGGGCAAAGGCATCACCGTACAGCGCGTCGTTGCCCGGTCCGCCCGCCAGCGTATCGGCCCCGGCTTCGCCCGACAGGATATCGCGCCCGTCCGCGCCCGAGGCAAACCCGGTGATCGCGTCGTTGCCCGCGCCGCCGCGCACCGTGTCGCGGCCGTCGCCGCTGTTGATCGTGTCGGCCCCGGCGCCGCCAAGGACCAGGTTGTCCAGATCGTTGCCGGTGCCGCGCAACCCGGTTCCGGCACGCAGCACCAGTTCCTCGACATGCGCGGCGCCCAGGGCGAAGTTGACATCGGTGACCACCCGGTCGGTGCCGCCCCCCTGCGAAAACTCGGCAACCGTGTCGCCGGTATTGTCGACGAAGAACGTATCGCCCCCGGCGCCGCCCGCCATCGCGTCTGCCCCTGCGCCGCCGTCGATCCGGTCGTTACCGTCGCCACCTTCAAGGATGTCGTTGCCGCCGCCGCCATTCAGCGTGTCGTTGCCGCCTTCGCCCGCCAGCGCATCGCGCCCGCCGGTGCCGTTCAGCGTGTTGGCATTGCCGTCGCCGAACACGGCCTGGCCGTTGGACAGTGGCACCTGTTGCAGAGCAAAGACGCCATCGGTCAGCCCGATCAACTCGATGTTCAGCAGCGCATCCACCCCGCCGCCCGGCGCGGCGATCAGCGTGGTGCCATTGGCCCCGGCAAAGCGCAGGATCTGCGCCGAACTGGCTGCGAACACGGCGATGTCGCCCTGACCGACGTTGCCCAGCTGATCAAGGTTGGTGCCGCCGTCGAGCGAGTCGTTGCCCGGCCCGCCCTGCAACACATCGCTGCCGGCCATGCCCAGCAGCAGGTCATTGCCAGCGCCGCCCAGCAGCGTGTCATTGGCCAGAACCACCGTGTTCTTGCCGACGATGATATCGTTGAAGGGCGATCCCTCGATCACCTCGATCGAGGCTTCGATCGACACGCCTGCCGCCTCGCCGGCGCTCTGATTGCCGTCAGCGAAATCCAGGTCGATGGTCACGCCTGCGGTGGCATTGGCGTAAGAAACGGTGTCGATCTCGCCCGGCGCGGTGCCGTTGTCAGAGACGCTGTCGCCCACCGGTCCCTGGCCCGAGGGCCCGGGCAGGAACAGGTCGCTGCCTGGGCCGCCCACCAGCAGGTCCACTCCCGGCCCGCCGACCAGCGTGTCATTGCCCGGCCCGCCGTCGATCGCGTCATTGCCGGCGCGCCCGTCGATGAAATCGTTGCCGCCAAATCCGACCAGGATGTTGGCATTGGCGTTACCGGTCCAGTTCTGGCTGTCCGAGCTAAGAAAATTGCGCAGCGGTGTCAGAGAGTTGGTCTGGTAGCTTTGCAGGATCGCCGCGCCCATCGCCGCCGCCGACACGTTTGGCAGGGCAAAGGCCGCGCTCTGGTTCTCGGCCAGGTCCAGCCGCGCGGGATCGCGCAGCAGCTCGATGTTGGGGGCGTTCGGACCCAGGGTATTGATCGTCTCGTAAAGCAGGTAGTTGAAATCGAAGTCGATGCGCGTGATCGTGCCGCCGGTCAGGATCGGGATGATCGCGCCGCTGGCCAGTTGCACGTTCTGCACCGTCAGGCCGGGGCCACTGAACACTGCCCGGCCCAGCGCGATGGGCGAGGTGAACACCACCTCGCCGGCCGGCCCGCGCGATACGACAGGGCGTACCGGCGCCGCGCCGTTGACCGGGCCCCCCTCGACGATGCCGTCGGTGGCAAAATACCCTTCGACCCCAAGGAAAATATCGCGCGATCCGTTATTGAAACTTGCCGTCCAAACCATGACGTACCCCGTCGCAATTCGCCGCGCTGGGCGGCGCGAATACCAATGTTGTGCCAAGGCACACTAAACAGCCCGGAAAAGCGGGCGCGGTAAGAATTTGGTGAAGCGACCGGTCTGAATTCCCCACCGAATCCGCCATCAACGGGCCGATGGTATCAGCCGGACCGACGTTCGGGAATAAATTGCCGCAGCATTTCAGCCTCTTGGCCGCGCATCAGCGTCCAGGCGGTCTGCATGTGATCGCGCATGATGGCGCGAGCGCCGTCGGCGTCGCCGTCTCGAAGGGCTGCGACCAGCCGCACCTGATGGTCGCGGCCCTTCTCCCACAGCTCGATGTTGGGGGGCGAGTACAACTTGCGGTACACGGTCAAGTCAGACAGGAGATTGACCATGAAATCAATGACAAAGCTCAGCAGGGCATTGCCTGACTGATCGGCCAGGATGGCGTGGAAACGCAGCGAGTCGACATGCTGCTGGCGCTCTTCGTCCAGGGTGCGGGCAGGGCGCGAGTATTCAGCGATATTGGCTTCGAGCTGTGAAAGCACTGTTTCCGAAAGATTTCCTGCCAAAGAGGCAACCAATTCCGGTTCAAGCGCTACCCGCATCTGGTAGATGTCGTCGATGGTCAGGTTCTTGAAATAGAAATAGTTTCCCAGCAGCGCCTTGGCGCGCTGGCGGCTGACTTCGTGTACGAAACTGCCGCCGCCCGGCCCGGTACGGGTGCGGATCAGGCCCTGCGCCTCAAGGATGCGCATCGCCTCGCGGATCGTGCCCTTGGCCATGCCGAAGCGCTCGATCAGCTCGGCCTCGCCGGGCAGCCGGTCGCCATCGCGCAGCCGCTGCGAGACCACCCAAGTCTTGATCTCTTCGGCGACTTGCGCCGGCCGGCTGAGCTTGACCTCAGGGCTCGAGGGGGTGGTGGCAGGCGGCAAACTGATCCTCGCTCATTGGTTCTAGCGCCGGTTCTACGCGGCGGCACAGGTCGGTGGCGCGCGGGCAACGACCGGCAAAGGCGCAGCCCGGCGGCGGGTTCAGCGGGTCAGGCAGCTCGGTGCCCTTCTGCTCAGGAGCGGACAAGGGCCGCCCGACCACCGGCGCGCTGTCCGCCAGAAGTCTGGTATAGGGATGTTTTGGTGCGTTGAAAATGGTCTCGGCTCGCCCGATCTCGACAACCGATCCGAAATACAGCACCGCCACCCGGTCGCTGACCGCCTCGACCACCGCCAGATCATGGCTGATGAACAGATAGGTCAGGTCGAACCGCGCGCGCAGATCGGCCAGCAGGTTCAGAACCTGCGCCTGCACCGAAACGTCCAGCGCCGAAACCGGCTCGTCCAGCACGATGATCTGCGGTGCCGCGGCCAGAGCACGGGCGATGCCGATCCGCTGTGCCTGTCCGCCGGAAAACTCGTGCGGGTAGCGGTCCAGGAACTCGTCGCGCAAGTTCACACTGGCGAAGATCTCGGCGATGCGCGCGGCGCGCTGCGGCCGGTCCATGCCATGCAGCAGCTTCAGCGGCGCTTCCATGATCTGCCGGATGGTCTTGCGCGGGTTCAGGCTGCTGATCGGGTCCTGGAACACGTATTGGATCAGCCGGCCAAAGGCGGCCGGGTCGGCAGTGTCCAGCGCCTTTCCGGCGATCTCGATCGAGCCGGTGCTGGGCGCCAGCAATCCCACCAGCATCCGCGCCAGCGTGGACTTGCCGCAGCCCGACTCGCCGACGATGCCCAGCGTTTCGCCCCGCGCCACGCTCAGCGACAGCGGGCGCACCGCGCGCACGCCGGGCCGTGGAGCACCGAACAGCGGCTTGCCGCGCGCGAATGTCTTGGACAGCGACTCGACCCTCAGGGCAGGGGGCATCACACGGCCTCCTCTGGGAAGAGACAGCGCACCGCGCGTGGCGGTGTGCCGGCCAGCGCGATCGTGCCGGCGCGGCAGGGGTCCTGCGCCTTGTCGCAGCGCGGGGCAAAGGCGCAGCCCGCCGGCAGCTTGTCCACCACCGGCGGCAGGCCGGGAATGGCGGCCAGCGCGCGCCGCCCGCCGCCCAGTTCGGGCACGCAGGCGATCAGGCGCCGGGTGTAGGGATGCGCAGGCGCCGACAGCAGCGCCGCCGTCGGCCCTTCTTCGACGATGCGGCCGGCATACATCACCGCCACCCGGTCGCACAGCTGCGCCACCACGCCGAAGTCATGGGTGATGAACACGATCGCCAGCCCGCGCGCGCGCCGCAGTTCGTCCAGCAGCGCCAGGATTTGCGCCTGCACGGTCAC
>JAGRMT010000274.1:0-1296 GCA_020441125.1 Roseivivax sp.
GACGGGCTGAACACGCTGATCGATTTCCGGTATCAGCAGCATTGGTTCGCCTCCAACGGGCGCGGCGGCATGGGCCGGCAACGCACAGGCGCGAATGGCGATGACATCGTGCTGCGGGTACCGGTGGGCACCGAGATCCTGGACGAGGACATGGAGACGGTGATCGCCGATCTGGACACGCTGGGCCAGCGCGTGCTGCTGGCCAAAGGCGGCAACGGCGGCTTTGGCAACCTTCATTTCAAGACAGCGACCAACCAGGCTCCGCGCCGCGCCAACCCGGGTCAGGAGGGGGTGGACCGGACGCTGTGGCTGCGGCTGAAGCTGATCGCCGATGCTGGTCTGCTGGGCCTGCCGAATGCCGGCAAGTCGACCTTCCTGGCGGCGACCTCGAACGCGCGGCCGAAGATTGCCGATTACCCGTTCACGACTCTGCATCCGAACCTGGGCGTGGTCGGCGTGGACGGCAAGGAGTTCGTGGTGGCGGACATTCCCGGTCTGATCGAAGGCGCGCATGAGGGGCGTGGACTGGGCGATCTGTTCCTGGGCCATGTCGAGCGCTGCGCGGTGCTGTTGCACCTGGTCGATGGCACCTCGGGCAGCCTGCTCGAGGATTACCAGACCATCATCGACGAGATCGAAGCCTATGGCGCGGGGTTGGCCGACAAGCCCCGGATCACCGTTCTGAACAAGATCGACGCGCTGGATGCCGAAGAGCGCAGCTTCCTGCGCGAGGAACTGGAAGAGGTCGCGGGTACCCGCGTCTACCTGATGTCGGGCGCCACAGGCGAGGGAGTTCAGAACGTGCTGCGCGCCCTGCGCAGCGAGATCGAGGCCGGCCGCGAAGCCGGGGCCGAGGAAGAGGACGACGCGCCGTGGCAACCCTGACGGACGCGCGCCGCGTGGTTGTGAAGATCGGCTCGGCCCTGTTGGTGGACCGCACCACCGGCAAGTTGCGCGCCGAATGGCTGCAGTCGCTGGCCGATGACGTGGCGCGGATCAAGGCGCGCGGCGCGGACGTCGTGCTGGTCTCTTCGGGGTCGATCGCGCTTGGACGCGGCGTGCTGGGCCTGCCTTCGACGGCGCTGCCGTTGGAGCACAGCCAGGCCGCTGCGGCGGTGGGGCAGATCCGGCTGGCCCATGCCTATGAGCAGGCACTGGCGCGCCATGGCATCACCACCGCCCAGGTGCTGGTAACGCTGGAAGACAGCGCCGACCGGCGCCGTTACCTGAATTCGCGCGCCACGATGGAGGCGCTGCTGGGATTCGGCACAGTGCCCATCGTCAACGAGAACGACA
>JAGRMT010000274.1:1316-13401 GCA_020441125.1 Roseivivax sp.
GGCGACAACGACCGGCTCGCGGCGCAGGTCGCGGTGACGGTGGGAGCCGACACGTTGATCCTGCTGTCGGATGTCGATGGTTTCTACAGCGCCAACCCCAGCCAGGATCCCACCGCCCGGCGCTTCGACGTGATCACTCAGATCACCCCCGAGATCGAAGCGATGGCCGGCGACGCCGGCTCCGGTTTGTCCAAGGGCGGGATGAAGACCAAGCTGATGGCGGCGCGCATGGCCACCGCCGGCGGCTGCGCCATGGCGATTACCCTGGGCGCGCCGATGTTCCCGCTGCGCACCCTGGAAGAGGGGGCGAACGCCACCTGGTTCACGCCGCAGATCGACCCGCAGCTGGCCCGCAAGCGCTGGATAGGCGCGATGAAGCCGCGCGGCTCTGTCACCGTCGATGCCGGCGCCGAAAAGGCGCTGCGCCAGGGCAAGTCCCTGCTTCCGGCAGGCATCACCGCGGTCGCCGGCGATTTCGGCCGCGGCGACCCGGTGGCGATCCGCACCGCGGAAGGCCGCGAGATGGGGCTGGGGCTGAGCCGCTACACTGCCGAGGAGGCGGGGCGCATCAAGGGCCACAAGTCCTCGCAGATCGAGGAAATTCTGGGCTACCCGGGTCGCGCCGTGCTAATACACCGGGACGACATGGCGGTCTGAAGCCGCGACCGCATCTTCTTCTTTGTCCAAATACTAAAACCCCACGCCCGCCAGAGGATCGCCGCCATGAAAGACATGCCCGACATCCACACGCTGATGGCCGACATCGGCGCTCGCGCCAAGGCCGCCGCAGCCGAGCTGGCCTTCGCCCCGGCCGAAGCCAAGGCAAGCGCGCTGAACGCCGCCGCGGATGCCGTCTGGGCCTCGCGCGCGGCGATCGTGGCGGCCAATGCCAAGGACCTTGAGTATGGCCGCGAAAAGGGTCTGTCCGACGCGATGATGGACCGGTTGCTGCTGACCGAGGACCGGATTCGCGGCATCGTAGACGGGTTGCGCGCGGTTGCGGCCCAGGACGATCCGGTGGGCCAGGTTATGGCGGACTGGGATCGGCCTTCGGGCCTGCATATCCGCCGCGTGCGCACGCCGCTGGGCGTTGTTGGCGTGATCTACGAAAGCCGGCCCAATGTCACCGCCGACGCCGGCGCGCTGTGCCTGAAGGCGGGCAACGCGGTGATCCTGCGGGGCGGCTCGGAAAGCTTCCATTCCTCGACGGCGATCCACGCCGCGCTGGTCGAGGGCCTGCGCGCCGCCGGCTTGCCTGAGGACGCGATCCAGCTGGTGCCGACGCGCGACCGCGCCGCGGTTTCCGAGATGCTGACGATGACCGAGTCCATCGACGTGATCGTACCGCGCGGCGGCAAGGGGCTGGTTGGCCTGGTGCAGCGCGAGGCACGCGTGCCGGTCTTTGCCCATCTCGAAGGCATCGTGCACATCTACATCGACAAGGCCGCCGACCCGGTGAAGGCGCTGAAGGTGGTGATCAACGCCAAGACCCGGCGCACCGGCATCTGCGGTGCGGCCGAATGCCTGCTGATCCACCGCGACGTAGTGGACGACATCGGCCAGGGCGTGATCCGCGCCCTGATCGAGGCCGGTGTCGAGGTGCGTGCCGACGCGGCGCTGAAGGCGATCCCGGGTACTGCCGAGGCGACCGAGGCGGATTGGGGCAAGGAATACCTCGACAAGATCATCGCCGCCCGCGTGGTCGATGACATCGACGCCGCGATCGCGCATATCCGCCGCTACGGCTCGAACCACACCGATGCGATCATCACCGAGGACGATGCCGCGGCCGAACGGTTCTTTACCCGGCTGGACAGCGCGATTCTGATGCGCAACGCCTCCACCCAGTTCGCCGATGGCGGAGAGTTTGGCATGGGCGCGGAAATCGGCATTGCAACGGGCAAGATGCATGCCCGCGGCCCGGTCGGGGCAGAGCAGCTGACCAGCTTCAAATACCTGGTTACCGGCGACGGAACGGTGCGCGGCTAGAGCAGCGTCAGCGTCAGCCGTTCGGTTTCCTGGGCGATCTCGATGCGTCGCTCCTGCGCGTTGGCGACTTCGCGCAGCAGGGCAAACTGCACCTCGGCGGGGCTCAACTCACCTTCGCTGTCGTCGGTCAGCGCAGACCAGAACCCGGCGCGGGTGCGCAGCGCCGGCCCGGCGCAGGACACGGTCAGCGCGTCGCCGGACACGGTGATGGTGGTCTTGCCGCCCCGCGGCATCGCGCTTTCCAGGCACATCGCCGCAAGAAAGGCCATTTGCGCCTCGCCGCGCGAAACGACCTCGGGTCCGGACCATTCCACCGTGACCCGCGATCCGGTGGACAGGTCGGCGAGGATCTCGGCCAATTCGCGCGCGGGCATTTCCTGGCCCGGCTGGGCCAGGCCGAAGGCGATGCGGAAGTATTTCAGCCGCGCATTGGCATGATCGCAGCTTTCGCGTACCAATTCGAGCTCGGGAGTCGTGGTGCCGTTGTTGGCCAGACTCAGCAGCTCCAACCCGTTGCTGATCGCGCCGATGGGGCTGACCAGGTCGTGGCAGATGCGCGAACCGATCAGTGCAGCAAGCGAGGGGGCAACACGCTTCATGCGGCATGCCTCCCGAAGGGGATGCGGATGGAAGAGCTGAACGCGCTGTTAGAGCCGGGCATGGTGGTCAGCCACCCGGACCAGCCCGATTGGGGGCAGGGGCAGGTGCAGTCCAACGTGGGCGGCAAGATCACGGTGAATTTCCGCGAGATGGGTAAGGTTGTCATTGATGGCCGTCGTGTGGTTCTGATCCTCCACCCACAGGGTTAACGATAGATCGGAACCGGTTTATGGACTGTTAATGGCCATTGCGCGGCACTTGGCTGGCTTGCCAAGCTGGCGGCGCCTGCCTAGAAGGCCGCAAATGCGGCGAAACGGAAACCGGCCGGATGCAGGTATCGACCCCGAAATTCAGCCTCAGGCTGGCCAGCGGCGACGCCGATCTGCAGGCGGCGCAACGGCTGCGTTATGAAGTGTTCGTTGCCGAGCTGGGTGGCGGCGGCGCCGATGTCGACCATGACAGGCGGCTGGAGCGTGACCGCTTTGACGCCTATTCGGACCATCTTCTGCTGTGCGACACCGCGCGCCCCGGCGCGCCGGTCGTCGGCGTTTACCGGCTGATGACGCAGGAGCGCGCCCGTGCGGCGGGGCAATTCTACTCGGCCGGAGAATATGACCTGACGCGGCTCGAACAGTCAGGCCGCCGTCTGCTGGAGCTGGGCCGCTCGTGCCTGCACCGCGACTATCGGGGCGGAACGGCGATGTTTCAGCTGTGGCAGGGCCTGGCCGATTACGTGGCCCGCCATGGCATCGAGGTACTGTTCGGCGTTGCCAGCTTTCACGGCACCGATGTCGCCGCGCTGGCACACCCGCTGTCGCAATTGCATGACCGCCACCTTGCCCCGCCGGATATGCGCCCGGTCAGCCGCGTGTTTCAGCCGATGGACCTGCTTCCGCCCGACGCCATCGACCGCAAGCGCGCCGCGGTGGAGATGCCGTCGCTGATCAAGGCCTACCTGCGGCTTGGCGGCTGTGTCGGCGAGGGTGCCTTTGTCGATCATGCCTTCAACACAACCGACGTGTGCCTGGTGCTGGACACCGCCCGGCTGAATGACCGGCAGCGCGCGATCTACGGCGGAACCCGAGGATGAGTACCTGGTACGGCGAAGCGCCGCCGCCGCAGCCCCGGCGTGCCTTCAGCCTGGGCGACAAGCTTCGCATCGCCTGGCGCGGCCCGGCGATCGTGCTGGTGATCGCGGTGCTTCTGGTCCCGCTGCAGATCGCCCGCCTGGCCGAGCGCCTGGCCTTTGGGCCGCGCCGTCCGCTGTCGCCCTACATCGTTCAGGCGGCCTGCCGTGCCGCGCTGGCGATCCTGCGCCTGCCGGTGACTGCCAGCGGCGTGCGGATGCGCGGACCCGGCGCCGTGGTTGCCAACCATTCATCATGGCTGGACATCTTCGTTCTGCACGCGCGCAAGAACGTGTTCTTTGTCGCTAAGTCCGAGGTCTCGGGCTGGCCCGGCATCGGCCTGATGGCGCGGGGTGCCGGCACTGTCTTCATCCGCCGCGACCCGCGAGAGGCGCAGGCCCAGACGCAGCTGTTCGAACAGCGCCTTCTGGCCGGGCACCGCCTGCTGTTCTTCCCCGAGGGCACGTCGACCGACGGGCTGCGGGTGCTGCCGTTCAAGACATCGCTGTTCGGGGCGTTCTTCTCGGACGGGCTTCGGCACGATTTGCAGGTGCAGGCAGTGACGGTGATCTACCACGCTCCGCCGGGCGAGGACGGGCGTTTCTACGGCTGGTGGGGCTCGATGGACCTGGCGCCGCACCTGGCGCAGGTGCTGGCGGCGAAACGGCAGGGCCGGGTTGAGCTGGTCTATCACGCGCCGGTGCGCGTCGATGCCTATCCCAACCGCAAGTCGTTGGCGCGGGCGCTTGAAACCCAGGTGCGCGAGGCTTATCCCGCTGTGCCCGAAAGCTGAGAGCGGGTCACCGCGCCACGGCGCGGTGCGCGTGATCCAGCACAACCCGTGCCATCTCCGGCGGCAGCGGGCGCGAGGGCGGCGTCATCATCAGCCGGCCCAACAGCGCGCGATAGGGTTCATGCTTCAGCAGCTTCTGCACACGCTCGTGCCGCCAGGCGACCGCCGCATCGTGCAGTCGCCCGGTTTCGGGATCGGCCGCCAGCCCGGCGCGGATCGCGGCGGCGGGCGCGGCCAGCGGCGCGATTGTGTCGTCCTCCTCGGCGCAGAAGTTCCGCTCTACCCAGTAATCCATGCCCATCGCCTGCCCGGAATGGACAGCGCGGCCCCGGTCGACTTTCAGCAGAAAGCTTTCCATCGCGCCCAGCGGGTAGTGGTTCAGCTGCACCAGCGCATGATTGTCCCGCCCATAATCGGAAAACAGCCGCCCGCGGTGAAACCGCGCCGGCAGCGGCCTGCCTGACCCGTCATACCAGCGCGCATCGTCCAGACGTGCCGGATCGGGCCGGCGCGGGCGATGCACCCCCGGCACACGATAGGTTCCGTCGTTGCGGTAAAGCGTCTTGAACATCGCGCCGCGCCAGGGCCAGTAGATCACCCGCGGCGCGGCGCGGGTGAATTGCTCCGTCACCGGCCTGTCAGAGTAGCGCAGCACCCCGTCATTGCCGAACAGCCGCCAGGTCAGCGAGATCGCCGTGGCGCCGGGCAGGGCGGCCAGCAGCGCCGGCAGGTCGTGCCCCGGCAGACGCACCGCGACGAATTCGTCGATATCCAGCGGCAAGAGCCAGTCTGCCCGCTGCACCACCGGTTCGGCCGCCGCCCGGTTCAGCGCGGTAAACTGCACTCCGCGGTGATCGAACGGGCCCGGGTTGCGCATGTGATGCACCAGACCGCGCGCGGCCAGCCGATCGAGCAGCGCATCGGTGCCGTCGCTACAATCGTTCGAACAGACCAGAAAATCGGTTATCCCGGCGGCGCGGTGATGGGCCAGCCAATCCAGCACGAAGGCGCCTTCGTTCTTGACGCACAGGATTGCCGTGATCCGCATCACCAGCCTTTGCGGAACGTCACGACCTTGCCTTCCGAGGCCTTGGGCCAGTAGGTCAGCCCGGCGCGGTGGAACGCCTCGAACACCGCCCGCACGCCGGTGTCGCCGATCCATTGCGGGTGCAGTTCGACCACCGCCGCGCGCAGGCCCGAAAGGTCTGCCGCGGGCAGCAGCGTCGCCTCGGCGCCTTCTATGTCGCACACCAGCACGTCGGGTTTCAGCCGCCCGATCACTTGTCGGATGCCGTGCACCGCGATCTGGGGCCGGGCGACGATGCCGTCCGGACGCACCGTGGGATCGAGCGACGAAGCCAGGAAGTTGCGCCGCACGTAGAACGGAACCGGATCGCCCGGTTGCGGCGCCAGCAGCGCGTTGACCACGGTCGCACAGGTGATGCCGTTCAGCGCATGCACGGCACGGATATAGCCGATCAGTGCAGGGTTTGCCTCATAACACTCGATGGCCGCCACCGGTTGGTTCAGTGCGATCAGCGCCGACATGAAACCGATGCCCGCCCCCAGCTCCAGCACACGGTCGCCGGGGGCGATCATCTTCAGTACCGCATCCGCTTCCTTGCGCTCATACGTGCCTTCACGCAGCGCGCGTCGCACCCGCCCGGCGCCCAGGACCGGCGCCTTGGGCATCTTGACGCCGCGACTGGTGATAAATCCGTTTGGGGCAGGATCGGCGGTGTCCATCGCTCAGCTTTCCAAGTCCAGCGCCAGGGCAAAGGCCGCGCGCTCCGTGTCGGTCAGCGACAGGGTGACAGCCTGAGCGTAAAGATCCTGATACTCTGCAACGGCGTGCAGCGCCTGCGCCCGCGCCTTGTGCCAGGCCACGCCTTCGGCATGCAGCTGCGCCACCTCGGGATCGCGCATCAGGCGTGCGATCTCGGCCTCGACCCGGGGAATGTTGCGATGGATCGTGGTGTCGCGCGCGCCGCCCCAATCCATGCGGATCCAGTAGTTCAGCCCGATGGCGCGGTCGACATGCAGCGCCCGGCCGCGCTGGCGCTTGACCAGAAAACTCTCGGCGCTGCGCAGCGGGTAGTGGTTCAGCTGCAGCAGGTCGTACCCGATCGAATTGCGCGTGTTGCGCCAGCCCGACCGCGCCACCTCGCGCGTGATGTCCTGCGCGTTGCCATTGACCCAGCGCACCGCCACCCCATCGCGCAGGCGGTTCGGCCGGTGGCACGACAGCTTGTCATAGGCGCCGATGCTGCGGCCCATCGTCTTGAAGCCCCAGGCCATGTGCGGCTTGGGGCAGTAGCGCGGGGCGCAGGCGTCGAACTGGCCGATCACCAGGCGGTCCTCGAACCGGCGCACGCCGCCATGTCCGAACACGCGCCAGGTCATCGCGACATGGCTGGTGCCCTCGGGTGCGCGTGCCAGGAAATCGTCCAGCGTGCCGTTGCCGCAGCGTATGTTGATGAACTCGTCCACGTCGATGTGGATCACCCAGTCCGAGGCAGTGATCACCGGGTCGCTCATGGCGCGGTTGAGCGCGTGCTGTTGCGGCGACTTGCCCTTCCAGCCCTCGTTCGGGCGGTGATGAACCACTCCCAGGGCGGCCAGGCGCTGCAACAGCGGCTCTGTCGTGTCCTGGCAACCGTTGGTGTAGATCACGAAGCTGTCGACGCCGATCATCCGGTGATAGGCGATCCACTCCAGAATGTACGGCGCCTCGGTCTTCATGCAGGCGACGATCACGCGCCCTGTGCTGCCGGAAGGCAGCGTTCGCGGCATGGGCGCGGCAAAGGCCGGGGCCGGGGCGGTTTCGTCCAGCGCGCCCAGCCGGTTGTGCGGGGCAAAGGGCGTGCCGGCCAGGGTGGCGAACTTCTGTCGGGCCAGGTCGGGCATCACCCGCTCCGCGTCTGGGCTTAGCTCAGGCGGGGCGGCGGGCGCGGCATCGGCGGCGGGCGCCTGTCGCAATGCCGCCTCCAGCCGGGGCAGGAAGGCCGCGAGGTATTGCGTCGCGCGGAAGCCGTAGCGCGGTTCCGCCTCGCGCCAGGGCGCGGCGGGGGCGTCCGGTGTCAGCGCCGCCTCGGTCAGGCCGGGATGGGCCGCGCGCAGCGCCGCCAGGTCAGGCGCAAACCGCGCCGACAGCGCAGCCAGCGACCCGGCCATGTCGGGCGGGCCGTCCACCGCCATTTCGGACAGCAGCCGGCGGCACAACAGACGCGGCAGCGCGCCCCCACGCACCGCCATCAGCCGCAACAGCGCCTCGTTGAACCGGCGCGCCCGGGCCAGGAAAGCGGCGGGCGGCTGCGCGGCGGGCCGCCAGGGTTCGGCCCGGCCGAAACTGCCGTCGATACCCAGGATCGCGCCCAGCCGGTCGGGGAAACGCTCTGCACCCCAGGCCGCCGGTTCATAGCCGTGCAACTCGGTCGCGCCGGCGCCAAAGACACCGTCCCACACCCGTACCAGCCGCGCCAGGTCGAGCCAGTGCATCGCCGTTTGCGGCCCGTCGTAAAGCCCGCGCTGCGGCGCCGGATCGGGGCGGCTGGCGCAGGCGGCGTCCCACCAGTTGGCCGCGCCCTGCAGCGACAGTTCCAGCGACAGCGGGCGGATGCGCCCGTCGAGCACTTGCTCGGCGTAGCGGCGCAGCGCCATGCGGGCGGGATCCTCGACAAAGGCCAAGATGCGGATCTCGTCGGCATAGGGCGCCAGCAGATCGTGCAGCCGGCCGATCTGCGCCGGATCGTGCAGCCCCGCGCCCAGGTGGTGGCAGGACAGGATCAGCAACTCGGGGCGCAGCCGGTCGATCTCGGCATGCAATGAACGGGCCAGGTCGTCGCGCAGCGCTGCCTGCGCCGCCGGTCCGGCAAAGCCGCGGGCCGCGCGCAACGGATCGGGCGCATCGGGATCGGTGGAAGCCATGTATAGCCGTGCATGGCCGCGCCCGCCGGGGCTGCGGGCGAAGAGCACGCCTTTGGCCTCAAGCCGAGCGCGCTTGGCTGCCAGCACGGCCTGCACGCGGTCGCTGGCCCCGGCGTCGGGACCGATGTCGATCACGATGCGCATCAGGCCTCCGGCGGATTGGCATTGGCGCGGCCCCACCAGGGCACCGCGCGGCCGAGGAAGGCCGCCAGCCGGTCAGGCGCGTCGGGCGCAGGGATGTCCAGCGGCAGGAAGTTGGGATCGCCGTCGAAAAGCCGGCGGACAAAGGCATGATGGCCCTCGACAAAGCGCACCAGGTCCAGCCGGCCAGCACCATAGCCGGCGGGAAGGCCGGGAATCTGCAACCGCGGCATGCGCGAAAGCCCCATGTTGCCCCAGCGCATCATGCTGTCGGCAATCTCCTCGGCCGGGCGCAGCGTCAGCACGAAACGGGTGTCCGGGCGCACGTCGCGCAGCGTCTGCAAAAGCCCGAAATCGGTCTGCGGCCACAATGACATGTCGGGTTTGAGAACGCTGATTTCCGCCAGCGCGTCGAACGGCGACAAGGCCGCCAGCGGATCGCCCTGGCGGAAATAGCCATCATAGAGCTGGCGCGCCACGAAGGTGCCGCGCAGCGCTTTGCGGGTGGTATCGCGGTAGCGGATCTTGTGGTCGGCCACGCGTAGCCCGGCGCTGCGCAGCGCTTCGGCCAGGGTGGTGGTGCCGGATTTGGGCAGGCCCAGGTTGACGATCATGCGGCCGTCCCCGGCTTGTAGCCCAGTGCGGCGCGTAGCGCCGCCTCGCCCGGCGGCAGTGGATCGGCGGCGCGGATCTGCGCCGCCATCGCGGCGTAGGCCGGATCGGCGAGCAGCGCCGCCGCGCGGGCCCGGTGCGCCGCGACGCAGGCGTCGTGCAACGCGGCGATTTCAGGGTCGGCCTTCAGCGCCGCCAGCGCAGCTTCCAGCCGCGGCAGGTAACGCCGGATCGACCGGTCGCGCCAGGCAGTGTCATTGCGCTCGCGCCAATAGGTGTCGTCGAACACCCGGCCCTCGCGGTTGACATCGCCGCGGTCGGTCTTGACCAGGTAGCTGTCGAGCGAGCGCAGCGCGTAATGGTTCAGCGTCGCAAGGCCGCGCGCGCCGCGGGCAGGAAAGCGGCGGATCCGGCGGCGGTTCTCGGCGGTCAGGAAGGCCTGCGGTACCGGTCTGCCCGAACCGTCGGTCCAGCTGGGCAACTGGTCCTCGGGCAGGTTGGGGCGGTAGAACGGGCGATGCGCACCGAAATAGTGCAGCGGGAAATCCGAGCGCACCAGCGTCTTGACCTCGATCGCGGTCTGGTCGGTCCAGATGTCGGGGTTGTGACAGCGGTCGAACTGTCCGATCACCGGTGCATCGGCAAAGGCGCCGATGCCGCCGTTGGCGAAGAACTGAAAACTGAGCGAGATCGCCTGCGGATTGCCGCAGGCGCGGATCAGCGCAGCGAAGTCGTGGCCGGGAACGTGGATATTGGCGAATTCGTCGACATCGGCGATCCAGACCCAATGGGCATCCTGTACCTCGGGTCGGCGCTGCGCCGCCTTCAGCGCTTCCATCTGGTAGTTGCGGCCCTGCGCCGGGTTGGGCAAGTGAGTCAGCCCGCCGCGCCGCGCCAGCGCATCGAGCAGCGTGTCGGTCCCGTCGGTGCAATCGTTTGAATAGATCAGGAACTGGGTCACGCCCAAAAGCCGATGGAAGGCGATCCATTCCAGCAGGAACGGGCCTTCGTTCTTGACGCATGTGACGGCCGTCAGGCGCATCGGCGCGCCGTCCTGTCTTGCATCATGCCTTGTCGCCTCGGAGCCCCGGCCATGCCCGCACAGCACGCCCCGGGGAGATCATATCCTGTCATGCAGGTGTCTTGCTAGGCGGCCAGTGGGCAGATTTTATGACCGAGGCGTGGCGCGGGACGGCAGGCCGGGGCGGGGGGCCTTCTGCCCCCCGCACCCCCCGAGGGTATTTCCGGCAAGAAGAAACAGCGGGTGCGGCCGAGCAGGTCAGAGCTGGCCGAGCCGTTCGAACACGGCGCGGGCACGCGGGGCCAGCCAGGACCACAGCGCCGGGGCGCCGCGCGCCACCTGTGCGCCGACGCGGGCCTCGAAAGTGGTATGCGCGACGCTGTAGGCGCGCCAGGTGCCGCCGCCCGTGGCGATGTTCTGATTGGGTGGCTGGAACCGGTCGAGCGACTTGGCAAAGCGCGCATCGGCGGTTTCGGCGGCCTCGAACTCGTCCCACAGGGCGCGGAAGGCGGCGGCCTGGTCGGGCGGCAGAAGGCCGAACAGCCGGTCTGCGGCCGCTTCTTCTTCGGCAGCCTTGGCGGCGGCGTCATGGCTGGCGAAGATCGGAGCGTCGCCGGCGTCGATCTCTACCAGGTCGTGCAGCAGCAGCATCCGGATCACCCGGTCGATCGCAACCTCGGGGGGCGCGTGCTCGGCCAGCGTCAGCGCATAGAGCGCGATGTGCCAGCTGTGCTCGGCCGAGTTTTCCGGGCGCGAGCCATCGCACAGGCTGGACGCGCGGTTGACCGACTTCAGCCGGTCGGCCTCGATCAGGAAGGCCATCTGGGCATCGAGGCGGGGCGGAGGGCTGTCGGTCTGGCTCATGGCTTTGGTCTAGCGCCGCGCGCGGGGCGCTGGCAAGGGGGCGGCGGGCATGGCACAGTGGCGGGCATGAGCGACAACCTGACCAGGCCCACGGGCGAAGATGTTTCGGCCTTCCTTGCGGCAGTAGAGCCGCCGCGGCGGCGCGACGACGCACTTCGGCTGGCGGCCCTGTTCGAAGAGGCAACCGGCTGGCGCCCGGCGCTGTGGCGCGGCGGGATCGTCGGTTACGGGCAGTACGACTATCGCTACGACAGCGGCCGCAGCGGCCGTTTCCTGGCCACGGGATTTGCCCCGCGCAAGGCGGCGACGGTGGTCTACATCATGCCGGGCTACGGCGATTTCGCAGACATCCTGGCACGGCTGGGGCCGCACCGGCTGGGCAAGTCCTGCCTTTACCTGTCGTCGCTTGAGCGGGTCGACCTGGCGGCGCTGCGCGCGCTGATCCGCGCCGGCCTCGACGACCTGGCGCGGCGCTGGCCGGTCAGCGGCGGCTGAGCGCCGGCTCAGCCCTGGTCGGCGGGGCCTTTGGCTTCCTTCTCGGCGCGCTTTTGCGCGATCAGTTCGCGGATGCGCTTTTCGAGGAAGATGCGGCCGCGCTTTTCGGCCAGCCGCACCCGCATCGAGGTCAGGTAGGCCTCTTCCATCGTGGTCGAGGCCGCGCCCAGAACCTTGGCCACTTCCTCGAAGAGGTAGGGCTCGTTCAGCTTGTTCTGGGCCTTCATCGTGTCGTCGGCCAGGGCATTGGCCAGGTCTTCGAGCACGCCCATCGCGTCACCGTGTGTTGGAGGTCAGCCGCGCCTTGACGTAATCGGTCACGTTGGTGACCATCGTGTCCATGTGCGGATCGCGGAAGAAGTGGTCAGCGCCCTCGATCTCGGTATGGGTGATGGTGATGCCCTTCTGCTCGTGCAGCTTGCCCACCAGGGCGCGCGTGTCGGGCGGCGGGGCGACCCGGTCGGCGGTGCCGTTGATGATCAGGCCCGACGAGGGGCAGGGCGCCAGGAACGAGAA
>JAGRMT010000047.1 GCA_020441125.1 Roseivivax sp.
CGTCGACGGTGATTTCCTGCATCAACCCGGCGTCGCAAAAGGCGCGAAGCGTGTTGTAGACCGTCGCCAGCGATACACCGCTTCCGGTGTCCTGCGCCGCGGCGAACAGGCTTTCGGCGGTGACATGACGGTTCTTGCCATCGCCCACCAAGAGCGCAGCCAGCGCCACCCGCTGCCGCGTCGGGCGCAGATCGGCCTTGGCCAGCCAAGCGGCGCCGCGATCCAGCGCCGCGTCGAAACTGTTGTCGTGTGCGTTCATCCTGTCCGTATATAAAGGGCTGGCGCGGCCAATTTCAAACGAAAACCCGCATGGCCCGGTCTGTCGCCGGAGCCTGCGCAGGCTTGCAAGCGGCGGCAGCAGGGTGATAGGGGGAGCGGACACGCGACATCCAGCCCCGGTTTCAAGGAGTTCAGCCAGAATGGCCATGTACCCAAGCAGCTTTGACAAGGAAGGTTTGCTCAAATGCGCGCGGGGGGAGTTGTTCGGGCCGGGCAACGCCCAGCTGCCGGAACCGCCGATGCTGATGATGGACCGCATCACCGAGATTTCCGAGGATGGCGGCGCCCATGGCAAGGGCCACGTGGTTGCCGAGTTCGACATCACGCCCGATCTTTGGTTCTTCGATTGCCATTTCCCCGGCAACCCGATCATGCCGGGCTGCCTGGGACTGGACGGTCTTTGGCAGCTGACCGGCTTCAACCTGGGCTGGCGCGGCTGGAAGGGCCGCGGCTATGCCTTGGGTGTGGGCGAGGTCAAGTTGACCGGCATGGTCCGGCCTGACCGCACCATGATCACCTACTACGTGGATTTCACCAAGGCGATCCAGACCCGCCGGCTGACGATGGGTGTGGCCGATGGCCGGGTGGAAGCCGACGGAGAAGTGCTTTATCTGGTCAAGGACATGAAGGTCGCTCTGTCCGAGAGCTGAGACCGAAAGGGGATAGGCTATGCGCCGAGTCGTCGTCACCGGGCTGGGGATCGTCTCCAGCATCGGCAACAATGCCCAGGAAGTTCTGGCCTCGCTGAAGGCCGGCAAGTCGGGCATCACCGCCAATGCCGCGATGCAAGAGCACGGCTTCCGCAGCCAGGTCGCCGGCGACATCAAGCTGGACGTGGCCGAGCATGTCGACAAGCGCACGCTGCGCTTCATGGGGCCGGGGGCGGCCTATGCCTACATCGCCATGGGCCAGGCCATCGCCGACGCCGGGCTGGGCGCGGATGACGTGTCGAACCCGCGCACCGGGCTGGTGGCCGGATCGGGCGGGCCGTCGACCAGCGCCATGCTGGCGGCGCACCAGACGGTGCTGTCCACCGGTGCCACCAAGCGCATCGGCCCCTTCGCCGTGCCCAAGTGCATGTGCTCGACCGTCAGCGCCAACCTGTCGACGGCCTACAAGATCAAGGGCATCAACTATTCCATCACCTCGGCCTGCTCGACGTCGCTGCACTGCATCGGCAACGCGGCAGAGCAGATCATGATGGGCAAGCAGGACATCATGTTCGCCGGCGGCGGCGAGGAGCTGGACTGGACGCTGTCGTGCCTGTTCGACGCGATGGGCGCGATGTCGTCGAAGTACAACGACACGCCGGAGCGCGCCTCGCGCGCCTTCGACGCGGGCCGCGACGGGTTCGTCATTTCGGCCGGCGGCGGCATCGTGGTGCTGGAAGAGCTGGAGCACGCGCTGGCGCGCGGCGCGAAGATCTATGCCGAGGTCACGGGCTACGGCGCCACCTCGGACGGGCATGACATGGTCGCCCCGTCGGGCGAGGGCGGCGAGCGGGCGATGCGCCTGGCGCTGTCGACGCTGCCCGAGGGGCGCAAGGTCGGCTACATCAACGCGCACGGCACCTCGACCCCGGTCGGCGACGTGGGCGAGATCGAGGCGGTGCGCCGCGTCTTCGGCGACGGATCGACGCCGCCGGTATCCTCGACCAAGTCGATGACCGGCCACAGCCAGGGCGCCACCGGCGCGCAGGAGGCGATCTATTGCCTGCTGATGCTGGAGCACGATTTCATCGCCCCGTCGATCAACGTCGAGACGCTGGACCCGGCCCTGAAGCCGGCCGAGATCGCCACGCAACTGGTTGAAAAGGCCGGGCTGGACACGGTGATGACGAACTCTTTCGGGTTCGGCGGCACCAACGGCTCGATGCTGCTCAGCAAGTACCGGGGGTAATGGGTAGGCCGGCGCAGGTCATCTGCGACTGGCCGGCTTGACCAATGCAACCAGGCGGGACAGCCCGCCTGCCACGGCCGACAGGACGACCTCCAGCATCGCCAGCGCAAGCAGTGCGAACTTGATCGCCGCGAAGCCCGAGTAGGGCAGGGCGAGCCATAGGGCAAACCCCTGCGGATCGGCCAGCATCACGAAGGATGTCAGGTTCTCCAGCGCGTCCATTGTTGCCCCGGCTAGCGCCAGGCCCGCAGCGGCGAAGCCCAGCCGGCGCCCCCAGGTGCCGGGCGCCGACATGCGCGCAACCAGGGTACCCAGCGTCAGCCCAAGCGCCGCGACGCACAGGATGAAAAGGAAGTCGAACTGCTGAGTCTGGATGTAGACATCCAGTGTCTCCAACTGCTGCATGTGGGCGTAAAAGCCCTTGATCCTTTCGGCATCGAACGTGGTCTGACCCGTCGCGTAATCCACCGGGTGCCGGCTTGCCGCATAAAGTGCGTCCAGCTTGTTCTTGACGGCTAGGAATGCCCCGAAAGTGACGGCAGTAGCGGCGCCGTGCGCCATCAATGGCATCTGTGTCAGGCGAGTGAACAGTGTCATCGTGTCCTCCATTTGCATTCCATGGAATGTAAAATATATTCCGCAGAATGAAACGCAACCCGGAGGAGGAAGAAAATTTGCCCAATGCTCCAACTCCGGAAATTCGGCAAATCGTTGCGTTGTTGACCCGCGTCGGTATCGTCTCTCAGCTCTATCACTCGATCATGGCTGAAAACCTGGTGGGTCACGGGCTGACCGTCGCGCAATTCCAGGTGCTGGCCCACCTGTCTCGGCGTGAAAAGCCGCAGCGGATCACGGACATTGCCCGCGCCGTGGACGTCGGCCAGCCCGCAGTTACCAAGATGTTGGCCAAGTTCGAAAACGCCGGCTGGGTATCCGTCGTGGAAGAAAGCTCGGATCGCCGTAGCAGATTGGCAAGCGTGACGCCGGCAGGCCATGATCATCTTCGCCGGGTCCAGCCGCAGCTTTTCCCAGGGTTGGTTCAGCAGCTTCTGGCATGGCCGGCCGAAGACAGAGAGCGCTTCCTGCAAGACTTGACGCGGTTCTCGGCCAGTCTCGAAGTGATCCGCCAGCTTGACGCACCCCGATAAAATGGCCAAACCCTTGAGAAAAGCGAAAGGGAGCCAAGATGCACGCACTTGCCGGCAAACGCGGCCTGATCATGGGCGTAGCCAACGAACGCTCGATCGCCTGGGGCATCGCCAAGGCCTGCGCCGAGGCGGGGGCGGAACTGGCCTTCACCTACCAGGGTGAGGCCTTTGGCAGCCGTCTGAAGCCGCTGGCTGAATCGGTCGGCTCGGACTTCATGGTCGATGTCGACGTGACCGACGACGCCTCGCTCGACGCCGCCTTCGCGGCGCTGGCGGATCGCTGGCCGACGCTGGATTTCCTGGTCCACGCCATCGCCTTTTCGGACAAGAACGAGTTGACCGGCCGGTTCCTGAACACCAGCCGGGCGAACTTCAAGAACTCGCTCGATATCTCGTGCTATTCCTTCATCGAGGTCGCCCGCCGCGCGCATCCGCTGATGGTGGACAACGGCGGCACGCTGATCACGCTGACCTACATGGGCTCGAACCGCGTCACACCCAGCTACAACGTGATGGGCGTGGCAAAGGCGGCGCTGGAATCGACCGTGCGCTACCTGGCCAACGACCTGGGCCCCGAAGGCATCCGTGTGAATGCGGTCAGCCCCGGCCCGATGAAGACGCTGGCCGGCGCCGCCATCGGCGGGGCGCGCAAGACCTACAAGCACACCGACACGAACGCGCCGCTGCGTTCGAACGCCACGCTTGAGGCGGTTGGCGGCACGGCGGTCTACCTGATCTCGGACGCCGGCGCCTGCACCACAGGCGAGGTGATCCGCGTGGACGGCGGGTTCCACGTGCTGGGCATGCCCCAGGCCGAGAACCTGTAAACCGCGCCGCAATCCTGCCATGCCGCGCTGTCACGATGCGCGGCATGGAAGACACCTCGCGATTCCGTCCTGCCCCCTATCGCAAGCCGATCTGGCTGCGCGTCATCGTGCCTTTGCTGTTGGTCGTATTGTCCCTGACCATCAGCCAGGTGGTCTTGCGCGATAACCAGGTGATGGGCGCCTTCACCGCCGCCGGGCGGAACGTGGCGCAGTTCATGGCGGTGGAAATGGCCTATCGCAAAGCTCAGGAGGCCGGAGTCTCGGTTGAGGTCGAGGCGCTGAAAGAGGCGGTAACGATGCCGCCGGCGCTGTTCTCTGCCGGTTCAGCAGATTCTGCAAATGCCGTGCCGGAACCGGAACCGGTTGCCGAGGAGGCCGCGCTGCCGGGCATCCGGGTCAACCGGCTGGTCACTGGCGACCGGTCCGAGATCGGCACCAAGCGGATCCGTGTCGGGCAGGGTGGCTGACGGCCGGAAACGGGCAAAATCAGCCAGTTGTAGCGCGGCTTTCAGCCATTGCCTTCAGAACCACTGGCCGGGCTCCATCAGGCCAAGGTCCAGCAACTGTTGCGATGTCCAGTCGAATTTCACCGAGCCGTGCCACCGGAAGCTGCGGATCGCGGCGCGTGGGCCGGGATTGCTGCGCAGCGCGCGGGCGGCGCGAAAGCTGACAATCGCCGCCGTGGCGCTGTGATGCCATTCGCAGGCATAGGTGTTGGCCTCGGCCTCGCTCAGGGTGAAGTCGGGCGCCATCGCCAGGCCGGGGCGGGCCTTGAAAAAGGCGATGCGGTCAATCCGTCGGCGGTCGGCGGGGATATGTTCTTCGTACCGCCAGCGCAGCCCGCCATAGGCTTCGATCTGCCGTTCTGCGTCCGGACGCGGCAGGGCGTAATAACTGCGCGCGTCCATCCAGGCATCGGCTATGTCGGCCCCGTCCGGCGCACGCTCAAGGTCGCCGGCATAGACATCGACGACATAGGACAGCATCGCCATGCGCCGCTCGCTTTCGTGGAACGACAGCAATTCGCCGATGCTGCGGGTTTCGCAGAACGGATAGAACGGAAACTCGGCGCCATGCCCGACATAAATCCAGCGCCCTTCCAGCGCCGGCATCAGCGCGTTGGCCGCCCCTGCAAGTGCGCCCGGGGCGGTCACATCGTGACGCACCAGGTGCACGCGGGGGTCGGGCAGACGCTGGTCCAGATGATCGGGCGCCAGCAACAGCACCGCGCCAAAGCCGTGCCCCAGCAAATGGCGCAGCGTTTCGGGCAAAAGCGCGATATCGTCGGCCAGGATCAGCGCCACGGGGCCGGGCGGCAAGGCGCGCACGCCGCTGCGCCGAAACTCCTCGATCCCGCTGGCCAACATCCTTGCCCTTTCGCTTTGGCGCAGCGTCCGTGATTTGCTGCGGCATTGCAAGGCAGGGCGGTTTCGGGGTATCGCCCGCTCTCGAACCCGCCAGCAGGAGCCCGCGATGTCCACGCCCAAGAAGCTCTACATCAAGACCTACGGCTGTCAGATGAACGTCTACGACAGCGAGCGCATGGCCGAAGCGCTGGGCGGCGAGGGCTATGTCGAGACGGCGACGCCCGACGATGCCGACATGATCCTTCTGAACACCTGCCACATCCGCGAGAAGGCAGCCGAAAAGGTCTATTCAGAGCTGGGCCGCTACAAGGCGCTGAAGGCGGCGCGGCCAGAGCTGAAGATCGGTGTGGCCGGCTGTGTTGCCCAGGCCGAAGGGGCAGAAATCCTGCGCCGCCAGCCGCTGGTCGATCTGGTGGTCGGACCGCAAAGCTATCACCGCCTGCCCGAGCTGACGGCAGCGGCGGGGCAGGGCGCCAAGGCGCTCGACACCGATTTCCCCGAGGAAGACAAGTTCGACCGTCTTGCGGCCCGGCCAAAGGCGCAGCGCGGCCCGACCGCTTTCTTGACCGTGCAGGAAGGCTGCGACAAGTTCTGCACCT
>JAGRMT010000048.1 GCA_020441125.1 Roseivivax sp.
CTCGACATCGTGGACTATCCCGGCGAATGGCTGCTGGACCTGGGACTGTTGGACAAGGACTATGCCAGCTGGTCGACCGAGACGCTGGAGCGGTTGGAGAACCGTTCCCAGGGCACCGATTTCCTGGCCATGGCCCGGGCCGAGGATGGCGCCGCCGCCATGGAGGAGCCGCGGGCCAAGGCGCTGGCAGAGGCATTTTCCGCCTATCTGACGGCGGCACGGGCGGCGGGCTATTCCGATTGCACGCCGGGCCGGTTCCTGCTGCCCGGCGATCTGGCGGGCAGCCCGGTGCTGACCTTCGCACCGCTGCCGCCACAGCCCGGTGCGCCGCGGCGTGCGCTGATCCGCGAGATGGAGCGCCGCTACGAGGCCTACAAGGCGCGCGTGGTCAAGCCTTTCTTCACCGAGCACTTCGCCCGGATCGACCGGCAGATCGTCTTGGTCGACGCACTGGGCGCGATTCACGCAGGGCCGCGCGCGGTAGAAGACATGCGCCGCGCGATGGCCGATATCCTGACGGCCTTCCGCCCCGGCGCCAACGCCTTCCTTTCGCGGCTGTTCCTGGGCCGGCGGGTAGAAAAGATCCTGTTTGCCGCCACCAAGGCGGACCACCTGCACCATACCCAGCACCCGCGACTGACCGCGATCATGGAGGCATTGACCCGCGACGCGCGTGACCGGGCGCGGTTTGCCGGGGCAGAGACAGCCGCGATGTCGATCGCCGCGCTGCGCGCCACGGTAGAGCAGACCATTGCGCATGACGGCGCGATGCTGGATTGCGTGCGCGGCACCTTGCTGGACACCGGGCGCGAGGCGGCCTTCTATCCCGGCGAGTTGCCGGAGGACCCGGCGCATCTGCTGGGCCCGGCGCGGGAAGGTGCCCAGGGCTGGCTGGATCGCGACTATCAGATCATGCGCTTTGCCCCGGCGCGGCTGACGCTGAAACCGGGCGAAGGGCCGCCGCATATCCGGCTGGACCGGGCGGCGCAGTTCCTGATCGGAGACCGGCTGTGAGCGCCCCCAGACTGCGGCCCGCCCGGCCGACCGATGCCGGCCGCGTCGGTCAGATCCTGTCGGAGTTCATCGACGAGACACCCTGGATGCCGCGCCTGCACAGCCGGGCCGAGGATTTGTCGATTGCCGGCCGTATGGTCGATGCTGGCTGGGTCACAGTGGCCGAGACCAGCCAGATCGAAGGGTTCGTCGCACAGCGCGGCGACGAGGTGCTGGCGCTGTTCGTCGCCCCCGGTGCACGCGGCAACGGCGTTGGCCGGCGGCTGCTGGAGACCGCGAAGGCAGGTCGCGTCCGGCTGACGCTGTGGACTTTCCAGGCCAACGACCGGGCACAGGCGTTCTATGCCCGCGAAGGCTTCCGCGAAATCGAGCGCACCGACGGCACCGACAATGACGAGCAGTTGCCCGACGTGCATTATGTGTGGGAAAGCGAGGCCTTGCGATGACCAAGCCCAAGGGACCGGTGCTGTTCGACCTGGAGCACTCGCCGCCGCCGCGCCCCGGCGATGCCGCCCGGCAGCCGGAAACGCTGCATGCCGACCTGCCCGAGGCGCCTTCGCCCGCCGAAGCGCCGCCGGTGCCCGACCTGGGAGAGCCGGCGCCGACCGGCAAGGCGATGACCGCTGTCGCCACCCTGGCGACCCGCCGCCCGTCCCGGCTGGCGCGCTGGTTCTGGTCGCTGCTGGTCGGGCTTGTGGGCACGCTGGTCTCGATCGCCGCCTGGAACTTCGTGACCGGGCTGGTTGCCTCCAACCCGATCCTGGGCTGGGCCGTGGCGGCGCTGATCGCGGCTTTCGGGCTGGTGGTGCTGCTGATCGTCATCAAGGAGGTCTCGGTCTTTGCCCGGCTGAAACGCATCGACACGCTGCACCACGCCGCTGCGCAGGGATTGGCCGCCGCCGACCTGGGCGCGGCGCGCAAGGTGGTGCAGGGGCTCACCGCGATCTACTCCGGGCGCGAGGATACGCGCTGGGGCAGGCAGCGCCTCAAAGACCGCGAAGGCGACGTGTTCGACGCCGAGGGACTTTTGCACCTGGCCGAAACCGAATTGCTTGCTCCGCTGGATGCCCAGGCCCGGCGCGAGGTGGAGGCGGCCGCCCGGCAGGTCGCCACGGTCACCGCGCTGGTGCCGCTGGCACTGGCTGATGTGTTCGCGGCGTTGACCTCGAACATCCGCATGATCCGCCGGATCGGAGAGATCTACGGCGGCCGGTCCGGCACATTGGGCAGCTTGAGATTGTTGCGCGCCGTGATGTCCCATCTGGTGGCCACCGGCGCCGTCGCGGTGGGCGACGACATGCTGGAGCCGATCCTGGGCGGCGGACTTCTGGGCAAGCTGTCGCGCCGGTTTGGCGAAGGGCTGGTCAACGGCGCCTTGACCGCCCGCGTCGGCGTGGCCGCAATGGAGGTTTGCCGCCCTCTGCCCTTTGCGCCCGGAACCCGGCCTTCGGTTCGGGGCATCGTCTCGACCGCCCTGAGCGGGCTGTTTTCGAAGGACAAGTAAGCCATGCCCGACCTGAGCGGCAACCACGGCCACAGCCAGGCCGAAATCGAACTGCGCATGGATCAACCGCCCGGGCGCGGCTACGTGCGCGACACGGTCTATGGCGCGATCGACGGCTCGGTCACCACCTTCGCCATTGTCGCCGGGGTTGCCGGCGCCGGATTGTCGCCATTGATCGTGGTGGCCCTGGGCATGGCCAACGTGCTGGCCGATGGCTTTTCCATGGCAGCGGGCAACTATTCGGGCACAAAGGCGGAACTGGACGACATCAAGCGTCTGCGCCAGGTCGAGGAACGCCACATCCGCGAGGAACCCGAGGGGGAAAGGCGCGAATTGCGCCACATCCTGCACCTGAAGGGGCTGTCGGGCGATGCGCTGGACAAGGCCGTGACGCAAATCAGCTCCGACAAGGAGCTGTGGATCTCGATGATGCTGGAAGGCGAGTATGGCCTCGCTTCTGTCGACCCAAAACCGATGCGCGCGGCGATCACCACCTTTGTCGCTTTCCTGATTGCCGGGATGATTCCCCTGATGCCCTTCATCATCGGGATGGCCGATGCCTTTACCCTGTCCAGCGTGCTGACCGGGATCACCTTCTTTGCCATCGGCGCCTACAAGAGCCAGTGGTCGCTGGCGCCCTGGTGGCGTTCGGGGCTGGAAACGCTGGCGATCGGCGGAACGGCGGCCTGCATCGCCTATTTCGTCGGGACGATGTTCGGCACCTGAAGTTTTGAAATTCCGGGCACTTTGGCGCACAGTTGGTCAAGCCGGTGGCACTGGCGCCTTCGGCAACAGCCGAACGGAGTGCGCCCATGGCCAGAAATCCGCGAACAGCCGGTAGAAACCAGGCCAAGATCCAGGACCGGGCGCAGACGTCGAAACGCAACGTCGCGATCAACAAGGTCGAGGCGTACAACGACTGGATCGCCAAGCAGAAACGGAAATCGCGCGTAAAGGACTCGATCCGCGCCATCAAACGGTTCGGTTCGACCTACGGAAAGATCACACCCGACTGGATCGTCGAGGACGAGAAGAACCGGCGCGCGCTGACCTCTGCGCTCGAAGAGCTGGTGCAGAAGTTCGAAGCGGCGATCAAGGAAATGGTCGCGCTGCAAAAGGCGGCAAAGAAGAACCAGATCGCAGCCAAGAAGGGCAAGGAAACCGCCGAGATCAAGAAATACAAGATATTCCTTGGCGATCTCGCGTCCAGCCGTAGCAAGATCGAAACCCAGTGCAAGACATTGCGGGACGTCAAGGCGACGATCTCAAAACCACCGCCACCAGCCCCAACCGGCACCAAGCCGCCAATGGCTTACCTGGAAGTAACCTTGATTCTGGGCGCCCTGAGCATCGCTCTTGCCGCCTTCAAGATCTATGAAAAATTGATGCAGGCCCTGAAGCGATAGCCCGGGCGACAACAAGCGGCGTCTGTCTGGTGGTCCCCTGCCGGGCGATCAGGCCCGCGGCGACGGTGTCGCCGAAGATGCACGCGGCCAGGCGGGTCTTACCGGCTCGGGGGAAAGCCGTGGAACCGCTGCGGAAGGCCGCGCGCGAGAGCGTGCATCGCACTGGCACGCCAAGAAATTTCCGGTCCCGGACCGGCCTGCAAAGACACGATTACTTGCTTGCTTGCGGGCTGACCGAAACGGGGTCGGCTTGCACGGTCGGCAGGCCGCCCACAGGGGCTGTGTAGACATTGCTGGGCCGGTGGCTGAAACTGGACACGATCGTCAGCATCAGCACAAAAATCAACGCCGCGGCGCCGGCCCAAATCAGTTTGGTCAAATGCGCCTGGCGCAGATGCGACGCGGGGTCCTTGCGGATGGGGTACAGGTACGCGTCATACCTTTCGTGGTTTTCATAAGCCATTTGCGGGCTCCTTTGCGGTTTGACGGCGCGCCGCGTTGGGAAAAGGCGTGCCATGATGAATTATTAACCGCGAAATGCGGCAAAATGTGCCATCGACATGCGGCGTGTTGAAGGCAGGGGCCAAACTTCGCCACTGGCGGGTCAGGGCATGCGCCGTTTCCCGCCTGCCGCGGCGCGGCGTCAGGAAAGCGCACGAATTGTGCCTTAAATTAAAGAAAATTCGCTGTTTTCTGCTGCGTCGAACGCTAGCCGAGTCGCGGCACGCCAGTCGAATCGCGATCCGCAACCCCCATGCGCAATCCGCGCCCGATGCGATGCGCCAGCGCAGACCAGGCGGCGCCTGTCTCGGCCGGCAGTTCCAGCCGCAGCACGCTGTCAAAAAGCCCCAGCCACACGTCGAACATCGGCGCGCGCACATCGCCAGCGGCCAGATGGGCCGCCATCGGATTGCCGTCGTAGCACCGTTCGAACAGGATGGCGTTGCGCCAGAAGCGGGCGATCTTGGCTTCGTGCGCGGGCCAGTCGCGGACATGGGCGGCGAACACGGGCCCAAGCCCGGGGTGACGGCGCACCGCGTCATAGAAGGTGGCGACAACCCGGTCGATCTGCTCGGCTGTCACGGCAAAGCGCGGCGGGATGGCGGCTGCGGGCGGCTGGGTCACTGGATCACCACGTCGATGTCGGGATAGCCCCAGATATCCACCTCGGTCCGCTGCTGCGGAGCGATCACAACGGCAACCGCACCCGGCCCGATGAACCCGCGCGCAGCGCTGCCGCCGCCGTCCGACGCGGGGCGTAGCAGGCTGGCCGCCACGGTCCGCTCGCCTCGCCGGGCACCCAGGGTGCACAGCACGGCAACGGGTGGTGTCTGCGGCCCGTAGGACGGCAGGCGCAGATAGGTCGGCGCATGCGTCAGCACGGTGAATGTTTCGGCCTTCAGCTCGCACACCGCGTTTCGGTCCGGGACAAAGCCGCCCGGCCCCATCGTGCCGCCGCGCACCCGCGTCTGTACCGCCGCCACCACGGGCATCGCCTGCCCCTTTGCCGTCAGCTTGATCGTGTCGTCCACCAGTTCCGGGCCGCCGGCAAAGGGGCCTTCCTCGGGCGTGATGGCAACGCAGCCGGTCAGCCCGGCAAGGACAAGCACGGCAAGCGCGGTGGCTCGGGGGGAAAAGGACATGATCGACGCTCCGACAATGGCTGCGGCGCAGCATATCCGGCCTGCGACATTGGGCAACCCGTCGCCTCTGGACCGTCCGCGAAACGCCGCCTATAAGCGCGCCATGATGCTGCGCACCGCGATCATCATTCGAATTACCTGCCCGGCGCTCTGAGCCAGAGCCGCCGGGACAAGGCGTATGGACCTTCGCGCCGCCCCTTCCTACACCCGTTTCCAAGACGCTTTGCCAAAGGACGCACGCGATGTGCTCTGACACGCCCGACTATAAAGACACGCTGAACCTGCCCCAGACCGATTTCCCGATGCGCGCCGGCCTGCCCAAGCGCGAGCCCGAGTGGCTGGCCCGGTGGGAACGGATCGGCGTCTACGACCGGCTGCGGGAAAAGGCGGCGGACCGTCCGCCCTTTACCCTGCACGACGGCCCCCCCTATGCGAACGGGCACCTGCACATCGGCCACGCGCTGAACAAGACGATCAAGGACATGATCGTCCGGTCGCACCAGATGATGGGGTATGAAAGCCGTTACGTCCCGGGCTGGGACTGCCACGGCCTGCCCATCGAATGGAAGATCGAGGAACA
>JAGRMT010000049.1 GCA_020441125.1 Roseivivax sp.
CGCAACCTGACCGGCAAGATCAATGCCAAGTTCGAAGACGCGGGCCTGCGCATCGTCGCGCAGAAGCGCATTCACCTGACCAAGGCACAGGCCGGCAAGTTCTACGAAGTGCACAAGGAGCGGCCCTTCTACGGCGAGCTGTGCGACTTCATGGCCTCTGAGCCGGTCGTCGTGCAGGTGCTGGAAGGCGAGAATGCCATCCTGAAGAACCGCGAAGTGATGGGCGCCACCAACCCGGCCGACGCCGCGCCGGGCACGATCCGCGCCGAATTCGCCGAGTCGGTTGGCGAGAACTCGGTCCACGGTTCGGACGCGCCGGATACCGCCAAGCAGGAAATCGCGTATTTCTTCTCGGGCCTCGAATTGGTTGGCTAAGCGCCATCCTTTCGTCATCTGACGTGGCTAAGCCGATGCCGTCCCATTGCGGGGCGGCATTTTTCATTTCAGGGGCGAGACGATGCTGGAGCCGTGGAAGACGCTGAAGACCGACGTGGTCTTCGAGGTGAAACCCTATTTCGAGATCCAGAAGCAGGTGGTCGCGCTTCCCGGCGGCAAGATCGTCGACGATTTCTACCAGGTGCATCTGCGCACCTTCGCTTCGATCGTTCCGGTGATGGAGGATGGCCGCGTTCTGGTGCTGCGCCATTACAAGCACGGGCCGGGGCGCGTGGTGCTGGGGGTGCCAGCCGGGTTTGTCGATCCGGGCGAGGCGCCGCTGGACGGCGCCAAGCGGGAATTGCTGGAGGAAACGGGGCTGGTGTCGGAAGACTGGGTGTCGCTGGGCTCTTACGTCGATAACGGCAACCAGCGTGGCTGCAGGGGGCATTATTTTCTGGCGCGCGGCTGCCGCAAGGTGCAGGCGGCCGATGCGGGCGACCTGGAAGAGATGCAGGCGGTGCTGATGACACCGGACGAAGTTGATGCGGCGATCCGGGGCGGCGAATTCGGCGTCATTCACCAGGCGGCGAACTGGGCCTTTGCGCGAATGGAACTGGAACGGCCCGGCGCCTGATGGCGCGGGGCGATCTTGCCGGGCCTGCGCCAGGGGGGCATGCCCCCGCCAGCCTGGTTCTGTCTTATCCGAAATGCCGTGCGAAGGCGCCGCGGTAGAGCGCGGACAGCTCGGCCAGCGGCGCTTCGCTGCCGCCCATGCGCACGCTGTCGCCGGTGAACCGGCCGACCGACTGGATCGGCACGCCGGCGGCAGTGGCGGCGGACATCAGCGCCTCGGCCTGATCGAAGCCGCAGGCGACAAGGTAACGGGCCTGGTCCTCGCCGAACAGCTCGGGCGTTGCGCCGCTGTCGAGCGTGACGCCGACACCGCCCGCCTCGGCCAGCTCGAATGCGGCCATCGCCAGACCACCGTCACCCAGATCGGTACAGGCCTTGATCAGGGCGCGGTTGGCGCGGATGAATTCCCCGTTGCGCCGCTCGGCCGTCAGGTCGACCACCGGGGCATCGCCGTCTTCGCGGTTGAACACCTCGGCCAGCAGGGCCGACTGGCCCAGGTGGCTGCCTGCCTCGCCGATCAGGATCGCCACGTGTCCATCGCGGGCATGGCCGATGATCGCGGTTTCATCCGCGCCGATCAGGCCGATGGCGCCGATCGTCGGAGTTGGCAGGATCGCCTTGCCGTCGGTTTCGTTGTAAAGCGACACGTTGCCCGAAACGATGGGCATGTCCAGCGCCAGGCAGGCCTCGCCGATGCCCTGTAGCGCGCCAACGAACTGGCCCATGATCGCAGGCTTTTCGGGGTTGCCGAAGTTCAGGTTGTCGGTGGTGGCCAGCGGCAGGGCGCCGATAGCGGTCAGGTTGCGGTAGGCTTCGGCCACGGCCTGGCGGCCGCCCTGTACCGGGTTGGCGCGCACGTAGCGCGGCGTCACATCTGAGGTGAAGGCCAGCTGCTTGCCGGTGCCGTGCACGCGGATCAGCCCGGCGCCCTGGCCGGGTGTGACCACGGTATCGGCCATCACCTGGGTGTCATATTGCTGATAGACCCACTGGCGCGAGCAATAGTTGGGGCTGCCGATCAGCGCCTTCAGCGCGTCGATGGCATCGACCTGCGGCACATCGGCCAGCGGCGCGGCGGCCGGGGTCGGCACCCAGGGGCGATCGTATTCCGGGGCAGACGAGGACAGCTTGGACAAAGGCAGGTCGGCGCAGCAGGTGCCGTTGTGCATGATCAGGAAGCGGTCCTCGGAGATGGTCTCGCCGATGATGGCGAAGTCGAGGTCCCACTTGTCGAACACCGCGCGGGCCTCTGCCTCTTTCGAGGGGTCCAGCACCATCAGCATCCGTTCCTGGCTTTCCGAGAGCATCATCTCGTAGGCGGTCATGTGCGCCTCGCGCTGGGGCACCTTTTCCAGGTCGAGCCGGATGCCCAGCTTGCCCTTGTCGCCCATCTCGACCGCCGAGCAGGTCAGGCCCGCGGCACCCATGTCCTGGATAGAGATCACCGCGCCCGTCGCCATCAGTTCCAGGCAGGCTTCCATCAGGCGCTTTTCGGTGAACGGGTCGCC
>JAGRMT010000275.1 GCA_020441125.1 Roseivivax sp.
CCTGCACTTCGTGGATCATCTCGGGCACACCTTCCATGCATTGGGCGCGGCTGACCACGCGAGCGCCCGCCTCCATCATCTGCGCCACCGAGCGGCCGTCGCGGGCGCCTTCGACCACCGCGTCGGTGATCAACGCGATGGCCTCGGGATGGTTCAGCTTGACGCCGCGCGCCAGGCGCCGGCGGGCGACCTCAGCCGCCATGGCGATCAGAAGCTTGTCTTTTTCTCGGGGGGTCAGTTGCATTGTCACAAGGTCCAGGTTTTGGGAATGGCGGTTTGCGTCAGGTCCGTCAGCATCGGGATCAGGCGGGCACGCAGGGCAAAGCTGTCCTCGGCCAGCAGCCGGGCAAAAACCAGATCGCCCGACAGGGCCGAAGCGCCGCCGGTCGCGCCCAGCGCCTCGCGCATGGCATCCAGCTGGCGCGCGGCGCCGGGGGCGCTGAGTACAAGGCTGGCCATCGCGTGTGCGCCGCCGGCGACGGCGTCGCGCTCCAGCCGGGCGGCGGCATCGCCGTCCAGCCGCAGCCGGTCGGCAAAGGCCAGCGCGCCGTCCAGGCGCAGGTCGATGCGGTCGCGCAGGTGCAGTGAGCGGACCCGCTCGCCCATGGCGGCGCGGCCAAAGACCAGTGCCTCGCACGCCAGAACCCGCGCGCCGGGCGCTGCGTCGACCAGTAATCGCCGGTCCAGCGCCGCGGCGTCAAACAGGATGGTTTCCTGCGGCAACCAGCCGAGCGTCGCACCCTCGGCAACGCTCAGGCGCGTCGTGATCCGGCCCGGCACACCGGGCGCGGCGCGATAGATCCGTTCCGCCGCTTGCGTGGTGACAACCAGATGGCTGCCCGGCCCGGCCGACACCTCGATGTCAAAGGCATCGCCCCCGGTGATGCCCCCGGCGGTGTTCAACAGCACCGTCTGCATCGCCGCGCCGGTGCCGCGCGGGAACAGCGCCTTGACCGAGCCGGCCATGTGCAGCCCATCCAGCACGCTGGCGCCGTCATCGCGCAGGCGCGACGACAGTCGCAGCGTGCCGCGCGCGCGCGGTGGCGCGGCCTCGGGGCGCTGCGGAGCCATGGCGGTTGCGTCGAGTATCGGCTTGCCCCCCGGGTGAAGCTCATCGGTTTCGGCGCCAGATTGCCCAGTGCCCCGGCAAGGCGCAACGGCGCGCCGGCATTCTTGCCTATTGCGCGGGCGGAAATAGGTGCTTTGCCCGGCGGTTGCCCAATCTTTGGGCGCCGCGCGCCCCGCACCCTTCCCGAGGGCGATTGCACCCGGCGCGGCGGCGGCATAGCGTGGCCGGACCATGACCATCACCGCCCAGTTCCCGCAAATTTCTCACGCCGGCGTCAACGGCCTGGTTGTCCGTTTCGGCGACCGGCTGTCGGATCCGGCCAACCGCGCCGCGCTGGCCTTCCGCGCGGCGGCAGAGGCCGCGGCCTGGCCGGGGGTGGAGGAGACGGTTTCGACCCTGGCCTCGGTCTACTTGCGGTTCGACCCGGTCGTGGCGGCCTACGCGGCGCTGTCGGCCCAGGTCGGGCGGCTGCTTGATGCCGAGGATTGGTACGCCGCGCCGCTGCCCCATGGCCGCCGGCTGTGGCGGGTGCCCACCGTTTACGGGGGCAGCCATGGCCCGCAGTTGGAGGAGGCGGCGGCGGAAGCAGGCCTGTCGGCCGAAGCGGCGGTGGCGATGCTGTCAACGTCACAGGTACGGGTGCAGACCATCGGCTTTGCCCCCGGCCTGCCCTACCTGGGCCCCCTGCCCGAGGTTTGGGACATTCCGCGCCAGACCGGATTGACTGCCCGCGTGCCGGCCGGGGCACTCTTGGTGGCGATCCGGCAGTTCGTGCTGTTTCCGGTGCCAACGCCAACCGGCTGGCGCCACATCGCGATGACGGCTCTGCCTCTGTTCCGGCCCGACCAGACGCCCTGTGTGCTGCTGCGCGCAGGGGACGAGGTGCTGTTTCCATCGGTTCCGGCTGCCGACTGGCCAGATTTGCAGGCCGATCCGCAAGGCGGCGCAACCTGCGAGGCGTTGGCATGAGCCGGGCGTTACACGTGCTGGCCTGCGGGCCCGGCCTGACAGTGCAGGACGGCGGCCGCCCCGGCCGCATGGCCGAGGGGCTGTCGCAGGGCGGCGCGCTGGACCGGCTGGCACTGGCCGAAGGTGCGGCGCTGCTGAACCAGCCGCCGCGAACAGCCGCGCTTGAGATGATGCTGGCCGGGGCCAGCTTCCGCGCCCAGGGGGCGCTGCGACTGGCCGTGACCGGCGCGACCATGACGCTGACGGTGGATGGGGTGACCCTGCCCGGCTACACCGCCCATGCCGTGCCCGATGGCGCGACAATCGTTCTGGGCCCGGCGCGGGCGGGCTGCGCGGGTTATCTGCATGTCGATGGCGGTATCGACACCGCGCCGCTGCTGGGCAGCCGGTCGGTGCACACTGCCGCCGGGCTGGGCGCTGCGCTGGCGCCGGGCGATGTGCTGCCGCTTGGTCCGGCGGTGCCCGGCCCTGTGGACGTGATGCTGCGGCCCGACAATCGTCTGGGCGGCGGCACGTTGCGGGTGCTGCCCACCTATCAAAGCGCGCTGTTTCCCGCAGAGGAGCACGAACGTTTTGCCCAGACCGATTTCCAGCGCGATCCCCGCGGCAATCGTCAGGGCCTGAGGATGACACCTTCTGGCGCGGGCTTCGGCTCGGCCGCCGGGTTGACTGTTCTGTCGGACGTGATCGTGCCGGGTGACGTTCAGGTGACCGGTGACGGCGCGCCATATGTGCTGATGGCCGATTGCCAGACCACCGGCGGCTATCCCCGGATCGCGACCGTCCTGCCCTGCGACATGCCTCGCGCCGCGCAGGCCGCGCCCGGCGCGACGCTGCGCTTTGCCTTTGTCACGCTGGAGCAGGCCGTGGCGGCCGAACTGGCCTTCCGCCGGCATATGGCAAGCCTGCCGCGCCAGGTGACACCGCGGCTGCGCGCGCCGCATGACATCGCCGACCTGCTTGGCTATCAGTTGATCAGCGGCGCCGTAACCGGGTTTGAGGAGACATAAGACATGGCCAGCATCGACCTGAACGCGGACATGGGCGAAAGCTTCGGCCCCTGGCGCATGGGCCGCGACACCGAACTGCTGTCGGTGGTGACCTCGGCCAATATCGCCTGCGGGATGCATGCCGGCGATCCCGACGTGATGGCCCAGACGATGGCCACCGCCGCGGCGCGCGGCGTCGGGCTGGGAGCGCATCCCGGCTTTGCCGACCTGCAAGGCTTTGGCCGCCGCCGGTTCGACCTGCCGCGCCAGACGTTGCAGAACCTGGTGGCCTACCAGGTAGCCGCCGCCGATGGCATGGCCCGCGCCCAGGGCGCCCAGCTGCGGCACCTCAAGCTGCACGGCGCGATGGGCAACATGACCGCCGAGGACGAAGCGATGGCCCGCGCCGCCTACGAGGCAGCGCTGCGCGTCGTGCCCGGGCTGATCCTGGTGGTGATCGCCGGTACCGCACAAGAGGCGGCCGCCCGCGCCATGGGCGCGCCGCGCGCCAACGAGGTGTTCGCCGACCGCGCCTATAACGCCGATGCCACCCTGGTGGACCGCCGCCTGCCCGGCGCGGTGATCGACGATCCGGTCAGCGCTGCGGCGCGGGTGGCACGGATGGTCCGCTCGGGCGGGATCGAACCGCTGTCCGGCGGCTTCGTTCCGCTGGAGATCGACACGGTTTGTCTTCACGGAGACGGTGCGACAGCGCTGGCAATGGCGCGCGCGGTGGCCAGCCACCTGGCCGAATCAGGAATCACTTTGGCGCCTTTCACCGGCCGCTGACTCGCCCCTCAGCGGGACGCTTTCGCGACCGCTCGGGGCTTTGTTCTCTCTTCGGAAACAATGGTTTCGCTTTGGTTAACAGCGTTACCGAAATCTTAACGCTGTCGGCGCATTATCGCTGGCACCAAGGAGCGATTCACACGATTTGGGCGGAAATAAGGCGTCGATTTCAAGATCTGGCAAGTATCCGCCACCGATTTGGAAGGTTCATTGCGGAAATGAAACACTATCGACTAAACGATTGCGACAGACGGTACACGCACTTTGCCAGTGACCAAGAAACCAGGGCCAAAAGAGCCCGAGTGGCACGAGGAATATTATGTCGACTGTAACAGTCTCGACGTCCGCACAACTCACGGCGGCGATCAATAACGCGCAGGCAGGCACCACGATCATCCTGAAGGATGGAACCTACGGGGCCATCGATATCGACGGACGCTCACTGACGGCCCCGGGCCTGACGCTGCGCGCCGAAAATGCGCAGGGCGCAACCATCCTGGGCTCTTCCCAGGTCAACAACTTCACCGGCCTGACGCTGGACGGGCTGCGCTTCCAGGCGCAGGAACCGACGGGCACCACCCACTCACTGGTGGCCACGTCGAACGCGCTGAGCGTGGTCAACTCCAGCCAGATCGACATCACGAACAACCTGTTCGAAGGCTACACGATCACGCAGACCATCACCCATGGCGGCTATACCGTGGCTCCCAACCGCGGGCTGATCGGCGGCCAGGCGTTGCAGCTGCGTGGCAGCGACACGGTCAAGATCCAGAACAACGAGTTCACCCACCTGCTGAACGGCGTCAGCTTCCTTGCGGACAGCGGCGGCAAGCACGGGCTGACCACCAATACGACGATTGAAGGCAACTACTTCCACGGCATCCGCGTGGACGGGGTGCGCGGCACGGACCATGACGGCACCACCGTGCGCGACAACTTCTTCGGCAACTTCACGCCCTTCGCCATCGACCCCAACAACCTGGCGCTGGAACCCAAGGACCATTCGGACTTCATCCAGTTCTGGGGCGACCGGAACTCGGGCGCGGCCAATGCCGGGGTGCACAACTTCACGGTCGAGCATAACGTGATGTATTCGCCCTATGGCCAGACGGCGGGCGTGTTCGGGCACATGAGCAACCTCACCGATGCCGAGCGCGTGGGCGTGTCCTTCGACAACTTCACCATCGTCGACAACATCATCGTGACTGCCGTGGTGAACGGCATTGCGCTGGGATCGGTCAACGGGACGGAAATCTCGGGCAACACCCTGCTGCCCAACATGCTGACCTACAACGGCGGCAGCATCCCCTACATCCTGCTCAGCTCGTCCGAGCGCAGCTCGCGCGGGGATAACCCGAACCAGATCCAGTACACGCAGAACATGGCGATCTACAACAACATCGTTGCCGATCACCAGTCTACCGGCGTCGTGATCCGGTCGAACCTCAGCCACCTCGGCGTTTCGGGCGACCTGATGTCGATCAATCCGATGCAGGCCTTTGCCGCGCTGCACATCACCGATGGCACCGGCAGTGTCGGGGTGAACAACGTCACGTACAACAGCGCAATCGGGTCTTCGAACTCCATTGCCGGCCTGTTCCCTGGCCTGGCCGATGGCGATACGTCGATTTCCGACCTGCTGGGCGGTCCGAACGGTTCGGCAGCGGTTCCGTCGGTGGTGCTGGCGCACCTGGCCGAGATCAACACCGAGGCGCTGGCGCTGGCGTCGGGGCAATATAACCCGCCCACGGGCGGTTCGACCGGCGGCAGCACCGGCGGTTCGACCGGCAGCAGCACCGGCGGTTCAACCGGCGGCAGCACCGGTGGTTCGACCGGCGGCACCGATACCGGCGGAACGGATACCGGCGGCACCGATACCGGTGGGACCGATACCGGTGGGACCGACACCGGCGGCAGCACGGGTGGCGGCACCGGTGGAAGCATGGGCGGCAGTACGGGTGGCAGCACCGGCGGCAGCACCGGCGGCGGCACCGGCCCGCTTCCGCCACTGGTCCTGAATATCGAAAACCGGATCTCTGGCACCGACGATCCCAACCCGAACGGGGTGGAAATCCTTGTCGGAACCGTCCGCAACGACCTGATCGAGGGCTTCGGCGGCAATGACAAGATCGACGGCGGCGCAGGTGACGATTACATCGTCGCAGGCGCGGGCCAGGACGTGTTCGTGCTGGGCGGCAGCGGTGCCGACATCTTCGAATTCGGCATCGGCGACGAGCTGATCAAGATTGCCGACTGGGAAGACGGTATCGACAAGATCCACCTGCGCGACGGGCTGACCCTGGCTGACTTGACGATCTACGAAAGCAACTACCAGGGCATCGCATCGGCCCAGCTTTGGCTGGACGAGGACGGCGACGGCGTGATGGACTCGCGCCTGGTGCTGGGTGGGTTCGACGCAAGCGTGATCACGCCCGACGACTTCGTTTGATCCGGGCCGTAGGGCTGCAAACAGCAAAGGGCGGGGTGATCCCCCGCCCTTTTTCATGTCCGGCCCTGCGCGGTGGCGTCAGGTGTTGAACAGGAAGTGCAGCACGTCGCCGTCCTTGACCTCGTAGGACTTGCCCTCGGCCCGCAGTTTGCCGGCATCGCGTGCGCCCACCTCGCCCTTGCAGGCAACGTAATCGGCATAGGCGATGGTCTCGGCGCGGATGAAGCCCTTTTCGAAATCGCCGTGGATCACCCCGGCCGCCTGGGGCGCCTGGGTGCCCTTGCGGATGGTCCAGGCGCGTGCCTCCTTCGGGCCGACGGTGAAATAGGTCTGCAGCCCCAGCAGCCCATAGCCGGCGCGGATCAACCGGTCGAGCCCGGCCTCTTCCAGACCCAGTTCAGACAGGAACATCTCTGCCTCGTCCTGTTCCAGCTGGCTGATCTCTTCCTCGATCCGGGCCGAGATCACGACATGGGCGTTGCCCTGCTCTGCCGCCATGCGGGCAACCGCCTGGGAATGTTCGTTGCCCTTGGCGGCGTCTTCCTCGGCCACGTTGCAGACGTACAGGACCGGTTTGGTGGTCAGCAGTTGCAGCATCCGCCACGCCTTCATGTCTTCTTCGACCACCGGTACCAGCCGCGCCGGTTTGCCGGCCTCGAGCATCTCCTTGGCGGCTTCCATCAGGCGCTGCTGCTGCACCGCTTCCTTGTCGCCGCCGCGCACTTTGCGCACGATGTTGGCCAGGCGCTTCTCGATGCTTTCCAGATCGGCCAGCATCAGCTCTGTCTCGATGGTGTCGGCGTCGGCCACGGGGTCTACTCGGCCTTCGACATGGGTGATGTCGCCATCCTCGAAACAGCGCAGCACGTGGGCGATGGCGTCGCATTCACGGATGTTGGCCAGGAACTGGTTGCC
>JAGRMT010000276.1 GCA_020441125.1 Roseivivax sp.
AGGACGGCATCAGCACCACGCCCGGGGCGATGTAGGCGGACTTGCGCACCACGCAGTTGGGCACAGCGCGGAAACCGGCCGCTTTCCAGTCTTTCTTCTTCCAGCCGGCGAACTTGCTGTCGACCTTGTCCCACCAGGTGCTGCCCTGGGGGCCACCCTTGTGCTTTTCCATGTCCTTGATGCGGAAGCCCAGAAGCACCGCCTTCTTGGCCCACTGGTTGACGTGCCAGGACCCATCTGCCTGCTTTTCGGCGACGCGCAGCGCGCCGCTGTCCAGGGCGTTCAGCGTCTGCTCGATGGCGTCGCGGGTCTCGCCCTTGGTGTCGGGCGTGATCGTGTCCCGGATGTCCCAGGCGGATTCGATGGCGGCTTCCAGTGCGGCGTTGGACATGCGTCGTCTCCTTGCGGCAAGTCGGTTCGGGCATGCCTATAGCCGCCGCGCCGGTTATCGGCAATCCCGCCCTCGGTCACGCCAGCGGATCAGGCGCCGGGTTGGCGCCGCAAACCAGCACCGCCACCCGTTCGCCGCGCGCCGGGACATAAGCGCCCGACATCAACGCGGCCAAGGCCGTGGCCCCGGCCGGTTCGACCAGCTGCCGGTGCGCCTGCCACAGCGCCTTCTGCGCCTCGACAATGGCACCGTCGGTCACTTCCACTACCGGGGTGGCCTGCTGCTGAACCAGCGAGAAGCAGATCTCGCCCACGCTGCGCGAGCCCAGCGCGTTGGCCGCGACGCCGGATACCGGCACCTCGACCCGCCGCCCGGCCCTGACCGAGGCGGAGAGCGCGTTGCAGGTCATCGGCTCTACTGCCACGACCTTGCGACGGCCCTGCAGCCAGGCCAGCGCACCGCCGATCAGCCCGCCGCCACCAACGGCGATCAGGATCGTGTCGGCGTCCAGGCCTTGCGCCTCCCACTCGCGCATCAGCGTGCCCTGCCCGGCGACGGTTCCCACCGCGTCGTAGGCGTGGATCTGCATCGCGCCGCGTTCAGCTTCGTAGCGCCGTGCCATGTCCAGCGCGTCGGCGTATTCGCCCGGCACCACGGTCAGCGCGGCGCCGGTGCGCTCGATCAGCGCGATCTTGGAGGCGCCAGCCATCTCGGGCACGAAGATATGCGCCGGGTAACCCAGCGCGCGGGCGGCATGGGCCACGGCCGCGCCATGGTTGCCGCCCGATGCGGCCACCACGCCGGCCTCGGGCACCGGGCCGGCAAGCAGCGTGTTGAACGCGCCCCGCGCCTTGAAGCTGCCGGTGTGCTGGGTCTGTTCCAGCTTCATCTGCACCGGAACGCCAAAGCTGGCACTGTGCATGACCGGCGTCACGACGACATGCCCGGCAATCCGCGCGGCGGCGGTCTCGATCTCTGCGGTCCAGTCCATTTCGGCCCTCACTGGCAATTTTTTCCCGACACGCTATAGGCATAACGGATGAGCAACAAGGAACCTGCCATGTCCGACGACCGTCAGAGCCCCTTTCGCGACGCCCAACTTGACCGCAGCACGGCCGAGCATGTGCCCGCGACCGAGCAGAGCCGCTCTCCATCGTACCGGCTGGCCTTCGCCGATGGCGACTTCCTGCTGCGAGACGAGCTGCGCCCGGTGCGATTGCAGCTGGAGCTGCTGAAGCCAGAGATGCTGCTGGATGAGGCCGGGATCGATTCAACCATCGTGCTGTTCGGCGGCGCACGGATTCCCGAGCCGTCCAAGAAGGACGGCGCGCGCACGCAGACACTGTCCGAGCTGTCGCGGTTCTACGATGTTGCGCGGGACTTTGCCCGGATGATGACCGAACGGTCGCTGGCCGCCGGCGGGCGCGAGCATGTCGTCGTGACCGGCGGCGGCCCGGGCGTGATGGAGGCAGGCAACCGCGGCGCGGCCGATGCCGGCGGGCGGTCGATCGGGCTGAACATCGTGCTGCCGCACGAACAGGCGCCAAACGAGTATGTCACGCCGGACCTGTGCTTCAACTTCCACTACTTCGCGATCCGCAAGATGCATTTCCTGATGCGCGCCTGCGCGATCTGCGTCTTTCCCGGCGGTTTCGGCACGATGGACGAGCTGTTCGAGTCTCTGACCCTGATCCAGACCGGACGGATGCGGCGCGTGCCTGTGCTGCTGTTCGGCAAGTCATTCTGGGAGCGGATCGTGAACTGGGAAGCATTGGGCGAAGCCGGCACGATCTCGGCCGAGGACCTGTCGCTGTTCCGCTATGTCGAAAGCGCAGAGGAAGCGGTGAAGATCATCGAAACCTGGCCCGAAACCGGCCCGCGCCGCAGCATTCCCGGGCGGTAGGTCCGCCCGAACGAAAAACGCCCCGATCCGGCGGATCGGGGCGCTGATCTGATGGGCCGTGCCGCCGGTTACTCGGCTGCGACGTGCTTGCGCTCTTCCTCTTCCAGGCTCTGTTCGACCCAGCGGTCGATGACCAGCTTGGCGGCCTCCACGTCGCGGGCATCGACCGCGCGGCGCAGGTCCTTCAGCGCGGTCGCAATCTCGATCTCCGACAGGAACCCTTCCTGGGCGCGCAGGATCTTGTTGTGCGGCGTGGTCAGCATGTCGGGCGAAATCAGCAGCTCTTCGTGCAGCTTCTCGCCGGGGCGCAGGCCGGTGATTTCGATCTCGATATCGCCGGCGGGGTTCTCGTGGTCGCGCACGGTGAAACCGGCGCCCTCGATCATCTGGCGGGCCAGACGCTTGATCGGAACGGGGTCACCCATATCCAGCACGAACAGATCGCCGCCGCGGGCAAAAGAGCCGGCCAGCAGCACCAGGCGCGCCGCTTCGGAGATCGTCATGAAGTAGCGGGTAACTTCGCCGTGGGTCAGGGTCACCGGACCGCCTCGGGCGATCTGTTCCTTGAACAGCGGGATCACCGAACCCGAAGAGCCCAGCACGTTGCCGAAGCGCACCATTGAATAGAGCGTGCTCTTGGACCGGGTCGCCAGATCCTGAACGATCAGCTCGGACAGGCGCTTGGACGCGCCCATGATGTTGGTCGGACGCACGGCCTTGTCGGAAGACACCAGGATGAACCGGCGTACGCCGGCCTCGCGCGCGGCGTCGGCCATGATCTTGGTGCCGAAGACGTTGTTCTGAAGCCCGGCAATCGCGTTGGTCTGAACCAGCGGCAGGTGCTTGTAGGCGGCTGCGTGCAGCACAACGTCGACATCGTGTTCCGCAAGAGTCTGGGCCACCAGCCCGGCGTCGCAGACCGAACCCAGTACCGGCACGATGGTCAGCCCGGCGCTGAGGTCGCGCAGTTCCTTGTCGATATTGTACAGTGCCAGTTCGCTGTGATCGAGCAGCACCAGCTTTTCAGGCTTGCAGGCGATCAGCTGGCGGCACAGTTCCGAGCCGATGGAACCACCGGCGCCGGAAATCAGGATGCACTGTCCGCTATATGCGTCAGAGACACTGGGCAGTTCGCTTTCCAGCTTGTTGCGGCCCAGCAGATCGTCCAGCGCAACCGGGGCGACGCTTTCCTTCATGTTGCGGCTGCCCACCAGTTCGGCAAACGACGGCAGCGCGTGCACCTCGCAGCCGACTTCGCGCAGCGAGTGGGCGATATGCGCCTGGCGCGGCTGGCTGAGCGAGGGCATCGCCAGAACAACCCGTTCGATGCGCAGCTCGCGCACGATTTCCTTGATCGTGCTGGGCGCATAGACGCGCAGGCCGGAAACCATGTTGCTTTGCAGTGTCGGGTTGTCGTCGACAAAGGCGACGGGCATCACGTGGTCGTCGGTGCGCAGCGCCGCAGCCAGTTGCTGGCCGGTCTGGCCGGCGCCATAGATCAGCACCCGCATCCGCGACTGGTTGTTGCGGTAGATCCACAAAGTAGCCTGTCGCAGCAGAACGCGGCTGGCCGCGCCGGTGAAGGCCATCGCCAGGGCAAAGATGAAATACGCTTCGGAGGGAAGCGCCACGCCGAACGGACCCTGGATGAACGAGCCGATTGCCCCCAGCGACAAGGCCAGGAAACCGGTGCGGGACAGGCCGCGCGCCTCGTATGCGTTCAGCGTCATGGTCGGCAGATCGAGCCGATATGACAGCACCACGCCGATAATGCCCAAAACTGTGGCGAGCGGCAGCAGCGCGATGACCGAATCGTGGGTCAGGCTCAGCGGTTTGAGAAGGGCGATTGCGGCGGCGAAGGCGAGGTAGACGGACAAAAACTCCAAGGCGGCGAAGACGACACCTTTTTGTCGCCTCGAGAGTGAAGTCAGCAATTCAAATAGCATTTACGTCCCCTGCACGCTTTGCGCGCGTTGCCTGTTAGTGACTGCTCAACCAGGAAATCGTTAACTTCGATAAAATATTGTGACACGTCGCCCAGACCTGCCTGCCGTGATTAAGCAAATCGCCTAAGGATTGGACAAGTCCGCTTATTCTGCGACTGCACAATCGGCAGGAATTTTCCTATGGTTGCGCCTGTTTTGCCCGTTCTTGTGGCATAATACGGGCGAACGCAACAAAAAGGTGCCTGACCTGATACAATTGCTGCATGTGCGGCAGCTATGCATCTGTGCGCCGCCGCGTGGCGCGCGCAGCCATCGTGCTGTCTGTGACGCGAAAGGCACCCAAAAGGCGGCACTGTTGATCGCCCCTTTCCCCGTGCCCACTGCCGGGATAAGAGGCGCCGACCGCGCGGCCTCGACTGGCCGGCGGCAATCACATGAGGAGACCTGAAATGGGTTACAAGGTCGTCGTCGCGGGCGCCACGGGCAACGTGGGCCGCGAGATGCTGAACATCCTGGCCGAGCGCCAGTTCCC
>JAGRMT010000050.1:0-34913 GCA_020441125.1 Roseivivax sp.
TTGGCGGCATGGGCGGCGCACAGCCTCTGGCCGCCGTGATGGCCGGGGCCTGCTGCCTGGCGGTCGAGTGCGACGAGACCCGCATCGATTTCCGCCTGCGCACCCGGTACGTCGACGAAAAGGCGCGCACGCTCGACGAGGCGCTGGCCCTGATCGACACCTGGACCAAGGCGGGTGAGGCGAAGTCGGTCGGCCTTCTGGGCAATGCGGCCGAGGTGTTTCCGGAACTTGTCCGCCGGATGAAATCCGGCGGCCCGCGCCCCGACATCGTGACCGACCAGACCTCGGCCCATGACCCGTTGCACGGCTACCTGCCGCTTGGCTGGAGCGTCGCCGACTGGCGCGCCAGGCAGGAAACCGATCCGGCCGCCGTCGAATCCGCGGCCCGCGCCTCGATGAAGACCCATGTCGCCGCGATGGTCGATTTCTGGAACGCGGGCGTGCCGACGCTGGACTATGGCAACAACATCCGGCAGGTCGCCAAGGACGAAGGGCTGGAAAACGCCTTTGCCTTCCCCGGTTTTGTGCCGGCCTATATCCGGCCTCTGTTCTGCAAGGGGATCGGTCCGTTCCGCTGGTGCGCCCTGTCGGGCGATCCCGAGGACATTTACAAGACCGACGCGGCGATGAAGCGGCTGTTTCCGGACAATGCCCATTTGCACCGCTGGCTGGACATGGCGCGCGACCGGATCGCCTTTCAGGGTCTGCCTGCCCGGATTTGCTGGATCGGGCTGGGCGACCGGCATCGCGCCGGGTTGATGTTCAATGACATGGTGGCGCGCGGCGAGCTCAAGGCGCCGGTCGTGATCGGCCGCGATCACCTGGACAGCGGGTCGGTCGCCAGCCCCAACCGCGAGACGGAGGCGATGCGGGATGGGTCCGACGCCGTCTCCGACTGGCCGCTGCTGAACGCGCTGGTCAACACCGCCAGCGGCGCAACCTGGGTGTCGCTGCACCATGGCGGCGGCGTGGGGATGGGCTTTTCGCAGCATGCCGGCGTTGTCATCGTCGCCGATGGCACGCCCGAGGCCGCGCGGCGGCTGGAGCGCGTGCTGTGGAACGACCCGGCCTCCGGCGTCTGGCGCCACGCCGACGCGGGCTATGAAGAGGCCATCGCCTGCGCCCGCACGCATGGTTTGCGGCTGCCGGGCATCTTGGGTAACTGACAGGTAAAGTCCATGAAGATCCGGTTGCAAATGGTAGCCAAGCCCCCTGAATAGCGGACAATGTGCGAAACTACGAACCGGCGCCTGCTGGTCTCCAAGCTCCACGCAATGAGGACATGTCACTACGCAAGACCCGCGGCGCGCCACTCAAAGCGCCTGTGGCGCTAGAAGCCGTGAAGGACGGGCACACGGTATCGGAGTTGTGCACTGTTCCCTAACCTTGGATCGGCGGAAGCTGGATTTTTCCGGCTGTCTCACGATGACGGGCTGGTGACGCCATCTGGATAATACATGGCAATCGGGACGTTGTATGCGATCCCGCTGCGAGGTCGGAAATTCAGCCGCCGAACAAGAACTGTACACGTATGCTAAGTCACAAACCCTTTTGACGCTATCCATTGTGTACTTCTACTATCAATGTAATGGTCCGACATGAGAAGTGAAGCGGTCGGGAATGGTTTTTGCGCCCCCGTTTGAAAGGGCCCCGGATTCACTTGCGCGAAATGCCTTGAATGCATTTGGTATCGGACAGGCACTCCTCAAATCCCGATACCGTCTTTTCATCTGGATCGAGCCATTCATTTGTGAAGTGTATGTCATAAAGATTTCGGGGCAGTTCGCCATTTGGCGAAATGAACGTCAAAACCTTTCGGGGTGACGAAAATGCCTCCACAGATTGCGCACATTTATCCATGACGCACTTGTATGCCGTGGCGTCAATGGGCTTTCCATTGTTCTTGTACATCAATTTATCAATTTTTTCATCAACTGTCATCGCGCTGACATCAGACCTTTTGGAGCTGTCCTCAAGGCAGGAATTAGGAAGAGTGCATATGAAAGTGACCTCATTCACGCCAGAGTAGGGCTGGGTAAATCCGTCTGGCGTCCCGATGAAGCCATTCAATTCGAGCCTGAGGTGGAATTGGGCCACTTGATATCCCAGTATTGGTGTGCGGGGAATTTTGTCGCCCTCATTAATAAGGATTTTTGGGGGCGACACTTGAATGGAGCCAGCAACTTCACCAAGAAAAGGGGTGCCGAGTTTCATTAAGTGCGCTTCATAGTCTTCGATTTCGACAATAATAAACTCAGCAAGGGCGGAATTGCAGACAAATATGGCCAGCGGTATCATTGCAAGCTTCAAGCGCATGAAATTTGCCTCTTCAATCTGTTGCTGCAAAGCGAGCATTGCAAGTGTACAGTTTGCAGGGCCGAACGTCTTTCCGCAAGATTCTTTGAGCGGGTTGCACTTGTCTGGACTTGCCCGGGAAAAGTGGAGAGCACCAAATGATGAATCAGGAGGTGTTCTATGGGAAAGGTAAACAGACCGAAGCCGGAGTTTCGGCGTGAAGCGGTGCGGCTGGCGCTGACCAGCGCTCATAGCTGGTGAGCGAGACATTATGCGAAACCTTTGGGCAGCACGTGGGTGCCCTCTGCCGGCACCATTTTCTTCCAATTTTTGAGATTTCCAGCGGTTCCGCTTGGGCTTTCGTCGTGCTCGTGCCGGGGCGGCGTTCGTGTTAGGATGCCCCGTCGCAGCCGTGGGAGGACGGTGTGGGCGATCTGGAGCATGTGACCGAAATCGAGCGCGTCCTGCTGGGGCAGACCACGGGCCGCGACAGCGCCGTGACCGAAAGCTGGCGGCGCTGCGTGGAAACTTATGGCCTCGATCCGACCCGGCCGGACCCGGCGCATATCGTCACCGATGCCAAGCTGCGCGAGCATCGCGAGCAGGCCGAACGGCTGATTGCCACCGCGCGATCGGGATTGCAGTCGCTGTTCCGCCACGTGGCCGGGCAGAATTATGTGCTGCTGCTGGCCGATGCGCAGGGGGTCTGCGTCGATTTCTTCGGCGATCCGCGGTTCGAGGACGACCTGCGCAAGGCCGGGCTCTACCTGGGCTCTGACTGGAGCGAGGGCCTGGCCGGTACCTGCGGTGTCGGGTCTTGCATCGTGACCCAAGAGGCGATCACCATCCACCAGACCGATCACTTCGGGCTGGCGCATACGCCGCTGTCCTGCACCGCCGCGCCGATCTATGACACGCGCGGTCAACTGGCTGCGGTGCTCGACATCTCGCTGCTGCGGTCGCCGTCGCCGAAGGCGTCGCAGAACCTGGCGATGAGCCTGGTCACGGCCTCGGCCCGACGGGTTGAGATGGCAAACCTGATGGCGATGACGCGGCGCGACTGGGTGCTGCGAGTATCCGCCTCGCCCGAATTCCTGGAGGTCGATCCCGACGCCGCCGTGGCGCTGGACGGGTCGGGCAATATCATCGGCACGACCCGCGGCGCGCTGCGGGCCCTGCTGCCCGAAGGGCGCGGCACGCTGGTGGGTCGGCACATAGAAGAGGTGCTGGACCTGGAAGTCGACGACCTGCCCAACCTGATGCGCGGCCAGCCGACAGAGGAACGGGTGGTGCAGCTGCGCGACGGGCGCACGCTGTTCGGTCATGCGATCGCGCCGCAAACGCGGCCGGTGCCGCCCCGCGCGCGAACCAGCGGCCTGCCGGCGGCGCTGGGCAGTTTCGCGGGCCCCGATCCCGTGCTTCAGCGGGTTCTGGCGCAGCTGGCGCGACTGGTGTCGACACCGGTTCCGCTGCTGCTGTCGGCCGAAACCGGCACGGGCAAAGAACGGCTGGCGCGGGCGATCCATGTCAGCGGGCCGACCGGGCGGGCGTTCCACACGCTGCGCTGCGCCACGATGGTCACCGCCGACGCGCTGACCGCGGCGGCGCCGGGTACGCTGTTCCTGCGCGGGATCGAGGACTTGTCGACGGGTGCACAGGCGTCTTTGCTGGCGCTGCTGGACCGTCGCACCGATTTGCGTGTGATTGCCTCAACCCGGGTCGGGCCCACCGAACTGGCTGCCCATCTGCGGGCAGACCTGTTTTATCGCGTGGCGGGGGCGACGGTTTGCCTGCCGCCCCTGCGACTGCGGGCCGATTTCGGCTGGCTGCTGGACCGGCTGATGCGTCTGCATCCCGATCACAGCCTGTCGCCTGCAGCGCGGGCAGAGCTGCGTGTGCGCGACTGGCCCGGCAATATCCGCGAGCTGGAGCGCGTGCTGGCGGTGGCCGCGGCGCTGTCGGAAACCTCGGTCATCGACCTGCCGGACCTGCCGCCGCCCGCCGTCTGCCCCGAGGATGAGCCCACCGCCGAGGATGCGCTGGAGGCCGTGCTGGCGGCGACCGGCTGGAACATGGCGCAGGCGGCGCGGCGTTTGGGCGTCAATCGCTCGACCGTGCTGCGACGGGTACGCAAGGCAGGGCTGATACCGCCGCAATAGGGCAAGGCGTTGCGCCGCCGTTGCGCGCGCAACGCGCCACTGCGGTGCGCGCCGGTTTCGCCGGTCACCGGCAGCAAAACCGTTTCGGGACGCGATCCGCTCTGCCAGCCTGTGGACGAACCAGGGCTAAGGGAGGAAGACGATGCTCGATTCAACGCTGACCGGTGAGACGCAGGCGTTTCTGGACAAGTTCGGCGCCGCGCTGGAGGCCGGCGACATTGCCGCAGCGCAGGCGATGTTTCTGGATGACAGTTACTGGCGCGACCTGATCGCCTTTACCTGGAACCTCAAGACGGTCGAAGGCCCCGAGGGCGCGGGCGACCTGCTGCGCCACCAGCTGGCCACCACCAAACCGCGCAACTGGCAGATCGCCGAGGGCGAGGTGCCGACCGAGGACGGCGGTGTCATCACCGCCTGGATCACGTTCGAAACCCAAGTTGCCCGCGGCTACGGCCTGCTGAGGCTGCGCGACGGCAAGATCTGGACGTTGCTGACCACGATGGCAGAGTTGAAAGGGCATGAAGAGCCCAAGGGCTTTGCCCGCCCGCTGGGCGCCAAGCACGGCGCCGGCAAGAACCGCACCACCTGGAAGGAAGAACGCCAGAAGGAAGCCGAGGAACTGGGCTATACCAGACAGCCCTATGTGCTGATCATCGGCGGCGGGCAGGGCGGCATCGCGCTGGGCGCGCGCCTGCGCCAGCTGGGCGTGCCCACGATCATCGTCGAGAAGAACGACCGGCCCGGCGACAGCTGGCGCAAGCGCTACAAGTCGCTGTGCCTGCATGACCCGGTCTGGTACGACCACCTGCCGTATATCAAGTTCCCCGAGAACTGGCCCATCTTCTCGCCCAAGGACAAGATCGGCGACTGGCTTGAGATGTACACCCGGGTGATGGAGCTGAACTACTGGACGCGCACCACCGCCAAGTCTGCCAAGTATGACCCCACGACCATGGAATGGACCGTTGTCGTCGACCGCGACGGCAAGGAAGTGGTGCTGAAGCCCAAGCAACTGGTCATGGCGACCGGCATGTCAGGCAAGGCGCGGATGCCGTCCTTCCCCGGCATGGACAAATTCAAGGGCGACCAGCACCATTCCTCACAGCATCCGGGGCCGGACAAGTACGCCGGCAAGAAATGCGTGATCGTCGGCTCCAACAACTCGGCCCACGACATCGCGGCGGCGCTGTGGGAACACGATGCCGACGTGACGATGGTGCAACGCTCGTCCACCCATATCGTCAAGTCCGACACCTTGATGGAGGTGGGCCTGGGCGCGCTTTATTCAGAAGAGGCGGTGCAGGCCGGCGTGACGACGGAAAAGGCCGACCTGATCTTCGCCTCGCTGCCCTACCGCATCCTGCACGAATTCCAGATCCCGGCCTATGCCGAGATGAAGAANNNTTCTACGAGGGGCTGGAAAAGGCCGGGTTCTGGCTGGACTGGGGCGATGACGACTCTGGCCTGTTCATGAAGTACCTGCGCCGCGGTTCGGGCTATTACATCGACATCGGCGCCAGCCAGCTGATCATTGATGGAGAGGTCAAGCTGAAGCGCGGGCAGGTGGTCAGCCTGGACGAAACCGGCGTCAACCTGGACGACGGTACGCACCTGGACGCGGACCTGGTGGTCTATGCCACCGGCTACAACTCGATGAACGGCTGGGTGGCCGATCTGATGGGGCAGGACATGGCCGACAAGGTCGGCAAGGTCTGGGGCCTTGGGTCTGACACCACCAAGGACCCCGGTCCGTGGGAAGGCGAAGAGCGTAACATGTGGAAGCCGACCCAGCAGGAAGGGCTGTGGTTTCATGGCGGCAACCTGCACCAGTCGCGCCATTACTCGCAGTTCCTGGCGCTGCAGCTGAAGGCGCGGATGGAGGGGATCCCGACCCCGGTCTACGCGCTGCAAGAGGTGCATCACCTGAGCTGACCCTGTCGTGGCCCGGCTTCGTGAAGGCCGGGCCCGACACCCCACCAGGCCGCCGCTACGCCTGCGACGCGAATCAACGTCACCTTGCGAGTTTGCCCGTTTGGAGTGGACCGCGTGGCTTTTTGCCCATTCGGCCATCACACAACGGGCAGGTATCAATGGTTTGCCGGGCGGCGGATCAAAGTTGAGGGCCGTAGACACTTTTGGGCTGACAAGTGCCGAACTTGCTCTAACCTTTCAGTATCAATGAATTGTTTATTGAATTGGGGGGCACCAGATGGCGACTATTCAGGTGGCTGCGGCCAGCGGCACGGAAAACAGCAATATCGACTTCGTGGTATCACTGTCGCGGGCCGAAGCCGCGGCGGTGACGGTGGGCTATCGCATCCTGCGAGGTTCGGCGGCCGACAGCGATCTGTATTACGGCTATACGCCGTCGCGCTACAACGGCACGCTGACCTTCGCGCCGGGCGACACGTCACAGACCGTGTCCGTATTCGCCGCCAGCGACAGCACAGACGAATATGACGAGAACATCGTGCTGGAGCTGTACGACCCGTCCAGCAATGCCACGCTCAGCGGCGGAACCCCGGTTCTGCGCACCAACGGCACCATCCTCGACGATGACGGGGTCGGCAGCAACACCGCGCTTTTCGTATCTGATCCGGTGATCGTCGAAGGCGACAGCGGCCAGACCTTTGCCACGTTCGAGTTGCGCCTGTCGCGGCCGGCGACCAGCTCGACCACGGTCACCTACAGCACGCAGAACCTCAGCGCTGTAGCCGGCTCGGACTATACCGCCACCTCGGGCAGCGTCACGTTTACCGCCGGGCAAGACACCAAGACGGTGCAGGTTCCGGTACTGGGCGACACGGCCAACGAAGGCAATGAGTCCTTTGCGCTGGTGGTTTCGGCGCCATCGGGCATTCTGGTTCCGCCCGCCAACCTGGCGGGTGTGGCCACGATCATCAATGACGATGCGACGCCGCCGGTGTCGATCTCTGTCGCCAGCGCGGCGGCCTACGAAAACAACAACTTGCGCTTTGTCGTGACGCTGTCCGAACCGGCGGTGGACGCGGTCACGGTGTATTACCGAACGCTGCCGGGATCGGCGCTGGACGGCGATACCTACTACGATTTCACCAGCGCGCAGAACAGCGGCTCTGTCACCTTCGCGCCGGGCCAGACCAGCGCCGACATCTATGTCTTTGCCACCAGCGACAGCATCGACGAGATGGACGAGAATATCCTCCTGGAGCTGTACGACCCGACCGCCAACGCGATCCTGGATGGCGGCGCGCCGGTGCTGCGGGCCAATGGCACGATCCTCGATGACGATGGCGTTGGGCCGAACCAGGCGCTGTTCGTCTCCGATCCGGTGCTGGTGGAGGGCGACAGCGGGCAGGTCTATGCCGAGTTCCAGGTCCGGTTGTCCACCCCGGCGACATCGTCGCTGACCGTCGGCTACGCGACGCGCGACATCAGCGCGGTGGCCGGGTCGGATTACACCGCAGCCTCGGGCAGCCTGACCTTTGCCGCGGGCGAGGACATCAAGATCGTGCGCGTGGCGGTGACAGGCGACACCGCCGCCGAAGCGAACGAGATGTTCGAGTTGCTGATCACCGCGCCCGGCGGCTCTACCTTGCCGGCGACCAACCTGGCGGGCGTAGCCACGATTGTCGATGACGATCCGGCGCAGGTGCCCACGGTCACCGCCGCGAGTGCCGTCGCCTATGAAAACAACAACCTGCGCTTTGTTCTGACGCTATCGGAACCGGCGGTGGACGTTGTGACGGTGAACTATCGCACCCTGCCGGGGTCTGCGCTGGATGGCGACACCTACTACGACTTCACCAGCCAGCAGAACAACGGCACGGTTACCTTTGCCCCCGGTCAGACCAGCGCTGAGGTTTGGGTTTTTGCCACCAGCGACAGCACTGACGAGATGGACGAGAACATCGTTCTGGAGCTGTATGACGTGTCGTCCAACGCGGCGCTGGATGGCGGCGCGCCGGTGGTACGGGTTAACGGCACCATCCTTGATGACGATGGCGTCGGGCCCAACCAGGCGCTGTTCGTCTCCGATCCGGTGCTGGTAGAGGGCGACAGCGGCCAGACCTATGCCGAGTTCGAAATCCGGCTGTCGACTCCGGCCGCCAGCGCGTTTTCCGTCAGCTATGTCACGCGCGATATCAGCGCGTTGGCGGGCGAGGATTACACCGCCACCTCGGGCAGCCTCAGCTTTGCGCCGGGCGAAGACGTCAAGACTGTTCGCGTGCCGGTCTTGGGTGACACCGCTGACGAAAGCACCGAATCCTTCAGCCTGGTGATCGTGCCGCCCTCGGGTTCCACCCTGCCGGCCGACAACCTGGCGGGCACGGCCACCATCCTGAATGACGATGCGGCGGGGGCCACGATCTCGGTCTCCAGCGCGATGGCTTACGAGAACAACAACCTGCGCTTTGTGGTCACGCTGTCTGAGCCAGCGGCGAATGCGGTGACGGTGAATTACCGAACTTTGCCGGGCACGGCGGTGGATGGCGATACCTATTACGATTTCACCAGCCAGCAGAACAACGGCACGCTCACCTTTGCCCCCGGCCAGACCAGCGCCGAGGTTTGGGTCTTTGCCACCAGCGACAGCACCGACGAATACGATGAAAGCATCGTGCTGGAACTGTACGACCCGACGGGCAGCGCCACGCTTGACGGCGGCGCGCCGGTGTTGCGCGCCAACGGCACGATCCTTGACGATGACGGCGCCGGTCCCAACCGGGCGCTGTTCGTGTCCAGCCCGGTGGTCACCGAAGGCGCCGAAGGCACGGTCTATGCCGAGTTCGAGCTGCGACTGTCGACGCCGGCAAGCTCGGCGCTGACTGTCGGCTATGCCACGCGCGATCTGTCCGCGACCGCGGGCAGCGACTATACCGCCGCATCGGGCAACGCGACCTTCGAGGCGGGCGAAACCGTCAAGACCGTGCGCGTTGCGGTGGCAGGCGATTGCCGGCTGGAGCCGGCCGAGGCCTTTGCCCTGGACGTGACAGTGCCCACCGGCACCATCCTGGCGACGGACGGTCTGTCGGGCATGGCGACGATCCTTGACGACGATACCGATGGCGGGCCGTCGATCTCGATCTCGGCGGGGCAGGCTGTTGAAAACAACAACATCCGCTATGTCGTGACCCTGTCCGAAGCCAGCGCGCAGGCGGTGACGGTGGATTGGCAGGCGGGGCTGGGCACAGCCGCGGCGGACGACCTCTATTACGGCCTGACCAGCGCCAACAACATGGGCACGCTGACCTTCGCGCCCGGCGAAACCTCGCTGGACCTGTATACTTTCGCGAACAGCGACAGTGCCGACGAGCGCGACGAAAGCGTGACCATGACGCTGAGCAACGCCGTCAACGGCGTGTTGGCCGACAACGTCACCGCGCTGACGGCAACGGGCTTCATCCTCGATGACGATGGGGTCGGGCTCAACCGGCTGGTGCAGGCAGACGCGGCGCATCTGCGCGAAGTGGCGCTGCCCAGCCAGGTGGAATACGTCACCGTGCGCCTGTCGCGCCCGGCGACCAGCGCGATGGACTTTGCCGTGACCGTGCAGGACCAGACCGCGACCCTGAACGCCGACTACCGGCTGCTGACCAACACCGTGCATTTCGGTGTCGGACAAAGCGAAGCCGCCGTGGCGATCGAGGTTCTGGGCGATCAGGCCAGCGAAGGCAGCGAGACTTTCCTGCTGAAGCTGGCGGCGACATCGGGCAGCACCTATCCCGATGCGGTACAGGACCAGGTGATCACCATCGAGAACGGCCCGTCGCTGCCCACCGGCGCAAACGAGACGCTGACCGGTACCGCCGGGCGTGACGTGATCGCGATGCAGGGCGGTAACGACGTGTATTACGGACTGGCACAATGCGATTACGTCCGCGGTGACGACGGCAACGATACGCTGTTCGGCGGCTCGGGCGGCGATACGCTGCTGGGCGGGTCCGGCGCCGACTTGCTGGTGGGCGAGGCCTATACCGGCGGCTTTGACCCCTTCGCCGGGCAGGTGTTCCGGCTGTACCAGGCGACGCTGGCGCGGCGGCCCGACCTGGCCGGTCATACCGGCTGGGTGGCCAATCTGGCTGGCGGCGGCAACCTTCAGGCGGTGGCCAACGGATTTGTTGCCAGCCAGGAGTTCCAGAACACCTATGGCGGGCAAAGCAGCAGCGCCTTTGTCACCTTGCTGTACAACAACGTGTTGAACCGCGCGCCCGATGCTGGCGGGCTGGCGGGCTGGGTGTCGCTCATTGACAGCGGACAGCGCAGCCGTGCCGAAGTGGTTGTGGGTTTCTCGGAAAGTGCCGAGTTCATCCAGTCCACCGCGGTGGGAGCGCTGCAATATTCCCAGACCGGGCTTCAGGGCGCATGGGTGGACGATGTGTTCCGCCTCTACAATGCCACGCTGGGACGCGATCCGGATGCCTCGGGGATGCGCGGCTGGTCGGACCAGCTGGCGGCCGGGCGCCCGTTCCTGCAGGTGGTCAACGGTTTTGTCGCCTCGACCGAGTTCACCGCAACTTACGGTTCGCTGGACGACAACGGTTTTGTCACGCTGCTTTACAACAACGTTCTGGGCCGGGCACCTGACAGCGCCGGCCTGGCGGGCTGGGTCAACCAGCTGGCCAGCGGCACCTCGCGCGAGCAGGTGGTTCAGGGGTTTGCGCAAAGCCAGGAGTTCATCAACAACACCCGCGGCCCGCTGGCGGTATGGATGAGCGAGCAGGAAGCCGATGTGCTGGAAGGCGGCAGCGGCAATGACACGCTGCTGGGCGGTATCTACCGCGATACCTTTGTGTTCGATGCCGATGATGACGGCAGTGACGTGGTGGTCGACCTGGAAAGCTGGGACACGCTGGAGTTCCGCGACTTCGGCTATGCCAGCGCCAGCGATGCGCGCAGCCACATGACCCAGAGCGGCGCCAATGTGGTGTTCGACGATCAGGGCGTGACGGTGCAGGTGCTGAATGTACTGGTGGCCGATATCGCCGACGGGCAGATCCTGGTCTGATCGGTTCCGCAAATGAAACGGCGCCGGCGGGATGTCACCGCCGGCGCCGTTGCGTTTCGCCCAGGCGGGGTCAGGCGTGTTCGGCGCGAACGATGGCGGCACCGTCGGCCATCGCCTTCATCTTGCCGAAGGCGACATCGCGCGGCAGGTATTTCAGCCCGCAATCGGGCGCGACCACCACCTTGTCAGGTGCGACATGGGGCAGGGCGCGGCGGATCCGCGCCGCGATCACCTCGGGCGTTTCCACCGACATGTCCGACAGGTCCAGCACGCCCACCATGATCGTCTTGCCGCGCAGCTCTTCCAGGACTGACGTGTCCAGGTTGGCCTGCGCGGTTTCGATGCTGATCTGGTCGCAGGTACATGCCTTCATCTGCGGCAAAAAGGAATAGCCTTCGGGCCGGCTCTTGGTCATCGCGGCATAGCCGAAACAGATGTGCACGGCGGTGGTGCCCGCCGCCCCTTCCAGCGCGGCGTTCAGCGCGGCGATGCCGTAATCCTCAGCGATGTCGGGCTTGGCTTGCAGCCAGGGTTCGTCCAGTTGCACGATATCGGCCCCGGCGGCGAACAGGTCAGCGATTTCCTCGCGCACGGCGCGGGCATAGTCCATCGCTGCGTCCGCTGTCGTGCGGTAGTAGTCATTCTGCGCCTGAAGGCTCAGGGTGAATGGCCCGGGCAGGGTGATCTTGATCTTGCGGTCGGTGTTGGCGCGCAGGAACTGCAGGTCTTCCACCTCGACGGCGCGGCGGCGCGCGATCGGGCCAACAATGCGCGGCACCGGAACGAGCGCGCCCGAACGGGTGATCACCGTGCCGTAATTGTCCAGATCCAGCCCGTCGAGCGCAGTGGCAAACCGGTTGGAATAGCTTTCACGCCGAATTTCGCCGTCGGTCAGGATGTCCAGGCCGGCACGCTCCTGGTCGCGGATGGCCAGGCGCGTGGCGTCGTCCTGCGCCTCTTTCAGAAACGGTTCGGGAATGCGCCACAGCTCCTTGGCGCGGGTGCGGGGCGGGAACTGGCCCTTGAGCTTTTCACGGTCGATCAGCCAGTCGGGCTGGCAGTAGCTGCCGACAAGCGTGGTGGGAAACAGCATGGCGGGTCTCCTGGAATGGGGGCCGGACCCGCCGCGCGGGACGGGTCCGGTGTGCTGAGGGTGTCAGGCGAACAGGTTGTGGGCGACGCCGGCCTTTTCGTAGATGTAGTCGCGGCTCTGTTCGAGTTCGCGGCGCAGCTTGGCCATATCGTGGCCCAGCAACGCGCCGCGCCATTTGCGGATGCGCCCGGCCACCATCACCGTGTCGACGTTGCTGCGGTCCATCAGTGTGACCACCGCGCCCGCGGCGTTGTTCAGTGGCGCGACGTTGATCGCCTCGGCGTCCAGCAGGATGATGTCCGCCTGCTTGCCCGGTGTCAGTGAGCCGGTCTTGCGGTCCAGCCGCAGGCCCTTGGCGCCCTCGATCGTGGCGTGGCGAATGGCATCGGCGCAGCGCATCAGGCTGGGCGTGTTTTCATCACCCGACAGCGCGCGTTCGTTGGCGCGCATGCGCTGCAAGGTCATCATCCCGCGCATCTGGGTAAAGAAATCGGCCGACATGGTGCATTCCACGTCGGACGACAGCGAAACCGACATGCCCAGGTCCAGCGCCTTCTGGATTGGTGGTTCGCCATGGCGCATGTGCATCTCGATCGGCACCGCCAGCGAGACGTGCGAGCCCGCGTCGGCGGCGGCTTTCCAGGCGTCGTCGGTCATGCCGGTCATGTGGATGAAGATGTTGTCGGGGCCAAAGACGCCTTTCTTGGCCAGCGCGTCAAAGGTCGGGGTCATGCCGAAGGTGGTTACAACGTGCAGGGCGATCTGCAGGTCCAGTTCGCGCCCGATCTTCCAGGCTTCCTCGTAGCCTTCGATGTAGATCTCTCCGCCCATGACCATCGTCAGAAGGCTGTCATCCGATGCGAAGTAGCGTTCGCGGATGCGGCGCGCGCCCGTGGGGTATTCCTTGCCTTCCCACCAGCCTTCGAAATAGCCGAAGACGCCGCGTCGTCCGGCGTCGCGCAGCCCCTCGATCGCGGCGTCGGAATGCTCGGCCGAGTGGTGGATCTGGCTGACATCCATCACCGTGGTCACGCCCGCGTCCAGCTGCGCCAGCCCGCCGTAGAGCTCGTTGATGTACACGTCCTGGGGGCGGTAATGCTGCGAGAAGTTCAGCAGCATCGTCTCATAATAGTTGACCGCGTTCTCGGGCTTGCCGTCGTTGACGACGATGGCGTCGGACAGGGAAGACCGCAGGCCGGTTTCGAACTGATGGTGGTGCGTGTCGATGAAGCCGGGCATCACGATCTTGCCTGCGGCGCCGATCACGTGGGCATCTGGGGCGTCGATGCTTGCACCGACCTGGACGATGCGGTCGCCCTCGACCAGCACGTCGCCCTTGGCGAAGTTGCCGACCGCGTCATCGACCGACAAAACGACGCCGCCCTTGATCAGCACACGCGCGCCGGGCTTGCCGGCGGCGTCGGGCAGGGCCGCCGCCTGGGCGGTGCCGCGGGTGTCAGCGGCCATCCGGAACAGGCTGCCTGCGCTGGGGCAAAGGGCCCGCGGCGTGGCGGGGCCACACAAAGTGCACATGGTACTTCCTCCCTGGTTTTCTGGTTCATCCGCCGAGCACGGCGCGCAGCGTCGGGTAGCGGGTCAGTTGAAATGCGATATGCGAGGCGGCCCGCTGCAACGCGGGCAACCGTTCGGCGATCAGCGTCTCGGGCGTGACGATCCCGGTGTAGCCCGAGGTGTTCAGCGCCGCGACGGTGGTGCCGTCCTGGTCGCGGATCGGCACGGCCATCGCCGTAATGCCGTAGTCCAGTTGATCGGTGGTAATGGCGTAACCGTCCTGCCGGGCGGTCAGCAGCGCCTGGCGCAGCTGAACCGGATCCGTGCAGGTTCTTGAGGTCAGCGCGGTCAGTTGCGCGCTGGCCAGGTAGGCGTCGATCCGGTCATCGGGCAGGGCGGACAGCAGAACCCGCCCCATCGAGGTGGCATAGGCCGGGTAACGGGCGCCGGCTACGGCGGCGGCGCGGCGGGCGCGCTGCACCGAATGATGCGCGACATAGATCACCTCGCCGCCGTCCAGCGTGCCGACAGAGGAGGCATCGCCGAAGCGGGCGACGATCTCGCGCAGATCTTCTTGCAGGATCTCGTCGATCCGGGCCGAGAAGTAGAAGGCAGAGCCCAACGCCATCAGCTTGGGGCGCAGGTGGAACCGCTTGTCCTTTCGTCCGATGTAGCCCAGCGCCTCGAGCGTGATCAGAGAGCGGCGCGCGGCGGCGGGGCTGAGCCCGACGCGGCGCGACACCTCCGAAAGGGTCATCTCGGGGTTGTTGGCATCGAACGATTCGAGGATGGCGATGCCCTTGGCCAGCGCCTCGACGAACTCGGCCGGTTTATCGGGCGTTTCCGCCAAGATCTTACCCTTCCGGCGCGAGCACGAAATCGAACTTGCACACCGCGTCGGGCTTGCGCTCAAGCGAATAGCCCAGCTCGTCCACCTTGGAGGCGGGCCCAAGCTTGGCGATCAGCGACTTGCGCACGCCAAACACCGCGTCATTGTCCAGATATTCGGTGTTGTCGAAGAAGATCTCCGTGGTGATCGAGCTCATCCCCGGGGCGCGCACGATGTAGTGCAGATGCGCCGCCCGCCAGGCGTGGCGGTTGCCTGCGCGCAACAGCCGGCCAACCGGCCCGTCATAGGGAACGGTGTAGGGCTTGGGCAGAACCGTGGTGTAATAGTACCGGCCCTGCTCGTCGGCCTCGAACACGCCGCGGAGGTCGTACTTGTCCTGGCCCTGTTCCTGCTCCTGGATCGGATAGGTGCCCGATGCATCGGCCTGCCAGGTGTCGACGATGGCGCCGGGCAGGGGGTTGTGCAGCGAATCGGTAACGCGGCCATGGACCAGAACCGAGACGCCCTCTCGCCCGTCGGACAGGTTGCCGCCCAGCTTCATGCGCGGCGCGTTGTCCAGGTAGAACGGGCCCAGGTTGCTGCCCTCGGTCGCGCCGCCCTTGGTGTTGATCATGTCGACCAGCGCCGAGAAGCCGATCACGTCCGAAAGCAGGATGAACTCGTGCCGCTCTGGGGTCGAGATCTGCCCGCAGTCATACAGGAAATTCAGGATGCCCATCCATTCGGCATGGGTCACGTTATTCTCGCGCGTGTAGTCGTGCAGATGGTCGATGAACCCGCGCAGCAACTGTTCGAACCGGCTGCCCGGCTCGGTCTTGAAGGTCTTTTTCACCGCCTCTGTGATGGTGAACTGATTGATATCCCGCATTGATCTCCTCCCCTTTCGACGCGCGGCCATGGCCTGGCAACAATTCGTCTTGACGAAAAGCTAATCCCGTCCATAATTTTCGACAAGAGGAAAAATTTTCGCATACCGAAAAGGAAAGCGGAATGCGCATCGGAAAACAAGATCAGAGCCACACGGCCATCGCCACCTCGGATGCCGACAGCATCACGGTGCGCGGTCTGGACCTGTGCGACGAACTGATCGGCAAGATCGGCTTTACTGACTATTTCTGGCTGCTGGTTCTGGGTGAGAAACCCACGGATGCACAGCGCCAGATGATGGATGCCTGCCTTGTCGCCATTGCCGAACACGGGCTGGTGCCTTCGGTGCAGGCGGCGCGCATGACGCTGGCCGCTGGTCCGGATGCCTGGCAGGGCGCCATGGCCGCCGGCCTTCTGGGCATGGGCAGCGTCGTTGCCGGCAGTTCCGAAGCGGCCGGGCGCTATCTGGTGGAGGTGGTCCAGAGGGCCGAAGCCGAGGGCGTGGACATCGAAACAGCAGCGGTTGATAGCCTGAAGGAGCACAAGGCGCAGCGGCGCAAGGTGGCCGGGCTGGGCCATCCGCAGCACAGTGGCGGCGATCCGCGCGCAGACCGGCTGTTGGAAGTGGCCGATGCGTTGGGCATTTCGGGCACCTATGTCGGCACGCTGCGCATTCTGGGCCGGCATGCCAGCGGCATCATGGATCGGCCGTTGCCGATCAACGTCTCGGGCGCGATCCCGGCCGGTATCCTGGATGCGGGCTGGCCGGTGGAAGCGATGAAGGCGGTGCCGCTTCTGGCGCGGGCGGCGGGGCTGTCGGCGCATCTGTTCGAAGAGGCGCAGCGCTCCATCGGGTTCATCATGTCGCACAAGGCGGATCTGGCGATCACTTACGATGGCAAGCCCGCCAAGCGCAGTGCAACGGCGGCGGAGTAGGGCAATGGTCAGGATCCTGAAGGACATTCGGGTGGTCGAACTGGGCACCTATATCACCGGCCCGGCGGCGGGTTTGCACCTGGCCGACCTGGGTGCCGACGTGATCAAGGTGGAACGGCCGGGTACGGGCGATCCGTTCCGTGCGTTCAAGGGCGGGCTCTATTCGCCGCATTACCAGACATAAAACCGCAACAAGCGGTCGATCGCGCTGGACACCAAGAAGCCCGAGGATCTGGCGGTGCTGCACCAGCTGGTTTCGACGGCGGATGTGTTCATCCAGAACTTCCGCCCTGGGGTGGCCGAAAAGCTGGGCGCCGGCGAAGAGGACCTGCGCCGGGTGCGTCCCGATCTGATCTATTGCGCGATCTCGGGCTTCGGCACCTCGGGCCCGGCGCGCGACCGCCCGGCCTACGATACCGTGGCACAGGCGGCCAGCGGTTATCTGCGCCTGCTGACCCCGCCGCAGAACCCGCGCGTGATCGGCCCGGCCATCGCTGACGCGGTCACCGGCCAGTATGCCGCGATGGCCTGCCTTGCGGCGTTGGTGGAACGGGGGCGCACCGGCAAGGGCCGCCGCATCGACATCTCGATGCTTGAGGCGATGTGCCATTTCAACCTCGACAGCTTTACCCACTACTACTCGGTGGGCGAGGTGATGGGCCCGCTGTCGCGCCCGGTCGTGTCGCAGTCTTATACGTTCGAATGCGCCGACGGGGCGTGGATCGCGATCCACATGTCGTCGCCCACGAAATTCTGGATGGGGTTGCTGGATGCGACCGGTCAGCAGCATCTGGCCGACGATCCGCGTTTTGCCGAACGGCTGGAACGCATCAAGCACCAGGATGAGCTGATCGCGCATTTCACGCCGGTGTTCCTGACCCGGCCGCGCGCAGAGTGGTGCGCTTTGCTGGAAGAACACGAAGTGCCCTATTCGCCGGCCTATGATTCCGACGAGGCACTGGACGACCCGCAAGCGCAGCACCTTCAGATCAAGGTCGAGGCCCCCTCACGCGAGCTGGGCACCTATACCACGGTGCGCCCGCCCTACAGTTTTGACGGCACACCCGAATTGCAGGTGATGCCGCCCCCCGTGCTGGACGAGCACGGGGACGAAATCCGCCAGGAGCTGGCACGGAGGAAGGCCGGCTGACGGAGGATCAACCAAGAACCGGCGGCGGGAGGGCCGCCAAACAGGGAGGATGGACATGAACATGATGCGCGGGGCGCTACTGGGGCTGGTGCTGGCCATGCCGGCAGCCGCCGAAGAAACGATTGACCTGACAGTGGCGTCGAGCCACCCAACCGTGGTGCCGTGGGTCGGGATGATCCAGACCCACTTCATGGCCAAGACGGACGAAATCCTGGCCCAGACCGGCAATTACAAGATTGCCTGGAACGAAGCCTTTGGCGGTCAGCTGTACAAGGCCAACGCCACACTTACCTCGGTCGAAGAAGGCGTGACCGATATCGGCTGGGTGTTCTCTTTCCTCGAACAGGCCAAGTTGCCGCTTAGCCAGGGCTCTTCCAACGCGCCGTTCGCCACGTCGAATCCGCCGGTGCTGCTGGATGTGATGCAGTCGCTGATCGACACCAACGACGCCTTCCGCGAGGAGTGGGAAAGCCACAACCTCAAGGTGCTGGGGCTGACGGCCACCGACCTTTACGACTTTTACCTCAAGGAGCCGATCGCGGGGATCGACGATCTGAACGGTCGCAAGATATCGGCCCCCGGGGTGCTGGGCAACTGGCTGCGGGGTACCGGCGCAAACGCGGTGGATGGCGCGCTGACCACCTATTACACCGATGTGCAGACCGGCGTTTCCGACGGGGTGCTGTCGCTGGCGCTGGGCGCACTGCCGATCAAGCTTTACGAGGTGGCGCCCTATATCGCGCGCTTCGACGGTGGCACAGTGTTCTCTGGCGCCGTGGCGATCAACCGCGACAGCTGGGACGGGCTGCCCGAAGAGGTGCAGAACGCGATGATCGAGGCTGGCGCCTATTACACCAAGGCGCATGGCCAGGACCTGGTCGACCGGCATGAGTTCGCGCTGAACAAGATGGTGGAGCTGGGCGCGACGATCATCCCGATGCCCGAGGGCGAAACCGCCAAATGGGTCGCCAAGCTGCCCAATATCGTCGAGGACTGGGCCGCGCCGCTGGAAGCGCGTGGCGTGCCTGCCAAGGCGTTCCTTGCGGCCTACATGGACGGGCTTCGCGCCGCTGGCGAAAAGCCTGCGCGCGATTGGGACAAGTAAGGCGCGCGCCTTGTCACACTCACGGACCCAGGCCGCCTCTCCCGAACAACCGGGAGGGGCGGCCGCCCATCCGCTGGAGCGCGGCTGGCATTTTCTGGTCGAGGCTCTGGCTGCCGCGGGCACGGTGCTGATCGGCATCCTGATGGTGATCATCTGCGCCGACATTGTGGCGCGTAACGCCATGGGTGCCTCGTTGCCGCTGATCTCGGAAGGCGGGGCGCTGCTGCTGGTGACGCTTGTCGCGCTGCAACTGGCGGCGACGGTGCGCGCCAACCGGCTGGCCCGGACAGAGGTTGTCCTGGCACCCTTTACCCGCGCCTTCCCGCGCGCCAGCGCAGGGTTGAACGGGCTGTTCGACCTGGTCGGGGCGGTCGTTCTCGGCTCCATCGCCTGGAGCAGTCTGCGGATCATCGAGAAGGATATCGCCGCAGCCGAGTTCATCGGCATCACCGGCATCGCCACGCTGCCGACATGGCCGTTCCGGGTGCTGATCCTGGCCGGCTTCGCCGTAGCGGCAGTGGAATTCATCGTGCGCGCGGCGACGGCGTTGCGCATCATCATCGCGGGGCGGAAATGACACCGTTTGAAATCGGCGCCGCGGCAATTGCCGGGCTGGTCGTGCTGATCCTGATCGGGATGCCCATCGGGGTGGCCATGCTGGCGGCCTCGTTCCTGGGCGTTGCCGCGATCCGCAACGAAACCGTGGCCGCACGGATGATGGCGCAGGTCGCCAACGACAGCCTGGAAGAATACCTGTTTGCGGTGGTGCCGCTGTTCGTCCTGATGGGGCTGCTGGTCACCGTGTCGGGGGTGGGCAAGGACACGTTCGACGTGTTCCGACAATTGCTCAAACGTGTGACCGCCGGGCTGGGGGTGGCCACGGTATTTGCCAACGCGGTCTTTGCCGCGATCACCGGCATCTCCATCGCCTCGGCCACGGTGTTCAGCCGCATCGCGGTGCCCGAGATGCAGCGCCACGGCTATACCCGGCGCTTTGCCACGGGGGTGGTGGCGGGATCGTCGGTATTGGGGATGCTGATCCCGCCATCGCTGCTGATGATCGTCTACGCCGTGCTGGCAGAGCAATCGGTGGGGCGGATGTTCCTGGCGGGAATCGGGCCCGGGCTGTTGCTGGCGGCGGCCTTCACCGTGACCATCTTCGTGATGGCCTTGGTGCGGCCCGAAAGCGTGTTCGAACATGGCGACGAGGCCCCGCACGAAGATATCGGCGGCTGGCAGATCGCACGAAAGTCGGTGCCGATCCTTGCGCTGATCATCGCGGTGCTGGGCGGGCTTTACGGCGGTTTCCTGAACCCGACCGAGGCCGGCGCAGCCGGTGCCTTCGGCGCGCTGGTGATTGCGCTGCTGCGCCGCTCGCTGGATCGGCGCACCTTCTGGCGGCTGCTGGTGGAAACCGGTCAGATCACCGTTTCGGTGCTGTTCCTGATCCTGGCCGCCACGTTCTTCAGCCGGATGCTGGCATTGTCGGGTGTGCCGCGGGTGCTGGCCGAGTTCTTCCTTTCCGGCAACGTGGGGCCTTACGGCTTTCTGCTGATCTACATCTTGCTGATCGTGCTGCTGGGCTGTCTGATCGACTCCATCTCGATCATGCTCATCGTGCTGCCGGTGGCGTTGCCGGTGGCCGACGCGGCGGGGTTCGATCTGATCTGGTTCGGTGTCATGACGGTGATCGCGGTCGAGATCGGCCTGCTGACGCCGCCGTTCGGGCTGTCGGTCTATACCATCAAGTCCGCGCTTGACGACGAAGGGCTGACCGTGGGCGAAATCTTCCGCGGGGCCGTGCCCTTTGTCTTTGCCATGCTGGCCTCGCTGGTCATCATCGCTCTGTTTCCTGCCATTGCCACGGCTTTGGCCAACCTTTGAACCGAAGAGGTGCCCGTGCCCAATCTGCTTGTCATCACCGGAAGCCTGCGTCAGGCGTCCTCATCGCGCGTGGCGGCGCGCAGCGTCGTCGCCCGGCTGGGCGACCGCGCGCGTTGCAGCTTTGCCGATATCGGTGCGCTGCCGCATTACAACGCCGATGTCACCGGCGATCCCGCGGTGGCAGCCTTTGTCGCGGCGGTAGAGCAGGCCGACGGGCTGCTGTTCGTCACGCCCGAGTATAACTACAGCGTGCCAGGCGTGCTGAAGAATGCCATCGACTGGGCCTCGCGCCCGGCCTATGCCTCTGCCTTCAAGGACAAGCCCTGCTTTGTGATCACCACCTCTGGCGGGGCGCTGGGCGGGGTGCGCGCGCAGGCGCATCTGAAGTACATCCTGAACGGGATGCTGGCCCGGCCCTATCCCGGCAAGGAAGTGGTGCTGGCCCAGGCCAATGCCAAGGTGAAGGATGGCGCACTGGATGACGCGGCCTTCCTGGCCTTCGCCGAGGAAGAGCTGACCGGGTTCCTGGCCAGCCTCGGCGCCCCTGTCACCCCCTGATCCCTTCGCGAAAAGAAAGGCGAACCACCATGAAACTCGTCAGTTTCCGCCGCGCCGACGGCACGGCGTCTTATGGCACGATGACCGATGCGGGCATTCTGGACGCCGGCGCCGTGCTGGGCGCGCGCCATGCCGACCTGAAGGCGGTGCTGGCCGCTGGCGCGGTCGAGCAATTGCGCGGGCAGGGCACGCCGATTGCGGCCGATGCGGTGACATTGCTGCCGCCGGTTCCAAACCCGGACAAGATCCTGTGTATCGGGCTGAACTACCTGCCGCACATCCTGGAATCGGGCCGGCCCAAGCCGGAATACCCGTCTATCTTCACCCGCTATCCGTCCTCTATCGTCGGGCACGGAACGCCGCTGGAACGGCCGCGCGCCAGCCGCGAGTTCGATTACGAGGGTGAACTGGCCTTTGTCATCGGCCGCGACGGACGCCATATCGCCGAGGCCGACGCCTGGGACCATATTGCCGGCTACGCCTGCTTCAACGAAGGATCGGTGCGCGATTACCAGAACCACACAACCCAGTTCTGGCCGGGCAAAAGCTTTGAGCGGTCAGGCGCGATGGGTCCGTGGATCGTCACCCCCGACGAGGTGGGCGATATCCGCCAGCAGTCGCTGACAACGCGGGTGAACGGCAACGTCGAACAGCACGCGCCGATTTCCGATCTGGCCATCGGCATCCCTGAAATCGTCGCCTATGCCTCGACCGTGCTGACGCTGCGGGCAGGCGATGTCATCGTCACCGGCACGCCGGGCGGGGTGGGGCGCTATCGCAAGCCGCAGTTGTTCCTGGAACCGGGAATGACGGTGGAAGTAGAGATCACCAACGTCGGCGTTCTGCGCAACGGCGTGATCGACGAGCCAGCCTGAACGTGGTGGCGGCGCGCGGGCGCCGCCTCTTTCGTTGCCCCTTGCGAACGCTAACAGTTCGGTGGACAAGCCATGGTGCGGCGGGCATTCTGCCCGCGCACCGGCAAGCCGGCGGACAAGACCGGGCGTTTGGAGGGACCTGTGACACGCGACAGCACCTACCTGGGTATCGACCTTGGCACCTCGGGCCTTCGGGCGCTGCTGATGGCGGCGGATGGCACGCCCATCGCCGCGGCCGAGGCGCATTACCAGGCCGCCCACCCCCGTTCCGGCTGGTCCGAGCAGGACCCGGCGGAATGGACCCGCGCGCTGGACAGCGCCGTGGCAGAACTGCGCGCGACGCAGGCCAAAGCTTTTGCGCGGCTGGCCGGTATCGGCGTGTCTGGCCATATGCACGGGGCGGTGTGCCTCGATGACAGCGGCGCGGTTCTGCGGCCCTGCATCCTGTGGAATGACACCCGAAGCTTTGCCGAGGCGGCCGAGCTGGACAGCGCCGCGCAGGTGCGGGCGCTGTCTGGCAACATCGTGTTCCCCGGCTTCACCGCGCCCAAGCTGATGTGGATGGCCCGGCACGAGCCCGAGATATTCGCCCGCGTGGCGACCGTGGTGCTGCCGGCCGCCTACCTGAATTTCTGGCTGACCGGCGACCGGGTTGGCGATTTCTCCGATGCCTCGGGCACCAGCTGGCTGGACGTGGGCGCGCGCGACTGGTCGCCGCTTTTGCTGGCGGCTTCGGGTATGACGGCGGCGCAGATGCCGCGTCTGGTCGAAGGCTCGCAGGCCGCGGGCAGCCTGCGCCGCGATCTGGCGGCGGCCTGGGGGCTGACCGGGCCGGTCACCGTGGCGGGCGGCGGCGGCGACAACGCCGTGGCAGCCTGTGGCGCCGGCGCCTTGGCCGAGGGCGACGGGTTCCTGTCGCTGGGTACGTCGGGCGTGGTTCTGGTGGCGCGCGACAGCTTCTCGCCACGGCCGGAAACGGCAGTGCACAGCTTTTGCCACGCGGTTCCGGGCCGCTGGTACCAGATGGGTGTGATGCTGGCTGCGACCGACAGCCTGAACTGGCTGTCGCGGCAATTGGGCAAGAGCCCGGCCGAGCTGACCCGCGCGCTGGGTCCGTCGATCGGCGCACCGGGGCGCATCCGATTCCTTCCATACCTGTCGGGCGAGCGCACGCCGCACAATGACAGCGCGATCCGTGGCGCGTTCCTGAACCTCGACGTGGCCGACGGCCCCGAGGACCTGACCCGCGCGGTGCTGGAAGGCGTCGCCTTCGCGCTGCGCGACAGCGTCGAGGCGCTGCGGGCCGCCGGCGCGCAGATCGAGCGGCTGATGGCAATCGGCGGCGGCTCGCAATCGCCCTATTGGGTCGAGCTGTGCGCCACGTTGTTCGGTATTCCGCTGGACCTTCCGGAAAAGAGCGAGTTTGGCGCGGCGCTGGGCGCGGCGCGCCTGGCCCAATGTGCCGCCACCGGCGCGGCCCCCGAAGAAATCATGACCAAACCGGCCGTGGCACGCACCGTCGCGCCGCGCGCCGATCTGGTTCAGGCCTATGGCGACGCCTGGAACCGCTGGCGCGCCATCTATCCGACAGTGAAGGAACTGCCATGAGCACCGGATTTTTCGACGGCATCGGCCCCATCCGCTATGAAGGGCCCGACAGCACCAACCCGCTGGCGTTTCGCCACTACAACCCCGACGAGGTGGTTCTGGGCAAGCGCATGGAGGATCACCTGCGCTTTGCCGTGGCGTGGTGGCACTCTTTCGCCTGGGAAGGGGGCGATCCGTTCGGCGGGCAGACGCTGATCCGTCCCTGGCACCCGCAGGACAACATGGACAACGCGCGGCTGAAGGCCGACGTGGCCTTCGAGATGTTCGATATCCTGGGCGCGCCGTTCTTCTGCTGGCACGATGCCGACATCCGCCCCGAACAGGGCAATTTCGCCGATAACCTGGCGACACTGAACGAGATCGTCGATTATATCGGCGAGCGGATGCAAACCAGCCAGGCGCGCTGCCTGTGGGGCACGGCGAACATGTTCAGCCATCGCCGCTGGATGTCTGGCGCCTCGACCAATCCCGATCCGGATGTCTTTGCCTTTGCCGCGGCGACCGTGAAATCCTGCCTGGACGCCACGCACAAGCTGGGCGGATCGAATTACGTCCTGTGGGGCGGGCGCGAAGGCTATGAAACTCTGCTGAACACCGACCTGAAGCAGGAGCTGGACCACATGGGCCGGTTCCTGAACATGGTGGTGGACTACAAGCACAAGATCGGCTTTTCCGGCACGATCCTGGTAGAGCCCAAGCCGCAGGAACCGTCCAAGCATCAGTATGACTATGACGTGGCCACCTGCATCGGGTTCCTGCGCAAGTACGGGCTGGAGGGCGAGGTCAAGCTGAACATCGAGCAGGGCCACGCGATCCTGGCCGGTCACAGCTTTGAGCACGAGATCGCCGTAGCCGCAGCCGAAGGGATGCTCGGTTCGATCGACATGAACCGAAACGACTATCAGTCGGGATGGGACACGGACCAGTTCCCGAACAACGTGCCCGAAGTGGCGCTGGCCTATTACCACATCCTGAAGGCGGGCGGGTTCACCACTGGCGGCACCAACTTCGACGCCAAGATCCGCCGCCAGTCGCTGGATGCCGAGGACCTGATCGCGGCGCATGTCGGCGGGATGGACATCTGTGCGCGCGGGCTCAAGGCCGCCGCGGCGATGGTCGAGGACGGCGGGCTGGAGGCCGCGCTGGCCGAGCGTTACGCCGGCTGGCAGACCGCCGAGGCCAAGGCGATGCTGGATAGCGACCTGGGCGCGATCGCGCAGCGGGTACTGGACGAAGGGATCAACCCGCGGCCGCGCTCGGGCCGGCAGGAAATCCTTGAAAACTACGTGAACCGGTTTGTCTGAGACGGGCAAAGGGGTGCGGCGGCGTCACCGGCGCCGGCGCACCCAGCGCAAAAGCGGCGGCACCGCCACCACTGCGACAAGCACCGCCAGCAGGATCGCTGCGGCGGGCAGCGTCACCAGCATGAACCAGCCAGAAACGAACCAGGCATAAAGCCTGCTGCCATGGTCAACTCCGTCGACGATGCAGGGGTTGGCAAAGCCTTCGTGCAGGATGCAGCCGTGGCGCGCGGCAAAGGCACTGGCGCGCCAGACCAGCACCACCGGCACCAGGCACAGCGCGATGCCGGTCAACAGCAGCGCGATCAGCACCCGGCGCGCGGTGGCCATCGCGTCAGGCTTTCAGAACGCGCAGTGCCTCGGCCAGGTCGATGGCGCCATCGTATAGCGCCCGGCCCGAGATCGCACCGTTGAGCGCAGCACCGCAATCGCGCAATGCGATCAGGTCGGCAACAGACGACACCCCGCCCGAGGCGATCACCGGGATCGACACGGCCCGCGCCAGCGCTGCCGTCGCCTCGATGTTGGGCCCCTGCATCGCGCCGTCGCGCATGATGTCTGTGTAGATGATCGCGGCCACGCCGGCGTCCTCGAAACTCCGGGCCAGTTCGGTCGCGTCGACATCGGTCACTTCGGCCCAGCCTTTGGTGGCCACGCGTCCGCCCTTGGCGTCGATCCCTACCGCCACCTGCCCGGGGAAGGCGCGGGCCGCCTCGCGCACAAGGGCGGGGTTTTCCACCGCAACGGTGCCCAGAATCACGCGGGCCAGCCCCTTGGCCAGCCATGTCTCGATCGTGGCCATGTCGCGGATGCCGCCGCCCAGCTGGGCCGGCACGTCGATGGCGGCCAGAATCGCTTCGACCGCGGCGGCGTTCACCGGCTGGCCTGCAAAGGCGCCGTTCAGGTCGACCAGGTGCAGCCAGTCGCATCCGGCTTGGGCAAATGCGCGGGCCTGGGCGGCGGGATCGTCGTTGAACACCGTGGCCTTGTCCATCTCGCCGCGCAGCAAGCGCACGGCCTGGCCGTCTTTCAGGTCGATCGCAGGGTAAAGGATCATCGCGCTCTCCGTGGTTTTGCCGTCCCAGTGCCATGCGACGGCGACGGATGCAACGCGACCCGGCGTCAGCCTTGATCGGCACCGGGGTTCTGGCAACATGGCGCGGCACTCAGGGGAGGATATTGAGATGCGTTACCTACTTGGCCTGGCCGCGGCGGCTGTTCTGTCGGCAGGCGCCGCCCTGGCCGATCCGGTCGAAGGCGTTTGGAAGACCCAGCCCGACGACAACGGGCATTACGGGCATATCACCATCAGCATGTGCGGCGCCGAGATCTGCGGCGTGATCGGCAAAGCCTATGACGGTGCGGGCAAGGAGCTGGCTTCGGAAAACGTCGGCAAGCAGATGATCTGGGCGATGCAGGCAGAGGGCGGTGGCCAGTACAAGGGCGGCAAGATCTGGGCCCCGGACCGCAACAAGACCTACAATTCGCGCATGGCGCTGAACGGTGACACGCTGAAGGTCGAAGGCTGCGTGCTCGGCATCTGCCGTGGCCAGACCTGGACACGGGTAAAATAATTCACCCACGCCGCGCTGCGGCGGGATGAAACGCGGCGGGCTGCCTCCCATATCTGCATGGCAGAGCAGGGGGCAGCCACCATGCGGGCTTTCATCAACATCCTTGGCGCGGCGGCGATGCTGGCCGGTGCCGTGCAAGCCGATCCGGCCGAAGGCGTCTGGCGCACGCAGCCCGACCGCAAGGCCCTGATTTCCCACATCAAGATAGCGCCCTGTGCCGCCAAGCTGTGCGGCCATGTGGTGGCGATTTTCGACAAGGCCGGAACGCCGGTGACGACCAAGAACCTTGGTCTGAAGCTGTTCTGGGACATGGTGCCCCATGGCAGCGGCAACTACGGCGGCGGCACGGTGTACCTGCCGCTGCTGGATGTGACCGCGGCCGCCTCGATGAAACTGTCAGGCAATTCTCTGACCGTGACCGCCTGCAAGGGCCCGGTCTGCGATGGTCAGGTCTGGACCCGCGTCAAGTAAGCGGGATCACATCGGCATAAGCAAAGCCGTCACGCAGCACTCGCTCGCCCATGCGGCAGGGGATCGGCGCGGCGAATTCGGGCCCATCCAGCACGGCGGTGTGAAACTCGCCGTTTTCGCCGCAAGGGTCGACGCCTGGCGGCAGCTCGGCCAGAAGCGCCGCGTCCCACATCCGCCCGGCTGTCTGCTCTGGCAGCTTGGCGGGGTCGCAGCAGACGATGCGCGCGGTCAGCCCGGTGTCCAGCATCTGCCGCGCCAGCACGGCGGTGTCAGAGCCGAACAGCGGAAACAGCGGTGTCAGGCCGGTACCCTGCAAACGCGCCTCGCGATAGGCGCGGACGTCTTCCAGAAAGAGATCGCCGAACACCAGGTGCGTCACGCCGCTGGCGGCGATCTGTTCGGTCGCGCGGGCCATGCGCGCCTCATACTCGGCGTTCGAGCAGGGCCAGGGCAGCGGCACCTCGATCAATGGCAGGCCCACGGCGGCAGCCTGCGCGCGCAGCAGTGCGGTGCGCGTGCCGTGCATGGCGACCCTGTCGAAAGCCTCGTTCACCGTGGTCAGCAGCGCCTCGACCCGTGCCAGCCCGTCGCGCCGGCAGACATGCAGCGCATGGGCGCAATCCTTGCCCGATGACCAGCTGAGCACCGCACGCGGCGCGCTCATGGTGCCCAGGTCAGGAAGTTGGCGATCATGCGCAGCCCGGCGGCGCTGCTTTTCTCGGGGTGGAACTGGAAACCGATCATGGTGTCGCGCGCCACGATGGCGGTCACCTCGCCGCCATAGTCGACATGCGCCAGCCGCTGCGCCGGGGTGGCCACGGCCATCTGATAGGAATGCACGAAATACGCATGGTCACCGGTGGCCACGCCGGCCAGAACCGGGTGCGGCGTGTCGATTACCAGGTCGTTCCAGCCCATGTGCGGCACCTTCAGCGCCGGATCGGATGGGGTGATCCGGGTCACCTCGCCGTCGATCCACCCCAGGCCGGGCGTTTCCTCGTATTCATGGCCTATCCGCGCCATCAGCTGCATCCCGACGCAGATGCCCAGGAACGGCCGGCCCTGCGCCTCGACCGCGTGCACCATCGCATCGTAGATACCCGAAGCGCCACGCAGCGCGCGGGCGCAGGCAGGAAAGGCCCCATCGCCCGGCAGCACCAGCCGGTCAGCCCGCGCGACCACGTCGGCGTCCGCGGTCACCACCACCTGGCCCGCGCCGGTCTCGCGCGCCATGCGCTGGAACGCCTTCTCGGCGGAGTGCAGGTTGCCCGACTCGTAGTCGATGATCGCGGTCAGCATGGGCCGGCGCCTTTTTCCTGTGCCTTGTGCCAGCCGGGGTGGCCCGGACCGGCGCGCGCGTCAAGGGGGGCGGGCCGTTAAAGCGCGCCCTTGGTCGAGGGGATGGCGTCCGCCTTGCGTGGATCGACCTCCACCGCCTCGCGCAGGGCACGGGCGACGGATTTGAACGCTGCCTCGGCGATATGGTGGCTGTTGATCCCGTGCAGCGCATCGACATGCAGGGTAATCCCGCCATGGGTCGACAGCGCCTGGAAGAACTCGCGCACCAGCTCGGTGTCGAAGGTGCCGATCTTGGGCGTCGGCAGATCGACGTTCCAGATCAGGAAGGGCCGGGCGGACAGGTCCAGCGCGCAGCGCACCAGCGCGTCGTCCATCGGCAAGAGGCACGCCCCGTAGCGGCGGATGCCGCGCTTGTCGCCCAGCGCCTGAACCAGCGCCTGGCCCAGGGTGATGCCCGTATCTTCGACCGTGTGGTGGTCGTCGATGTGCAGATCGCCCTTGGCGCGGATCGTCATGTCGATCAGCGAATGCCGCGCCAGCTGGTCCAGCATGTGATCGAAGAAACCGACGCCGGTCTGGTTGTCGTAACGGCCCGTCCCGTCGAGGTTCACCGTGACGGTGATCTCGGTTTCGGCGGTCTTGCGGGTGACTGTCGCTTGCCTCATGCCTGCGTTCCTTCTGCGTTGGTGGCCTTATAGGCGTTTGCGGCGCCGCGACCAACACCACGTGAACGAGATTTTGGCAAGGCGGGCGCGGGGGTTACACTGAACGCGATTCGCGCCGGACTGCCCGGCCAGCCGACAGGGGGAAGACGATGCTGTACCGTTCGATGCTGCGGGTCGCCGCGGTGGCTCTGGGGCTTGGCCTGGCCGGGGGGGTGTTGCTGCCCATGCCGGGGTTTGCCCAGTCCTCGATGACGGTTGAGGTCGGCGGGCTGAAGATCAACGTCATCGGGTCCGGCTCGCAGGAAATCGGTCCGTCGGGCGATGGTTACCGCATCGCGCTGAACGGTCTGGTGGCCGAAATCTCGCCGCGGCAGGTCCGGGTCAACGGGCAGGTCTTCGATATCGCCGGTGCGCGCGAGGTAACGGTGGACGCCAGCGGCGACGCCTATCGCATCACCGCCGACGGGCGGGTGGTCTATCAGCTGAACCCGGTCGAGGCGCTGACGATCCGAGCGAACAGCGGCGACATGCTGGCGCTGGCGCTGCTGGCCGACCGGATGTTCGATGGCGACGGCATCGCGCAGGATCCGGTGCGCGCAGCGCAGATGCTGCGCCAGGCGGCCGAGGCCGGGGTAACCGGGGCACAGTCGGCACTGGCGCACCGGCTGTTCGGCGGTGACCAGATGGCCGAGAATGCGCAAGAGGCGCGGATGTGGGCGCAGCGCGCCGCCGACAACGGGCACAGCGCGGCCAAGGGGCTGTTGGGCTACATGATGATCCGCGGGCTGGGCGGGCCGGCGGATGCCCAGGGCGGTCTGGCGCTGATGCAGGCGGCCATCGACGACGGTCACGTCAACACGATGATCCGGCTGGGATTCATCTATGCCACGGGCGAAGGACTGCCGCAGGACTACGCCCGCGCGCTGGAGCTGAACCGGATGGCAGCCGAGGCGGGCGACATTACCGGCACGCGCAACATGGCGATCATCGGCGCCGAAAGCGGCTTTACCGTGCTGTCGGTCGACGAGGTTCTGGCGTTGCTGGACGAGCTGGACCGCGACGGCCACCCCGACGCCCAGGCGATCCGGCAGATGGTGGAGGAACGGCGCGCCGCGCTTCAGGCGCAACCGGCACCGCAGCCGCAACCGGTGCCGAACACCAACACGACACCGCCCCCTCTGCCCGAGGAACCGCGCTATTGGTATGCCGCCGACGGCAATCCTGCCGGTCCGGTCACGCGCAGCGAATTCCTGCGCCTGCGCGACGCCGGGGTGATCGCGGCGGGCACGCTGGTGTGGGAAAACGGTCTGGCAAACTGGATTCCCGCGGATCAGCTGGCGCTGTTCCGCGAGTGAGCGGGCCGATTACTCGCTGCGCAGAATGCGTGCCAGCGGGTCGAACAGCGCACCGTTGGCGCAAAGGATAGAGCCGGTTTCCATCGGGTCCTGATCGGCACGGACACCGGCGACCAGGCCGCCCGCTTCTTGTACGATCAGCAGGCCCGCGGCCATATCCCAGGCGTTCAACTCGCGCTCCCAATAGCCGTCGTAGCGGCCGGCGGCGACGTAGGCCAGGTCAAGCGCGGCAGATCCCCAACGGCGCACGCCGGCGCATTCGGGCATCAGGCGCGCCAGGTCTTTCAGCGTGGCGGGCAGGGTGCGCTTGGCTGCGAAGGGTACGCCGGTGGCAAAGATCGCCTCGATCATCCGGGCGCGACCCGACACGCGCAGGCGCTTGTTGTCGTTCAGCCAGGCGCCCGAACCCTTCTCGGCGAAGAACATCTCGTCCTTGGCGGGATCGAACACCACGCCGGCCACGATCTGGCCCTTGTGCTCAAGCGCGATGGACACCGACCAGTGCGGCAGGCCGTGCAGGAAGTTGGTGGTGCCGTCCAGCGGGTCGACGATCCAGCGCCGGGTCGGGTCCTCGCCGTCCTGGCCGCCACCTTCTTCGCCCAGCCAGCCATAGGTCGGGCGGGCCCCCAGAAGCTCTTCCTTCAGGATCGCTTCGGCGGCGATGTCGGCGCGGCTGACGAAGTCGCCCGCACCCTTCATCGACACCTGCAGGTTCTCCACCTCGCGGAAGTCCTTGACCAACGAGCGGCCCGCCTTGCGTGCGGCCTTGATCATGATGTTGAGGTTGGCGCTGCCCTGCATGGTCCGGCTCCCTGGAAACGGTCAGGCCGCGCGTATACGCGCCCGGGGCGCGTTTGCCAAGCCACGTCGGCCCGACAGGCCGAACGCCGCGGCGTTGCATTTCCCGCCGCTGCCTGCCAGACCGGGGCAAAAGGGGGCGGGCATGGCATTTCTGGGGGTAGAGGCATCGCTGACCGGGCGTCGCTGGGTCGGGCCGGGCGTCGAGGCAGCGCGTCAGGCCGAGGCGATCGCCCAGGCCTGTGCCTTGCCGCTGCCATTGTGTCAGACGCTGGCTCGGCTGGGGGTCGCGCCCGAGGACGCGGCACCCTACCTGGCCCCGACGCTGCGTGACCTGCTGCCCGATCCGCGCGGTCTGCGCGACATGGAGCTTGCGGCGGGGCGCATCCTGCGCGCCGCGCGCGGGCGCGAGCGGATCGCGATCTTTGCCGATTACGACGTCGATGGCGGCGCCTCGGCGGCGCTGCTGCTGGACTGGCTGCGCCAGATGGGCCACGGCGCCACGCTCTACGTGCCCGACCGGATCGACGAGGGGTACGGCCCCAACGTGCCGGCGATGCAGGCGCTTGCGCGCGAGCATGACCTGATCGTCTGCGTCGATTGCGGCACGCTGAGCCACGAGCCGATCGCCGCGGCGCAGGGCGCCGACGTGGTCGTTCTGGACCATCACCTGGGGGCCGAAACGCTGCCGCCGGCGCTGGCGGTGGTCAACCCGAACCGGCAGGACGAGGACGGCGCGCTGGCGCATCTGTGCGCGGCCGCGGTTGTGTTCCTGGTTCTGGTCGACTGCGGCCGCCAGCTGCGCGAGGCGGGCGCGCGCGGGCCCGATCTGATGGGTATGCTCGACCTGGTGGCGCTGGCCACTGTGGCCGATGTCGCGCCGCTGAAGGGGGTCAACCGGGCGTTGGTGCGGCAGGGGCTGGTGGTGATGGCCCGGCGTCAGCGGCCCGGGCTGGTGGCGCTGGCGGATGCGGCACGGCTGGACGGTCCGCCCTCGGCCTATCACCTGGGCTTTGTGCTGGGGCCACGGGTCAATGCCGGCGGGCGCATCGGACAGGCCGACCTGGGCGCGCGGCTGCTGGCCGCGACCAACCCGCACGAGGCCGCCGCGATGGCCGACAAGCTGGAAACGCTGAACGCCGAACGGCGCGAGATCGAGGCCGCTGTGCGGGCCGCCGCCCTGGAACAGGCCGAGACGCGCGGTCTGGATGGGCCGCTGGTCTGGGCGGCGGGCGAAGGCTGGCATCCAGGCGTGGTGGGCATCGTCGCCTCGCGCCTGAAAGAGCTGACCAACCGCCCGTCGGTGGTGATCGGGCTGGATGGCGACGAGGGCAAGGGTTCTGGCCGGTCGGTTTCGGGCGTCGATCTGGGGGCGGCGATCCAGCGGCTGGCGATGGAGGGGCTGTTGATCAAGGGCGGCGGGCACCGCATGGCCGCCGGTCTGACGGTGGCGCGCGACCGGCTGGAGGCGGCGATGGAACGGCTGGGCGAATTGCTGGCCCGGCAGGGCGGCACGGCACTGGGTGCAGCCGACCTGACAGTGGACGGCGTGCTGATGCCCGGCGCCGCGACGCCCGAACTGGTCGAGATGATCGACACCGCCGGGCCGTTCGGCGCCGGCGCGCCTGCGCCGCGCTTTGTCTTTCCCGATGCCGAGGTCAGCTTTGCCAAGCGCGTGGGTGAAACCCATCTGAAGCTGAGCTTCGGCGATGGGCTGGGCGCGCGCCTTGACGCCATCGCGTTCGGAGCCTTCGACGGGCCGCTGGGCACGGCGCTGAGCGCGCGCAGCGGCGAGCGGTTTCACCTGGCTGGCCGGATCGAGATCAACGAATGGGGCGGACGCCGGTCGGTGCAGCTGCGGCTCGAGGATGCCGCCCGCGCCGGGTAACCGGCATCAGTCCAGGCGATCCGAGGAATGGTTGACCCCGTCACTCCAGCGGATCGGTTCATGCTCGGCCGGGTTCACCCCGTCGATCGCGCCCATGTTCACCCCGTATTCATTGGGGTTCGACCGGCGGCGGTGGTGGGTATAGTTTCCGCAGATTGAACAGAAATAGTGTACAGCTGTCATTGTCCCGAATTGGTAAACAGTCAGCTTATCCGCCCCGCGCACGACGGTCACGCCGTCCAGCGGGGCCGTGACAGCAGCCGCACCGCGCCGCCGGCAGAATGAGCAATCGCAGCGCCGGGCGGTTGCCAGACCGTCAGTCAGCGAAACGCGCAGCTCTACAGCACCGCAATGGCAGGTTGCGCGCACCGGCTCGGTCATTTGCGCCGAACCGTGGGAATATGCGTGCGCGACAGCGGATAGGCCCCTTCGGGGTGGGGCGGGTGGCCCTCTGTCCGGTTCCAGAAGCGCCGCCCGCCCATGCGCAGCCACAGAGGCACAGTCATCACCATGCCCGCAACAAAGCCGCCGGCATGGGCCCAGTAGGCAACGCCGCCCGCCTCTCCGGAATCGCCGATCCCACCGTTGACCTGGAACACGAACCACAGCACCAGCACCAGCCATGACGGCACCGGGATAATCCGGAAAAAGACGATGAAAAACAGGAAGATGTCGACCTTTGCCTTGGGGAACAGCAACAGATAGCCGCCCATCACCCCGGCAATTGCGCCCGAGGCGCCCACGGTGGGCACCATCGAATAGGGCGCCGCCATGTACTGAACCAGTCCCGCCACAACGCCGGACGACAGGTAGAACAAAAGGTAGGGCACGTGGCCCATCTCGTCCTCCATGTTGTCGCCGAAGATGAACAGGAACAGCATGTTGCCAAACAGGTGCATCCATCCGGCATGCAGGAACATCGACGACAGAAAGCCGGTGTATCCTTCGCCCGAGGAGACATGCGCCGGGATCAGCGCCCAGTTCTGGAAGAACATGGCCAGCTGATAGTCGTCAACGAACAGGTCGTAATAGCTCATGAAGATCCCGACGTTCAGCGCGATCAGCGCATAGGTCACGTAAGGGGTGCGGCCGGACGGGTTGTGATCACGGATCGGGAACATTGCGCCAGCTTGGCCGGATTCGCGGCGCGGTCAAGCGATTGCTGCGCCCCGGCCGATTTGGCGCGCCGCGCGCAAATGTGACTAGGCGGAGTACCAATCCCGTGCCAAGCTTTTGCGCATGAAACGCGCCCTTGCCCTGTGCCTTGGTCTTGCCCTGTCCGCCGGCCCGCTGCTGGCAGACGGCTGCCCCGAGGCACCCGATCACGACGCCGCGCTGAGCGCGTTGCTGGACCGGGTTCGCGCCGCCCCGACCGAAATGGAAGGACGGCAGATCGCCAACGAGATGTGGGCCCTGTGGGCCGACGCGCCGGACGAGCCGTCGCAGCATATGCTGGACGAGGGGATGCAGGCGCGGTCGGGTTATGACTTCCTGCGCGCGCTGGACCGGTTCGACCGGCTGGTCGATTACTGCCCGCATTATGCAGAAGGCTATAACCAGCGCGCCTTCGTCAATTTCCTGCGGCAGGACTTCGACGCGGCGCTGCCCGATCTGGACCGGGCGATCGCGATCAACCCGCGCCACGTCGGTGCGCTGGCGGGCAAGGCGCTGACGCTGATGGG
>JAGRMT010000050.1:34984-48489 GCA_020441125.1 Roseivivax sp.
CGTTCGCTGCTGAAAGAACCGCCAGGGCAGAAGCTCTGACGCTTTACACCCCGCGCGTGGGCTCTATTGTCCGGCCCGTGGCCCGCGTGGTGGAATGGTAGACACAGGGGACTTAAAATCCCCAGGCGCAAGCCGTGCCGGTTCGAGTCCGGCCGCGGGTACCATGCGCCCCTGACCCGGCTGCGCTAGCTGGCACCCTTTTCCGACAAAAGCCCCCGCACGCGCCCGATGGCGGCGCCGATCTTGGGCACGGTGCCGGTGCTGCCCAGGGTTTCCAGCGCGGCCAGTTCGGCATGGATCGCGGCAAAGCCGACCACGGCAGCCGTCCCGGCCATCTTGTGCGCCAGCTGGCCGATTGCCTCGCCCGCGCCGCCTTGGGCCTGCAACGCCTCCAGCCGTGCCAGGCCGGCCGACAGTTCGGCCAAAGCCTGCTGGCGCACGATCACCGTCTGCTCTGCGCCCAGGATCGCTTCAAGGTCGTCTTCTTCCGCCTCGGCGCCGGGCCGGGGCGCATCGCAGAGATCGCTCAGAACCGTCACCAGACGGTCACGAGACAGCGGCTTGGTCAGCACGTCGTCCATGCCGGTTTCGCGGAATCGGGCGATGTCGTCCGGCAGCGCGTGGGCTGTAAGCGCCACAATGGGCGTTTCCCGATTGGGGCCCGTGCCGCTGCGGATCATTTGGCTGGCGGCGGTACCGTCCATCTTGGGCATGCTGATGTCCATCAGGATCAGGTCGAACGGGCGCAGGCCGGCGGTCTCCACGCCTTCCTGGCCGTCGCGCGCCTCGGTCACTTCGCAATTCTGGCGCAGCAGCATTTCGCGTACGACCATGCGGTTGATCTCGTTGTCTTCGACCACCAGAACAGATCGGCGCGGCGCATCGGGTTGCGCGTCCTGTTTCTGGGGGGCGACGGTCGCGGCCTGCTGGGCCGCGGGCAGGGGCAGCCGGAACCAGAAGACCGAACCGTCGCCGATCTCGCTTTCTACTCCGATCTCGCCGCCCAGCAGATGGACCAGCCGCCGGGTGATGCCCAGCCCCAGCCCGGTGCCTTCGACGGCGCGGCGATACGAGGCGTCGAGCGTGACGAAATCCTCGAAGATACGCTCGAAATCCGCCTCTTCGATCCCGACGCCGGTGTCGATGACGCGGAATTCATAGGTGTCGCTGCCCGGTTCGCGCTCTACCTCGATGGTGATTGTGCCGTGTTCGGTGAACTTGATGGCATTGCCCAGAAGGTTGAACAGGATTTGCCGCAGCCGCGGCTCGTCGCCCATGACCTTGTCGGCGATGGCGCCGTGCAGGGTGACGGTCAGCGCGTTGCCGCGCAGGTCGGCCTGGCCGCGCAGGCTGTCAGCGATGTTGTTGACCAGCGCCGGCAGGGCAAAGGTGCGGGTGTTGGGCCGGGCCTTGCCCGCGTCCAGCCGCGAAATGTCGAGCACGTTGTTGACATGGTCCAGCAGGGTCTGGCCCGAGGTGTTCATCACATCGACAAAGGCGCGCTGGCGCGGGTCAAGATCGGTGTCGGCCAACAGTTGCAGCGTGCCCAGGACGCCATTCAGCGGCGTGCGCATTTCGTGGCTCATCACTGCCAGCAGGTCGGCCTTGGCCTTTTCGCCGGCCACTGCACGGTCGCGCGCCTCAACCAGTTCGGTTTCGCTGGCGACGCGTTCAGAGATGTCGCGCAGGTATGATACGAAAACCTCGCCCTCGGGGCTGTCGGCGCTGTTGATGGAGAATTCCACCGGGAAGGTCGAGCCGTCCTTGCGGCGCGCTTCCAGTTGCAACAGCCCGGCGCCTGTCACCTTTTTCTGGCCGGTCTCGCGGTAGCGCTTCATGCCCGCGTCATGGGCTGCGCGCAGGTGATCGGGAATGATCAGCGCCGACATGTCGGCACCCAGCGCCTCTTGCCGGGAATAGCCGAAGATGCGCTCGGCGGCGCCGTTGTAATCCAGAACCCGGGCCTTGCGGTCAATCACCAGGACCGCGTCGATCGAGGTCGAGACGATGGCCTGAAGCCGGCTTTGCGTCAGACCCAGTTCGGCGTTGCGCCGCCGCGCCGCGCCGCTGACGAACATCAGCACGGCGACAACTGCCAGCAGGCCCAGCAGCAGGGCAAAGGCCAGCTTGCCCAGGTCGACCAGCGCCCGCGCGACGTTTTCGCGCTGCGCCTCTGACCGGCCGGCGAATACGTCGACCCCGGCCAGCGAAATCGCGCGGATATCCGGCTGAACCGCCAGCACCCGGTCGATCAACCCTTCGATACCGCTGCGCAGCGCCTCGTCACCGCCGTCGATCACTGGTACGGCAGCGTCCAGAAGCCCGTTCACCCGGCCCATCGCGGCGCCAATTTCGGGGATCGCCACGACATCGCGGAAGTTGGCCGAGTTTTTGACGATCTGGGCGCGGGAATAGAAGATGTCGAACCGCCGCCGTACATCTGCCAGGCCGGCACCGTCTTGCCGCGCATTCAGCAACGCGTTGTGATACAGAAGGAATTCCACCTCGAACTGCGCCAGCGACCATTGGGTGCTGTCGGCATTGGCGACGGCCAGCTTGTCGATCTCACGGCGGGCGTCTTCACTCAGCAGCCAGATCGCCACCAGGCTGGCGGCGACCACGCCCAGAAAAGCAACAAGACCGGCGACAAGGCGCCGGTACTTGCCAAGGCGGTCCAGTCCGGCTGTATCAGGGTTCGATTTCAAGTCGGTCAAGTTGCCAGACGCTGCGGGAATAAACGATTTCTGAGCGGTAGGCCGGGTCTGAGTCATACGGGTAGACGATCCACAGCGGGCCTTTCTCGCGTACCGACATTTCTTCGCCATTCAGTTCATAGGCGACAATGGGCCAGTCCTGGCCCAGCACCTCTGCCACCGGAATGGCGACGGCATAGTCGTTGATGGCGGTTGCCTTGATCGTGCCTGCGGTGACGCCCGCATCGGCCAGGATCGCGGACAGAGGCACACCGGTGAAGGTCTGCTGGCCATCAGTCCAGGTCGTGGTCGTGGTGATTTCCACCTTGCCCATCTCCATCAGCGCCGCCCGGTCATATTCTTTGGACAAGCCGGAGCCGGAAACCGTCAGCAGCGGTTCACCCGCCATTAGGATAGCCGGAAGCCACGCCGTTGCGCAGACGATGACCAGGCCAAGGATACGGGACATGTACGGATCTCCGATTAGCTAACCGTTAAGATATAGTCGTGACACAACCGATGCGTCACGTCTCGGAAGAGGATGCATAGCAATGCTATCCGAAAGGATAGACGATATGATCCTTTGCAGTGCCGCGCATACCAACGGGATCGCGACGCAAGACTCTTTTAACCCTAGTCTGCCTCCGGATGGCGCTAATGTCTGGCGTTTTGGAGTAGATACGTTGCAAAATGTTTACCAGTTCCGTACCGCAGGTGCATCGACAGTGTCGAATGCTCCAGAAAGCCAAACCATGCGCATACTGATTGCCGACGATCATGGGCTGGTCCGCGACACCATCGCGATGTTCCTCGAAAGCCATGGCATGTCCGAGACGGTCACGGTCGACAGCCTGGGCGCTGCGATCGCGGCGGTTGGCAAGGGCACGCCGTTCGACCTGGTGCTGCTGGATTACAACATGCCCGGCATGGACGGGCTGGACGGGCTGGCGCAGATGAAGGCGGCCAACGGCGGCCGTCCTGTCGCCATCCTGTCGGGAACGGCCGCGCCCAGTGTGGCCAAAGACGCGATTGCAGCGGGCGCGGCGGGCTTCGTGCCCAAGACGCTGGGCGCGCGGTCGATGGTCAGCGCGATCCGGTTCATGGCCGCAGGCGAGGTTTTTGTGCCTTACGAGTTCCTGCAGCAGTCCGAGGACAAGGCCGTCGGCAACCTGACCGAGCGTGAGACAGAGGTGCTGCACGGGCTGTCCGAGGGCAAGTCCAACAAGGAGATCGCCCGCGATCTGGACTTGCAGGAAGTCACGATCAAGCTGCACGTCAAGACCCTGTGCCGCAAGCTGGGCGCCAAGAATCGCACCCAGGCGGCGATGATCGCGCGCGACCAGAAGCTGATCTGAGCGGCGCGACCGGAGGCCGCCATGGCGCCGCAGGGCCCCGACCAGAACCGCTTCCCGACAGCCGAGGACAGCGACGGACTGCGCCTGCTGCTGGTAGCGCTGGCGGGCGCGGTGCTGTTTCATGGCGGGCTGCTGCCGTTTACCCACGGCAATACCTACGACGCCTTCATCCACATGTTCTTTGCCGACAGCTATCACCGTAGCTGGTTCGACCCGTGGGAGCCGCGCTGGTACACCGGCTTTGCCACCACCTCGTACCCGCCCGGTACGCATATGGCGATTGCCGCGCTGATGTACCTGATGCCGCTGCGCGCGGCTTTCGTCGTGGTGCAACTGGCGGGGGTGCTGCTGCTGACGGTTGGAACCTATCGCTTTGCGCTGCTGTGGGTGACCGCGCGTCCGGCTGGTTATGCCGCGATCGCGCTGGTGCTGTCGTCGGCGATATCCGAGACAGTGCACCTGTTCGGCCAGTTGCCGACCATCTTCTCGCTTGGCATCTTCCTGAACGGGCTGCCGTACGTCTTTCGCTGGATCACCGCGGGACGGCTGGCCGATTTCGCCGCTGCCGTCGTGTTTGCCGCCGCCACCACCGCGGGGCACCATGTCACCACGATCTTTGGCGGCGTGCTGTTCATCGTGCCGCTGGCGCCGCATGCGCTGCGCGCCGCGATTGCCGCCCGGCAACCAAGGGGCTGGCGCGCCTGGGTGCGGGCCATCGGCGCGCCGCTGGGGCGCGGAATGCTGCTGGCGGTGTTCATGCTGGCCGCCATCGTGCTGACAGTGTTTCCCTACTGGTGGTGGTCGGTCAGCGACCCGATCACCCAGGTGCCCATCCCGCACGGCAGCCGCGAAAGCTTCCTGGCGCGGACCGACCTGGGTTTTGTGTTCTTCCTGCTGCCCTGGGGCACGGCGCTGTTCGTGCTGCCCTATGTCTGTTGGATAACCGCCACCACGCGGCTGTGGCCGCTGGGGTTGTCGGTGCTGGCCTGCTTTGTGCTGGGCACCGGTGGCACCACGCCGATCCCGCGAGCGATCCTGGGCGGTGCCTTCGACATCCTGACACTGGACCGGTTCACCTTCTGGGGCACGATCCTGATCCTGCCGTTCACCGGCTTTCTGATCGACGGGTTGCTGCACGGCAGGTCGGGCGAGGCGCTGCGCGATGCGCTGGGCCGCGGGGTGCACCGGTTGCTGATCGGGGGCTATTTCCTGGCGATGACCCTGGTGGCGGCCTTTGCTGCGATCCTGCCGGCGATCCAGCCGACCCAGCCGCGCTTTATCGACCCGGCGCCGATCACGCGCTTCCTGGCCTCGGACGAGCATGACCGCTGGCGTTACCTGACCCTGGGCTTCGGCGACCAGTTCGCCTACCTGTCGTCGCAGACAGAGGCGCTGTCGGTCGATGGCAACTATCACTCTGCCCGCCGCCTGCCGGACCTGACCCGGTTCTCGGTCGAGCGGCTGGAGAATGCCAAATACCTGGGCGTGCCCGGGTTGGGCTCGCTCCAGCAGTTCCTTGTGAATGCCGACAGCTACAACCTGAAATTCGTCTTTTCCAATGACGAGTTCTACGATCCGCTGCTGCATTTCACAGGCTGGACACGGTTGAACCGGTTGGCGAACGGGGTGACCGTCTGGGAAAAACCCGATGTGGCGCCGCTGCCCTCGGTACCGCCGCGGCGCGAAATCCCGGCGCTGCACATGCTGATGTGGGGCACCTTGCCGCCTGTCGCGCTGTTGCTGGCCGCAGCGATCTTTGCTGTCAGCGCCCTGCGGCGCAACTTCGGCGCGGTGCCGGTTGCGCTGCGTCCGGCGGCGGCGCGGTCCTTGGGCTTCGCGTCGCGCCGGCGGGTGCGCGCGGCGGTGCTGTCGGGCTTCGCGGTGCTGCTGTTGTCGATGGCCGGTCTGGCCGGGCTGAGGGCCAGCCAATCCGCCCGGCCCAAGGCGGCAGAGGACGTGATTGCCGCCTATTTCGACGATATCGACTTCCGCCGCTTCGAGGATGCCTACCGCCGGCTCGACCCCGTCAGCCGGCCCGGCTTTGACGAGGTGCTGTTCAACTGGCGCTGGCGCGGCGGGCTTATCGCCTCTTATGGCAAGCTGGCCGACGTGCGCATCGCCCGCACTGGCAGCGAGGGCGCGATCGCCGACTGGCGGGTTGAACTGGACTGGCTGACCGCGCTGGACCTGCACACCGAGGTCGTGGCGCTGCGAACGGTAGAGCGCGACGGGCGCTGGTACGTCGCGCCCACGGCGCTGCGCCCGGTGCAGACCCCGGCGCGGCTGCAACGCGAAACCGTGGTGGAGTGGAACGTGACCGGGCGGCGCCAGCCCCGCGCCGAGGCCGATCTGCACCGCGACCGGCTGGACCGGCCGCGCATCGTGGTGGACGGCGCCCGTCTGGTAGAGCGGGCGGGCCGTTTCAGCATTGTCGGAACGGTGACCAACAGCGACGCCGACCCGGCCAACACCACGCTGGCGGGCGCGCTGACGGCGCAGGGCCGGGTGCTGGCCCGCCACGGTGCCGGTACGGTCAACCCGCAGCGCCTGTTACCGGCTGAAAGCGCAGGCTTCCGCGTCGATTTCGAAGGCGTGCTGTCGCTGGATGACGAGCGGGCGCGCGGCGGCTTCGATCCCGAAACCTTCGTGCCGCCCGAACTGGCCGAAACGCCCTCTGGCGCCGCGGTCGAGGCGCGGGCGCTGGTCACGGGCTTTGGGCTTTACCGGGGCGTCACTTTGAACGGCATGAGCATCGAGACCCGGGACGGAGTTCCGGTGATACAGGGGCTGGCCGTCAACACCGGGACAGAGACCGCCACAATCGTGCGCATCATCGCGTTGCTTTACGATACCGCGGGCCTGCCTGTCTGGGCCGAGGCGGGCTATGTCGAGACCAATATCTATCCCGGCCAGAGCGCGCCGTTCCGCCTGGCGCTGCCGGCCGCGGAGGAACTGCGGGTGATCGGGCCGGTGACCGCCGGCGATCTGGTGGTCAACGGCAGCACCCAGCAGGCCGATGCCGCGCCGCCCGATGCCCGCTCGGCAACGCTGCCGTTGGCGGTGCCCGGCTATGGCGCGTTGCGCCTGCATGTCTCTGCCATGACCTACGATCCATTGTTCTGAGGGCCGCCCGATGCTTCGTCATGCCGTACTGATGATCCTTGCTGCCAGCCCGTTGCGGGCCCAGGGGACCGTATCGGACGCCTTCGGCATCCTGCCTGCTGCCGCGCTGTCACCCGAGCGTGCAGCCTGGGCCGGGCTGCGCAGCGGCGATGCCCCGCAGACAGTCGCGCCAGCACCGGCAGACACGGTGTTGCTGTTCATCGGGCCCAAGTCATTGGTGGCTGGAGCCGAAGATGGCCATGCTGTCGCCCTGGCGGTCGACCGGCACGGCAACCTGGTGGCCGACGGGCAGGCGGCAGAGTTCGTGCTGGGTCCGGCGCGGCTGGCGGGCGCCACCACGCGCAATGGCGTGGCCGATGTGCTGTTCCGCCCGGCGCCGCAAGCGGGTGTTCTGGAAGGCGGCGCCACGGTGGGCGGCCGGCAAAGCACGCGTGTGCTGTTCAGCGTGACTGCCGACCTGCACAGCGTTTCGCCCGACATTGTGCCCGCCGGGCCGATGCGGGTGGAAACCATGGCAACCCTGTCCACCGGGCCGCTGCACGACCAGTTCGGCAATTCGGTTGAGGATGGCGTGGCGCTGCCGCTGATCATCCGCCACGACGACGGCGCCTACAGCCTGGCCACCGCGGCGGCGATGGACGGGCGCGCCGAGTTCGACCTGCTGGTGCGGGGCATGGATACCGGCGGGCAGGGGCGCGCCTTTGTCGGCGACAACGGCTCTGCCGAGGCGATGATCGCGCTTGATGCCCCAGCGCTGACCGCGCCCACCCCGGCGCGGGTCTGGCCGTTGGCGGATGTGGAGGCGGTTGGGCTGCGGATCGGGCCGGTGGCCACCAGCGCAGGCCACCTGCTGAACGACGGCGCACCGGTATCGGCGCGCGTCACAGCCGCAGCGGGGCAGGTAGCCGATGCCTCGGGCTGGCTGCGCGACGGCTATTTCGAAGCCGTCTTGCCGCTACCCCCAGAAGCCGGTCCATTCGTGATCGACCTGGTCACGGCGCTGGGCGCCGAGCGCGCGCTTGCCGCCCTGTCAGAGCGGCCCACCCGGCTGCGAGAGGCCGAATGATGCGCGTCGCGGGACTGGCCCTGGTCTTTGTCGCGTCGCTGGTTTGCACGCTGTGGCTGGCCGCCGTCGCCTTTGGCGCAGCGCAAGAGCGGCAGACAACCTATCGGTATTTCGCGCAGGCGCTGGACGCGTCGGTTGAACGGGGTCATTCGGTGGATTGGCGGTCGCCCGACGCGGCGCTGGCGCGGCCCTTCACCGATGGCGATGCCGCGCTTTTGGGGCGGGCACTGGACGAGGCGTGGCAGGTGCTGGCGCTGGCGCAGGAAACCGGTGACGGGTCGATCCTGGCCGACCGGTTTTCCGGCGTGGCGCTGGAGCGCGCGGCGCTGTCTGTGGCGGATGCCACGGCCCATGGCGGGCGCATGGCGGTGCTGTCGCAAAAGGCGCAGCCGGTGTTCTTTCACAAGGACGGATCGCTGTTCCAGGCTGAAACCGAGACGGTCGTCGCGCGCTATCTGGGGGCAGAGACCGGGTTGTCGGCGTTCGAGCTGACGCGAGAAACCGGAATTGCCACCCTGCTGAACGAATCGAGCGGCTGGCGGCTGTATTCCTACGAACGCCGGGCCTCTATCGCGCTGCCCGATGGAGCGGCGCCCTGGACGGGCGCGATGCGCGGCTTCAACTATTACCCGGCGGGCTCGCCCTGGCGGGCGTTCTGGCGAGAGTTCGATCCGGCCGTGACCGAGGCCGATTTCGCCGCCGTCCGCGCCCTGGGCGGCGACAGCGTGCGGGTGTTCCTGACCCGCGAGGATTTCCTGGCCGACGCGCCGGATGCTGCATTGGCCCGGTTGGAGCAGCTTCTGGCGCTTGCGCAGCAACAAGGTCTGCGCGTCGTCCCGACGCTGTTCGACCTGAAACCGCATTACCGGCTGGGCGGCTGGGCCGAGGACGCGCGCTATCTGCAGCGGGTGTTGCCGGTGCTGGCGGCTTCCGGGGCGGTGGCTTTCGTCGACATCAAGAACGAGCCCGACCTGGACTTTGCGGCCCATGGCACAGCCAAGGTCACCGCCTGGCTGAACACCATGGCAGGGCTTATCCGCGACGCTGCACCGGGCCTGCCGTTGACAGTGGGCTGGTCCGACGCGGCGCAGGCCGGGCGGCTGGCCAAGACACTCGACGTGATCAGCTATCACGAGTATGCCCCGATTGCCGGCACGGGGCAGCGGCTGGCCACGGTGCGCGCCCTGGCTGGCGGCAAGCCCGTCGTTGTCAGCGAAATCGGTCAGAGCAGCTTCGATCTCGGCTTCGGCTATCCCGGGTCCGAGGCGCGGCAGGCCGCGAGCCTTGCCCAGCGGCTGGACGCGCTGGCCGGGGCCGAGGGGGTGCTGGTCTGGACGCTGCACGACTTTCCTGTCGTCGACGCCACGGTGATCGGCGCCTCGCCCTGGCGGCAGCGGCTGCAGGCGGCCTTTGGCGTGCTGCGCGCCGATGGCACTGAAAAACCGGCGGTGGCGGCACTGCGAGAGCGTTGGCCAGACCTATCCGAAAGGGTAGGGGATTAGCCTTTTGCCACGGCTGACCACCCGGCTGGCCGCAGGTCATAGGCCGGCGGATGCGGTATGGTGCCGGTAGAAGGTCCCCCTTGCCCTGGAGTATTGGTGCCATGTCTACCGCCTTGCGTCTTGCGTTGGTTTCGGCCTTTCCGCCGGGGCGTCAGAGCCTGAACGAATACGGCCTGCACCTGGCGCGCGAACTGGCGCAACGAGACGATGTCGCCGAGGTGATCGTGATCGCCGACACGCTTTCCGAGCCGGCGGCCGAGCTGGACCTGGGCCCCAAGGTGCGCGTGTCGCGGGTTTGGGACTTCAACAGCCTGGCAGCGATGCCGAAGATCCTGCGTGCGCTGCGCCGCGCCGCGCCCGACGGCGCGATCTGGAACTTGCAGACGGCCACCTTCGGCGACCGAGAGATGCCGGCGGCGCTGGGCCTGCTGGCCCCGGCCGCGGCACGCCTGATGGGCTGCCCCAGCGGCATCATCGCGCATAACATCGTGGCCGGCATCGACCTCGACAGCACCCAGTTGAAAGGCCAGAAACTGCGCCAGATGCTGGTGCGCGCGGGCGGGGCGGTGATCACGCGGGCGATGCTGGCTGCCGATTACATGACGGTAACGCTGAAGAGCTATCGCGACATCCTCGCCGCGGCCCACCCGCGCGCCAAGGTGCACCTGGTGCCGCACGGAACCTTTGACACCCAGGCGCGGGCAATCGCGCCGGTGGCGCAGCGGCCCAGGCGGATCGTGACCATGGGCAAGTTCGGCACGTACAAACGGCTGGAAACGCTTCTGGCGGCATTCGATATCCTGCGCCGCGATCCGCGGTATGCCAGGTACGAACTGGTGATCGGCGGGTCTGACCACCCCAATACGCTGGGCTATGTCGCCGGGCTGGCCGCCGCCCGCGCCAACGATCCCGACGTGCGTTTCCAGGGCAATGTCGCCGAGGATGACATTCCCGCCTTCTTCGGCGATGCGCGCGCCAGCGTGTTCGACTATTCCGCCACCACCGGCAGTTCCGGCGTGTTGCACCAGACCGCCAGCTATGGTGCGGTTCCGGTGTTCCCGCATATCGGCGATTTCGTCGATGTCAGCCGCGACGAGGGGCTGAACGGGGTGAATTATCAGCCCAACGATGCCGAGGACATGGCCCGCGCGCTGGCGGCGATCCTGTCCGACACGGCTCGCGCGCAAGCGCTGGCAGAGGGCAACCGGGCGGCATCGCTGGATATTCCGCTGTCTGCCATCGCGGCTTTCCATGTCGAACGTTTGACCAGGGTGTCAATGCCACCACCACGCGGACGCGAAGCTACCGCCTGACACCCGGCAAGGGGCTATCCGAAAGGATAGCCCCTTGTTCTTTGGTGCGACACGCATCGTCTTCCGGGCACGGCGTGTCGCCTTTCGGATGGACGGATTAACGAATTGGTAACCGTGTATCCCTTTGGCCGCGCGTCCTATTCCGGCGTGCGCAAGACGGCTGACAGGGGTTGTGGCACATGGGCGCAAGCTCAACGAAGGTGCAGCAATGAACGCGATCCCGACCTCTTTCCGCAATGTTTCGGCCTTTTCGGCGCCCCGCATGGGCGGACCCGAAACCTGCATTGTGGTGCCTTGCTACAACGAAGAGGCGCGGCTGGACACTGAGGCGTTCCGCGCCTTCCTGGCGACCGGCGACGTGTGCTTTGTCTTCGTCAATGACGGCAGCAAGGACGGCACGCTGGAGCGGCTGCACAGCCTGCGCGCGGCGGCCCCGGCGCGGGTGACGGTGGTTGACCTGGAGCGTAACGGCGGCAAGGCCGAGGCGGTGCGGCAGGGACTGCTGACGTCGGTAGAGATGGGCGCAGCGCAGGTTGGATACTGGGACGCCGATCTGGCGACGCCGCTGTCGGCGATCGGTGATTTCACCCAGGTGATGGCGCGCTTTGCCGAGGTGCAGGTGGTGTTTGGCGCACGGCGGATGCTGCTGGGACACCGGATCGAACGGACCTTCGCCCGGCGCGCGGTGTCGCGGCTGTGCGCCGCGCTGGCGCGGCAGGCGGTGCGCCTGCCCATCGGCGACACGCAATGCGGAGCCAAGCTGCTGCGCAACACGCCGCTGCTGCGCAACGCGCTGGCCCAGCCGTTCACCGCGGGCTGGCTGTTCGATGTCGAGCTGTTCACCCGGCTGTCTGCGCAGATGGCCGACCGGCGCCATGCCTTCTACGAACAGCCGCTGGCCGAGTGGACCGAGGTGGCTGGTTCCAAGGTTTCCGCCCGCGCCATCCTGCGCAGCGGCATCACCATGCTGCGGTTGATCGCACGGACCCGGCTGGCCCGCCCCGCCGTTGCCGCAGCGCCGGTCGCGCTGCTGCCCATCGTGGCTCCGGTGCGCAAGGCCGCATGATGGCGCGCGCGTCCCGCAACGCCGGCGCAATGCGCCGGGTGATCGCCCTGGCACTGACGCCCGCGGTCATCGTCTTTGCCGCCTCGAATTTCGTCAACCTGGGCAACCTTGCCTTCAACATGGTGTTCAGCCGCCTGATGGGACCCGAGCTGTTCGGCCTTCTGGCACTGTTGTTGACGATCAAGCTGGCCCTGCTGGGTGTTCTTGGAGCCGTCCAGTCGGCCGTCAGCCAGACGGTCGCGGCGGCTGGGGATGATGGCACCGAGCGGGCCCTGTCGCGCGTCAACCGTTCCCTGTTAAGCTGGTTGGTCTTTCCCGTCGTCTCACTCGCGGCGGGTCTTTTGCTGGCCCAGACGGTTGGCGCGCGGCTCTTTGCTCCGGCGCCGTTGCTGGCACTGCTGCTGGCGGCGCTGCCTTTCGGCGCTTCGCTCAGCCTGCTGCGCGGCGTGGCCTATGGGCGGATGAACGCAGGCCGGATCGCACTCTCTGCCAATGTGGAGATGGCGGTTCGGCTGGGCGGTGCGCTTGTCGCATGGCAGGCCGGGCTGGGGATCGGCGGCGTGGTGCTGGCGATCAGCCTGTCCATCGCGGCCGGCTGGGCGGCTCTGGCCGGGCTGCTGCCGACGCCCGCAGCGGACCGGGCCGCGGCCCGCCCGATGCTGCGCATTCTGATCCTGGGCGCCTTGCCCTTCGCGCTGTTGCAGGTGGCGCAGGTGATGGCCCTGGACGGAGACATCTTCCTTGCCAGCGCGCTGTTGCCGGCAGCCGAGGCGGGCAAGCTGGCGGCACTGTCGCTGGTGCAGCGCATCCAGTTCTTTGCCTGCGTGGCGCTGGCTTCGGTGCTGCTGCCCGGCGTGGTCATCGCTGCCCGCACCGGCAAGGACGCGCTGTCTGCGGCGCTGCCCGTGGCGGCGCTGTTCGGCGCGGTCAGCCTGGTGCTTTTGGCGCTGGCCAGCGTGATGCCCGGTCTGCTGATCGGGGTATTGGTCGGGCCGGCCTACCTGGACGCCGCGCCGGTGCTGATCATGGCCGTGGCCGCCGCCGTGGCCTTTACCTTCAGCTACCTGTGCGCGACCTTCCTGGCGGCGCTGGGCAACCGGACCGGCATCGTGCTGGTTCTGGCGGGTGCGCTGGTGCAGCTGGCGCTGATGGCGGCGCTGGGCGCCGACGCGATCGGCGGGTTGCTGGCGATCAAGCTGGCGTGCCAGCTTGCCGGGGCTGCCGTGATCGGCGCGGTCACCTTGCACGCGGTGCTGCGCCGCCGGACGGCGCGCCGCGCCCCGGCGCCGCGCGGGGCCGCTGCCGCCGCGTGACGGGCCTGCCCCCCGGGGCAGGCGACGCGGACCCTGTTTGGCGCTACACTGCCCGCAGGCGGCAGCGAAAGGGG
>JAGRMT010000277.1 GCA_020441125.1 Roseivivax sp.
AGGTGATGGAGAACAACCGCGACGACCTGGTGGTGATCATGGCCGGCTATGCCGACCGGATGGACCGGTTCTTTGCCGCCAACCCGGGGTTCCGCTCGCGCATTGCGCATCATATCGAGTTTCCCGACTATTCCGACGACGAGTTGCTGCGCATCGCGCGCTCGATGCTGGGCGCGCAGAATTACGAGATGGACGCGGCGGCGGACCGGGCGATGGCTGAGTATATCGGCCTGCGCAGGGGGCAGCCGCATTTCGCCAATGCCCGCTCGATCCGCAACGCGCTGGACCGGGCGCGGCTGCGCCAGGCCAACCGGCTTTTCTCGGAGGCGAAAGGCCCCTTGGACGCGCGCGCCTTGTCGACTATTGCGGAAAGCGACATCCGCGCCAGCCGCGTGTTTCGCGGCGGGCTGGACGTGGACCGACCGATGCCCAAGAAGGAGTCCGTGTGACATGACGTTCGACCGTTCCATCAAGATCGCCCCGTCGATCCTGTCTGCCGATTTCGCCAATTTCGGCGCCGAGATCCGCGCCATCGAGGCGCAGGGCGCCGACTGGGTGCATGTCGACGTGATGGATGGGCATTTCGTGCCCAACCTGACCTTCGGCCCGCCCGCGGTGAAGGCGTTCCGCCCGCATGTGAAAACCTTCATGGACGTGCACCTGATGATCGCGCCGGTGGACCCCTATATCGAGGCCTATGCCGAGGCGGGCGCCGACATGATCACCGCCCATATCGAGGCGGGCCCGCATATCCACCGCACGCTGCAGGCGATCCGTGCGCAGGGTGTCAAGGCGGGCGTGGTGCTGAACCCCGGCACCCCGGCCGAGGCGGTGGCCGACGTGCTGGACCTGTGCGACATGGTGCTGATCATGACCGTGAACCCCGGCTTTGGCGGGCAGAAGTTCATTCATTCCGGCGTCGAGAAGACGCGCAAGGTCCGCGCGATGATCGGCGACCGGCCGATCCACATCCAGATCGACGGCGGCATCACGCCCGAAACCGCGCCGCTGGTCGTGGCGGCGGGGGCGGACGTGCTGGTGGCCGGTTCGGCCGTGTTCAAGGGCGGGTCGGTGGACAACCCGGACGTCTATGGCGCCAACATCCGGGCGATCCGGGCCGCTGCAACCGGTGCACGGACGGCGGCCTGAGATGGCGGTTTCTCCCCCCGTGTGCGATTTCGGCTGGGCGGCGCCGGATTTCGCGCTGCCCGGCACCGACGGGCGTGTTTACCGGCTGACCGATGTGGCTGGGCCCAAGGGCACGCTGGTGATGTTCATCTGCAACCATTGCCCCTATGTGCTGGCGGTGCTGGACCGGATCGTGCGCGATGCGCGCGATCTGCAGGCGCTGGGCATCGGCGTGGCGGCGATCTGTTCGAACGACGCGGCGGCCTACCCGGCGGACAGTTTCGACAACATGGTGGCGCTGGCGGCCGAGCGCGGCTTTCCCTTCCCTTACCTGCACGATGCCGACCAGTCGGTCGCGCGGGCGTATGGCGCCGCCTGCACGCCGGATTTCTTTGGCTTCGACGCCGGGCTGGGCCTGCAATACCGCGGGCGGATTGACGCCTCGGGTCGTCAGCCGGCGGGGCCGGACGTGCGGCGCGAGCTGTTCGAGGCTATGGCGCAGGTGGCCCGGACCGGGCAGGGTCCGCGCGAGCAGGTTGCCTCGATGGGCTGTTCGATCAAGTGGAAGGCGGCCTGATGGCGCGGATTGTCTTTGACCTGGACGGCACGCTGATCGACAGCGCGCCGGATATCCATGCCGGTGCCAACGGCATCCTGGCCGACGAGGGGCTGCCGCCGCTGACGCTGGACGAGGCGCGCAGCTTCATCGGCAACGGGGCGGCGGTCTTCGTGGCGCGGATGCGCGCGGCGCGGGGCGTACCGGACAGCGAGCAGGCGCGGCTTCATGCCGAGTTCACCCGGCGCTATGAAACCTTCGTGGGCCTGACGGTGATCTATCCCGGCGTGGTCGAGGCGCTGGAGGCGCTGGCGGCCGAGGGGCACGGGCTGGGTATCTGCACCAACAAGCCACTGCGCCCGACTCGCGCCGTGCTGGCGCATCTCGGGCTCGACCGGTTCTTTGGCGCGGTGTTCGGCGGCGACAGCCTGCCGGTTCACAAGCCCGATCCGGCGCCGCTGCATGCCGCGTTCGAGGCGTTGGGCGCTGGTCCGGCGCTTTATGTCGGCGACAGCGAGGTGGATGCCGAGACGGCACAGCGCGCAGGCGCGCCGTTCCTGTTGTTCACCGAGGGATATCGCAAGTCGCCGGTGGCCGAGATGCCGCATGACATAGCCTTTGCCTCTTTCACAGAGCTGCCGGGCGGCGTGGCGCGGCTGCTGGCGCGATGAGCCTGCGGGCGCTGATCTTCGATGTCGACGGCACGTTGGCCGAGACCGAAGAAGCGCACCGGCAGGCTTTCAACGAGATCTTCGCCGAGGCCGGTCTGGCTTGGCACTGGACGCGGGACGACTATGCCTGGCTGCTGAAGACAACGGGCGGCAAGGAACGTATGGCGCGGTATCGGTCAGAGGTCGGATCTGGCCCGAGCGACACCGATATCGCGGCGTTGCACCGGGCCAAGACTGCGCGCTATGGCGAAATCCTGGCGCGGGGCGACCTGGCGCTGCGGCCCGGTGTGGCGGAGCTGGTGGCGTCAGCGCGGGCGGCCGGTCTGAAGCTGGCTGTCGCAACCACCACGAACCTGCCCAATGTCGAGGCACTGACCCGCGCCTGCTGGGGCAGAGCGGCGGATGACGTTTTCGATGTTATCGCGGCGGGGGACCAGGTCGCCGCCAAGAAGCCGGCGCCGGACGTGTTCCTGCTGGCGCTCGCGCGCTTGGGCCTGCCGGCGGGTGCGGCGCTGGCGTTCGAAGACAGCCGTAACGGGCTGAATTCGGCCCGGGCGGCGGGGCTGGAGGTGCTGGTCACCCCCTCGGCCTATACTGCGGACGAGGATTTTGCCGGGGCGCGCTGGGTCGTGCCCGATCTGACGCGCGTCAACCTGCCGCCCATGCTGGCGGCGGCGCTGGATGGCTGATCCGGGGCTGACCCTCGGGCTTGATCTGGGCACCTCGGGGGTGCGGGCGGTGGTGCTGGACCCGGCGGGCGGCATCCGGGCCGCGGCCGATCGCGCCATAACGGCGGCGGATCGGAATGACCCCAACGCGGTGCTGGCCGCGGTTCTGGCGGTGCTGGAAGCGGCGGTGCGCGGTTGCGGCGGGCCGGTTTCGCGGCTGTGCGTGGCGGGGACTTCGGGCACGCTGCTGGCGCTTGACGCGCATGGCGGCGCGGTGGGTCCAATCAGCCTTTACAGCGATACGGCCGCAGCGCCGGCACAGGCACGCGCGGCGGCGGTGGGCGCAGGACCGGTGGCGGCGCGCGCGCTTGAGGCGCTGGCGCGCCCCGGGGTGGTGCGGCTGGCGTTCGAGCCTGACTGGATCCTGGGCCATCTTGCCGGCCATCCCGTGCCGGCCGATCTGAACAGTGCGCTGAAGGCCGGAGCCGATCCGCTGGCGGCTTGCTGGTCTGGCCCGGTTCGGGCGCTGGGCCTTGCGGCCGTGCTGCCCGATCTGGCCCAGCCCGGCGCATCGCTGGCGCGGGCCGGTGCAGGGCCGGTGGCCGGGGCCATGCTGCATGCGGGCACCACCGATGGCTGCGCCGCGGCGCTGGCGGCGGGGCTGGCGCAAACGGGAGACGCCGTCACGATACTGGGCAGCACGCTGGTGCTGAAAGTGCTGTCGGATGTGCCGGTCACTTCTGCCAAGCACGGGGTCTATTCGCATCGGTTGCTGGGGCGCTGGCTGGTGGGCGGGGCGTCGAATGCCGGCGGCGCGGTGCTCCGCCAGTTCTTCACCGATGACGAGGCGGCGCGGCTGGGCGGGCAGGTGGACCCGCAGCGGCCGACCGGGCTGGGCTACGTGCCGCTGACCAGGCCGGGCGAGCGGTTTCCCATTGCCGATCCCGAACTCAGCCCGGTGACCGGGCCAAGGCCGGCATCGGACGTGGTATTTCTTCAGGGCCTGCTGGAGGCGCTGGTGGCGGTGGAGCGGCGCGGCTACCGGACGCTGGCGGCGCTTGGCGCGCCAGAGCCGCGGCGGCTGATTGCCCAGGGTGGCGGGCGGCACAATCCGGGCTGGATGGCACTGCGCGCGGCGCAATTGCCGTGGCCACAGGCCACGGCCCGGTTTCAAGACACCGCGGCGGGGGCGGCGCTGCTGGCGATGGCAGGTTTCCAGCGCGGCATCGGGGCCTGGGGCCACAGTGCCTGAACCTGCGCCAGAACGGCCTGGGCGGCGGCCTCTCGCACCGGGCCATAGCCGCGGATCTCCATCGGGGCGGCCAGTACGGCGCGGGCCGTGTCCGCACCGATGGCGGCATGATCGGCGGCGATCCGGTCCAGCACGGCTTCGAACCAGCGCAGCAGGGCGCGGTCCATCCGCCGGTCATGGCTTAGCGCAAAAGGGTCAAGCGGGGTGAACCGCAGCCGTTTCATCCCTGCCAGCCCGCGCAGAACCGGAGTCATCCAGGGACCAAAAGCGCGCTTTTTCGGCCGGCCGCGCCCGTCGCGGCCCAGTGGCAACAGCGGCGGCGCCATGTGGTAGGTGACGCTGAAATCGCCTTCGAACCGTTCAGCCAGTTCGGCAGCGAAGGCTGGGGCGGTCATCAGCCGGGCAACTTCGTATTCGTCCTTGATTGCCATCAGCTTGAACAGGGCGCGGGCCGCCAGGGCTGTCATCGCTTCGGCCTCGGCCGGGGGCAGGGCGGCGCGGAACGCCTCAAGACGCTTGGCATAGCGCCGGGCGTAGCGGGCGTTGTGATAGCCGGTCAGATAGTCCACCCGCCGGGCGATGGTCTGTTCCAGTGTCTCGGCTTTGGGCGTTTCGGTGGCCAGGAAGCCGGCGACCGACGGATCGTCGGCGGCCACCAGCCGACCCAGGGCAAAAGCGGCGCGGTTACGCTCGACCGACACGCCGTTCAGCGCGATCGCTTCGTCCATCGCGGCAGCGCCTACCGGGATCAGCCCCTGTTGCCAGGCCGCGCCCAGCAGGATGATGTTGGCATAGACCGCGTCACCCATCACCTGTTCGGACAGTCGGTTGGCATCGAAAGCGCGCACATGCGCGTCGCCCACGGTGCGCCGGATCATCGCCTCGCGCTCGGCTATGCGCAGATCGGCGTCGCGGCGCAGCACGATGTCGCCGGTGGGCATCTCGGCCCGGTTCAACACAACTGCGGTGCCCGGCGCCAGGTGTACCGAGGCTTTGGGCGAGGACAGCACCACCGCGTCGGCCCCAACCACCGCGCGCGCCGCGCGCCGCTCGATCCGCACCTGGTGGATCGCCTCCGGGTGTGCGGCCAGCCGGACATAACCCAGCACGGTTCCGAATTTCTGGGCAAAGCCGGTGAAATCCAGCACGCTGGCGCCCTTGCCCTCAAGATGCGCGGCCATGGTAACCAGCGCGCCCAAGGTCACGATGCCGGTGCCGCCAACCCCGGCGACCAGCAGGTCATACGGCGCGTCCAGTGCTGGCAGGGCTGGGTGCGGCAGCGCCGCAGCCAACGCAGGCAGGTCCAGCCCGGCGCCGTCGCGCTTGCGCCGGCGGGCGTCCTCGACGGTGACGAAGCTGGGGCAGAACCCGTCCTGGCACGAGAAATCCTTGTTGCAGCTGGACAGGTTGATGCGCCGCTTGCGGCCCAGCGGGGTGTCCAGCGGTTCGACGCTGAGGCAGTTGCTGGCAGCCGAACAATCGCCGCAGCCCTCGCAGACCAGGTCGTTGATCCAGGCGAAACGGGGCGGGTCTTGCAGTGTGCCGCGCTTGCGGTGGCGGCGCTTTTCAGTGGCGCAGGTCTGTTCGTAGATCAGGATCGAGACCCCCTCGACCGTGCGCAGCTCGCGCTGAACCGCGTCCATTTCGGAGCGGGGGTGAAAGCTGGTACGCGGCGGAAAATCCGCCCGGTCGAACTTGGCGATATCGTCCGAGACAAGCGCGATGCGCTCGATCCCTTCGGCCCGGCAGGTCTGCGCGATGCCCGAGACGCTGACCGGCCCGTCCACCGGCTGACCGCCGGTCATGGCGACGGCATCGTTATACAGGATCTTGTAGGTGATGTTGGTGCCTGCGGCCACCGCCTGGCGGATCGCCAGCGAACCGGAATGGTACCAGGTGCCTTCGCCCAGGTTCTGAAAGATGTGCCGGTTGCCAAGATGGCGCGCGGCGGCGACCCAGGGCACGCCTTCGCCACCCATCTGGGCAAAGCCGCCGGTGTTCCGGCCCATCCACCCCGCCATCACATGGCAGCCGATGCCCGAGCGCGCCTGTGATCCTTCGGGTACGCGGGTCGAGGTGTTGTGCGGGCAGCCAGAGCAGAAATAGGGCGTGCGGGTGGCGCCGGGCAGCGACAGAACCGGCGCGGGATCTTCGGTCAACGCGGCGGCGCGGGCGGGCAGGTTGGCCTCTGGGAAGAAGCGGTTCAGCCGCTCGGCCAGCACCGGAACCAGGGCCAGCGGCGTCAGCTCGCCCGTCCACGGCAGCAAGGGATCGCCCGCCGCACGGTGCTTGCCCACCATCTTCTGCGGCTTGTGGCCGGGCCAGTCGTAGAAATATTCCTTCAACTGCCCTTCGATGATGCCGCGCTTTTCCTCGACCACCAGCACCTCGCGCTTGCCGCGCACGAATTCCAGCGCGTC
>JAGRMT010000278.1 GCA_020441125.1 Roseivivax sp.
CGCAGGCTGGTTGCGGCGCCCGGATATCCAGGCGCCGCACAGTGAATCAGAACCGGAATGCCCCGCGCAACGACAACGTGTCGGCGTTGGCATCCACCCCGGTGCCGCCAATGTCGGTCCAGCGGTGCGCCAGGTATTCGGCCCCCACCGTCATGCGTTCGGTTACCTTGTAATCCAGACCCAGACCGGCCACGCCGCCGTCGGCATCGCCCAGGCTGGTCGAGGCGCGCTCGGCGCCCAGCGTTGCATAGATCAACGTCTGGCCCAGGTCATATCCGCCACGCAGCTTGATGCGCGTCATGTCGTCGATATCGACACCGCCAACACTCAGATCGTTCGCGGCCTGGTAGTCCAGCTCGCCCCCCAGAACAAATCGCCCGAAATCATAGTCATAGCCGGCAAAGGCGCCGTAGCTCTGGCCGTTGTCGTCTGTACCGCCCAGTTCGGACTGGATCGCGCCGAAGCTGAGGCCGGCATAGCCGCCTGTCCAATCGCCGCCCGTGGGCGCCGGTTCCACCACGGGCTCGGCCAGGCTACCGGCCTGTGCGGCGGCTGCGGATACGAGGATGGCGCTTGCGGTCATCAGGGTTTTCATCAGATTTCTCCTATTGTCCTTGTCAGGATCACTGCTCTGTCGTGGCGGCGCCTTGGCTGCCACGGCCGTCAGATAAACGTTGAACGTCGAACCGGAAGAGATTGATCCCTCACGGTTTCTTGATGATGCGGATTGCCGCTTGCCGGACGATTTCTTGCAGCGGGTTCCCGCTGGCGGCGGGAAAATGCTGCACTGCGTCATTTTCCCCACTTGCACGATCAGGTCTGCTCTGGCCTTTCTGCCGCTTTGCCGTTAGGCGACACGGCGACACACAGAACACCGCGCGGAAAGCTCATGGACCTTAGAAACATTGCCATCATTGCCCACGTCGACCACGGCAAGACGACGCTGGTTGACGAGCTGCTGAAGCAGTCCGGCGCCTTCCGCGAAAATCAGGCGGTGGCCGAACGTGCCATGGACAGCAATGACCTGGAACGCGAGCGCGGGATCACCATCCTGGCGAAGTGCACCAGCGTCGAATGGAAAGGCACGCGAATCAATATCGTCGACACCCCCGGCCACGCCGATTTCGGTGGCGAGGTGGAGCGCATCCTGAGCATGGTCGATGGCGTGGTTCTGCTGGTGGACGCGGCCGAAGGCCCGATGCCGCAGACCAAGTTCGTGACCGCCAAGGCGCTGGCGCTCGGGCTGCGCCCGATCGTTGTGCTGAACAAGGTCGACAAGCCGGACGCCGAGCCGGATCGTGCGCTGGACGAATGCTTTGACCTTTTCGCCAACCTCGATGCCGACGAGGATCAGCTGGACTTCCCGCACATGTACGCCTCGGGCCGCTCCGGCTGGGCCGATGCCACGCTGGATGGTCCGCGCAAGGACCTGTCGGCATTGTTCAAGCTGATCGTGAACCACGTCCCTGCCCCGCGCCAGCTGAAGCACCAGAACGAGGATTTCTCGATGCTGGCCACGACGCTGTCCAGCGATCCCTTCGTCGGCCGCATCCTGACCGGCCGGGTCGAGTCCGGCAAACTGAAGGTCGGCGCAACGGTGCAGGCGCTGACGCGCCATGGCCAGAAGATCGAACAGTTCCGCGTCACCAAGATCCGCGCCTTCCGCGGTCTGGCGCAGCAGGACATCGAGGAAGCCGTCGCCGGCGACATCGTGTCGATTGCCGGCATGGCCAAGGCGACCGTCGCCGACACCATCTGCGCGCTGGCCGTGGACAAGCCGCTGGACGCCCAGCCGATCGACCCGCCGACCATCACCGTGACCTTTGGCATCAACGACTCGCCGCTGGCTGGCCGTGACGGCAAGAAGGTGCAGTCGCGCGTCATCCGCGACCGGTTGATGAAAGAGGCCGAGTCCAACGTTGCGATCAAGATCAAGGACACCCCCGGCGGCGAGGCTTTCGAAGTATCTGGCCGCGGCGAATTGCAGATGGGCGTGCTGATCGAGAACATGCGCCGCGA
>JAGRMT010000279.1 GCA_020441125.1 Roseivivax sp.
GCGGCGTCCTTCGTGACCAACCCGAAGGATTCGACCGTGGCCGACAAGGTCGGCTTCGCGCTGGCGCCGGACACCGGCAAGGGCAAGCGGGGCAACTGGCTCTGGGCCTGGGCGCTGGGCATCCCGGCGGGGACGGACAACGAGGCGGCCGCGAAGGAGTTCATCAAGTGGGCGACCTCGAAGGAGTATATCGAGCTGGTGGCCTCGAAAGAGGGTTGGGCCAACGTGCCTCCGGGGGCGCGGACGTCGCTCTATGAGAACCCGAACTACAAGGACGTGCCGTTCGCGAAGATGACGCTGGACTCGATCAATTCGGCCGATCCGCTGAAGCCGTCGGTCGATCCGGTTCCTTACGTCGGCGTGCAGTTCGTGGCGATCCCCGAGTTCGCGGGCATTGCAACCGAGGTCGGGCAGGAGTTCTCGGCCGCGCTGGCGGGTCAGCAGACCGCCGATGAAGCCCTTGAGAAGGCGCAGGCGCTGACCAAGGACGCGATGGAAGCGGCGGGATACTGATCCCCGCCTGTCGGGGGGCGGCCTTCGCGTCGCCCCCTCTCTCCCTGCCTGCCATTCTAGGGAGCGCCCGATGGCCACCCGACATTCCCGCACCGCCGCCCGCGTGATGATGGCGCCTGCCGTCGTCCTGCTGCTGGGCTGGATGCTGGTGCCGCTGATCATGACGCTCTGGTTCTCGTTCCGGCAGTATCTGCCGATGCGGGGCGGCGACCTGGGCTTCGTGGGGTTCGAGAATTACGTCCGCTTCGTCACCTCGTCAGCGTTCTGGCCGTCCGTCCTGGCGACGCTGATCATCGTCGCGGGGGTGCTGGTGATCACGGTCTGCCTCGGGGTGCTGCTGGCGATCCTGCTGGACCAGCCGATGTGGGGGCAGGGGATCGTGCGGATCCTGGTGATCGCGCCGTTCTTCGTGATGCCGACGGTGTCGGCGCTGGTGTGGAAGAACATGCTGATGGACCCGGTGAACGGGCTGTTCGCGCACCTGTGGAAATTCTTCGGGGCCGAGCCGGTGCAGTGGTTGAGCCAGGCCTCGCTGCCGTCGATCATCCTGATCGTGTCCTGGCAGTGGCTGCCCTTCGCCACGCTGATCCTGCTGACCGCGATCCAGTCGCTGGACAGTGAGCAGATCGAGGCGGCGGAGATGGACGGGGCGCCGCACCTGAAACGCTTCTGGTATATCGTGCTGCCGCACCTGGGCCGCGCGATCACCATCGTGATCCTGATCCAGACCATCTTCCTGCTGTCGGTTTTCGCCGAGATATTCGTGACCACCCAAGGCAGCTTCGGCACCCGCACGCTGACCTACCTGATCTTCCAGCGGGTGCTGGAAAGCCAGAACGTCGGCCTCGGGTCTGCCGGAGGGGTCTATGCCATCATCCTTGCCAATATCGTTGCGATCTTCCTGATGCGCATCGTCGGCAAGAACCTCGACGCCTGAGGAGGGTTCCATGGCCCGCGCCGTCACGCCGCAACGCAAGGTCGTCAACACCGTCTTCGCCTGGGCGATCGGGCTGCTGATCTTCTTCCCGATCCTCTGGACCATCCTCACCAGCTTCAAGACCGAGGCCGACGCCATCGCCTCGCCCCCCGTCTTCCTGTTCTTCGACTGGACGCTGGAGAATTACGCGGTGGTGCAGGAGCGGTCGAACTACATGCGCTTCCTTTGGAATTCCGTCATCATCGCGGGCGGTTCCACCCTGTTCGGCATCATCATCGCCGTGCCCGCCGCCTGGTCGATGGCCTTTGTCCCGTCGGCGCGGACCAAGGACATCCTGATGTGGNNGGATGCTGTCGACCAAGATGCTGCCCGCGGTGGGCGTGCTGTACCCGATCTACCTGCTCTTCATCAAGATGGGCCTGCTGGATACGCGGATCGGGCTGGTGGTCGTGCTGATGCTGATCAACCTGCCGATCATCGTCTGGATGCTGTACACCTACTTCAAGGAAATCCCGGGCGAGATCCTCGAAGCCGCGCGGATGGACGGAGCATCCCTGCGCGAGGAAATCCTCTATGTGCTGACGCCGATGGCGGTGCCGGGGATTGCCTCGACCATCCTGCTGAACGTGATCCTGGCCTGGAACGAGGCGTTCTGGACGCTGAACCTGACCGCGGCCAAGGCAGGCCCGCTGACGGCCTTCATCGCCAGCTATTCCTCTCCGGAGGGGCTGTTCTACGCAAAACTCAGCGCGGCATCCGTCATGGCCATCGCGCCGATCCTGATCATGGGCTGGTTCAGCCAGAAACAACTCGTCCGCGGCCTGACCTTCGGCGCGGTGAAGTGAGGAGGAGGGGACAATGGGACGTATCACCCTGGACAAGGTGACCAAGAACTTCGGCGAGGTGAATGTCATCCCGCCGCTGGACCTGACCATCGAGGATGGAGAGTTCGTGGTTTTCGTCGGCCCCTCGGGCTGCGGCAAGTCCACACTGCTGCGGCTGATCGCCGGGCTTGAGGACATCAGCTCGGGCCAAATCCGGATCGACGGGCAGGACGCGACCAACATCCCGCCGGCCAAGCGCGGCCTGGCAATGGTGTTCCAGTCCTACGCGCTTTATCCGCACATGTCGGTGCGCAAGAACATCGCGTTCCCGATGAAGATGGCGGGCATCCCGCAGGCCGAACAGGACCGGCGCATCGAGGAGGCGGCCAAGGCCCTGAACCTGACCGCCTACCTGGACCGGCGTCCGGGCCAGCTGTCTGGCGGCCAGCGCCAGCGCGTCGCCATCGGGCGGGCCATCGTGCGCGAACCGGCGGCTTTCCTGTTCGACGAACCGCTGTCGAACCTCGACGCGGCGCTGCGGGTGGGCATGCGGCTGGAGATCTCGGAACTGCACAAGCGCCTGGCCACCACGATGATCTACGTCACCCACGACCAAGTCGAAGCCATGACCATGGCCGACAAGATCGTGGTGCTGCATGCCGGCGTGATCGAGCAGGTGGGCAGCCCGCTTGAACTGTACCGCAACCCGCGCAACAAGTTCGTTGCCGGCTTCATCGGCAGCCCCAGGATGAACTTCATCGAAGGGCCCGAGGCCGCCAGCCACGGCGCCAAGACCATCGGCATCCGGCCCGAGCATATCGCGGTGTCGGACAGCGCTGGAACCTGGAAGGGGCGCGTCGGCGTGTCTGAGCATCTCGGCTCTGACACTTTCTTCCACGTCACGGTCGAAGGCTTTCCCGAGCCGTTGACCGTGCGCGCGGGCGGCGAGGTCGACTTCCGCTATGGCAATACCATCCACCTGACACCGGATCCCAGCCAGATCCACCGGTTTGACGCCAAGGGGCTGCGCATCGCATGAAACGGCTTGCAGGGAAAACGGCGCTGATCACCGGCGCGGCCCGGGGGATCGGGCTCGCCTTTGCCAAGGCCTATGTGGCCGAGGGCGCCCGGGTGGCCATCGCCGATATCAACATCGACCGTGCGCGCGAAAGCGCCGCGGCGATTGGCGACGCGGCGATCGCGGTCAGCATGGACGTGACTGACCAGGCCAGCATCGACGCCGCCGTGGCCGAAACCGCCGAGCGCCTGGGCCAGATCGACATCCTGATCAACAACGCGGCGCTGTTCACCGCGGCGCCGCTGGTCGAGATCACCCGCGCCGATTACCAGCGCGTGTTCGACATCAACGTCGCCGGTACGCTGTTCACCATGCAGGCAGTGGCCCGGCACATGATCGAACGCGGCATTCGCGGCCGGATCATCAACATGGCCAGCCAGGCCGGACGGCGCGGAGAGTCGCTGGTGGCGGTCTACTGCGCCACCAAGGCCGCGGTGATCAGCCTGACCCAGTCTGCCGGGCTGAACCTGATTGCCCACGGAATCAACGTGAACGCGATTGCGCCCGGCGTGGTCGACGGAGAGCACTGGGACGGGGTTGACGCCTTCTTCGCCAAGTACGAAGGCAAGGCGCCGGGACAGAAGAAGAAGGAAGTCGGCGAGGCCGTGCCCTATGGGCGCATGGGCCGGGCCGAGGACCTGACCGGCATGGCGATCTTCCTGGCCAGCGACGAGGCCGAGTATATCGTCGCGCAGACTTACAACGTCGACGGCGGCCAGTGGATGAGCTGACCGCGCCGCGGTCGATACAACCTCAGACCGCGCGGGGCGGGGCACGCCGCGCGGCAAGACAGCGATGGGAAAGACACGATGATCAAACTGGGCAATTCAACGCTGTCCGAGCTGCCGTCGTCGGTTGCGCGCCCGGTCTATGACCGGGCTTCGCTGACCCCCGGGATCGTGCATATCGGTCTGGGCAACTTTCATCGCGCGCACCAGTCGTGGTACCTGCACCGGCTGATGCAGCAAGGTGAGGCTCTTGACTGGGCGATCATCGGCGCGGGCGTTCGCAGCTATGACGAGGCCATGCGCCAGCGCCTGGCGGCACAGGATTACATGACCACGCTGATCGAGCTCGATCCGTCGGGCACCTCTGCCGAGGTGGTCGGCTCGATGATCGGATATGTGCCGATCGAGGAGGGCAACGCCGCGCTGATCGCGCAGATGGCCGATCCGGCGATCCGTATCGTGGCGCTGACAGTCACCGAAGGCGGCTACTACACCGATCCGGTGACCAAGGGCTTTGACGCGGCCCATCCCGACATCGTGCACGATGCCGCCAACCCGGGCACGCCGCGCACCGCCTTCGGCGCGATGGTGGAGGCGCTGCGCCGCCGCCGCGAAATCGGCGCCGGCCCGTTCACCGGCCAGAGCTGCGACAACCTTCAAGGCAACGGCGCAATCCTGCGCCAGACCGTTGTGTCGCTTGCGCGCTTGTCCGATCCGTCGCTGGCCGACTGGATCGACACGCACTGCACCTTCCCGAATGCGATGGTCGATTGCATCGTTCCCGCCACCGGCCCCAAGGAGCTGGCGCTGGTCAAGGAATTCGGCATCGACGATGCCGCGCCGGTGACGCATGAAAATTTCCGCCAATGGGTGATCGAGGACAAGTTCTGCGCGGGCCGCCCGGCCTGGGAAAAGGTCGGCGCGACCATCACCGACGATGTGCACTCTTACGAGGCGATGAAGATCCGCATTCTGAACGGCGGCCACCAGGTGATCTCCGATCCCGGCGAGATCCTGTCGGTTGCCACGATTTCCGAATGCATGTCGCATCCGCTGATCGGCGCGTTGTTCCGCAAGGTGGCGCGCGACGAGGTGGTGCCGCATGTTCATGCCGTGCCCGGCATGACGCCTGACGCCTATGTCGACCTGATCGACCGGCGCTTCTCGAACCCCAAGATCGTCGACACGGTGCGCCGCGTCGCCTTCGACGGCTCGTCGCGCCACACCGGGTTCATCCTGCCGGTGCTGCGCGAAGCGCTGGCCGCCGGTACCCCGATCGAGGGGCTGGCCCTGACCGAGGCGTTGTGGGCGCGCATGTGCGAGGGCACCCGCGAGGATGGCAGCATCATCGAGCCCAACGATCCGATCTGGAGTGACCTGACCGCCGCCGCCAAGGCCGCGCGCAACGATCCTGCGGCGTGGTTGGCGCAAAAGACGATGTATGGCGACCTGGCCGCCAACACACGCTTTGCCGAAGCCTTTGGACGTTGGTTGACGATGATCTGGCAGCAGGGAACCGAAGCGGCACTGCGCGACTACCTGGGATAATCCGAGGCTCTGTCAAAGACGAGGAAAGCAGGGGCCGCCCGCAACGCGCTAAGGTGGGAATAGCGGTATGTCCCGAGCTGTGACGCTGAACGGGTCGCCGCTATTGCGCCTCGATTTTCTTCAAGGCGTCGATGAGCGCCTTGCGGTTCTCGATGCCGCAGGCTTGCGCTTTGGCAATTTTGGCCGACTGGGCCGTCAACTGCCGATTGGCCGCATCGAACTCGTCCATCGGATCCCATGTCACGGCTTTTGACCAGGCGTCCCAGCCTTCGCCGAACTTGCCCGATCCGATCTTTCGCAACATGCCGTTTTCATCGGCTTTGACAATGGTCTTTGCCCAGAAGGACGGGCTTGTCATGTTGTAGAAACTGTCAACTAGAACGCCCGCTGCCGAGACGACCTTCATCGAGTTTTGAGCGGCGCTTTGCGCGCCTTTCTGGATCGCGGGCGAGACCATGTCGACATGCATCTTGCCAAGCTCTTTCAGGGCTTCCTTGTTGAGCTTGGCAGTAACCTTGGCGCTGGCTGTAGTGGCCTTGTATCCGGCAACGGTGATCTTGCCCAAAGACGTGACCAATCCAATGATCAGGGCCGCCGCGTCCACGCCATTTGCAACGTTCTTGACCTTGTTCTTGCAACTGTTGACCTCGTTTCGAAGCTTTTTCGAAAAGGCCTGATGCTCGGCCGCAGCCTTCTCCATCGTGGCAAGGTCGGCCTCCAGGGCGCGGATCAGCGCTGACAGGGACTTGCGCTGATCGGCTGGCATTTGCGGATCGGGCAGAACGATTTGATCGCCCGGCTGAATGAGCTTGGGATCGGGGCGAGTTTTGCGGAATTTCGCGTTTACCGGATCGTTGTAGATTTCCTTGAAAGACTTGAAACCGTAAGACTTGGCTATCTTGTCCAGGCTTTCGCCCTTCTTGACCGTATGGACACGAGCGCCCGCCATGATCCGCCCCCTTTGCACACGCTTCGACGCGTGCGGATAGTGGGCCGGAAACCGGACTTCAGGTCAAGCGGCTCGCGGCTGCTGGTAAAAATCAGCTCTTCAACCAGTCGGCAAATGGATCGGCAAAGTCCGGGTGCCAGCGCGACAAAGGTGGGCGGTTTTCTGTGATATCCTGCGCGGCCCACAGGATGCGCTTGGCGTCGGTGGCGCGGTCCACGTCGTTGTCCGGGCACAGGATGTAGAAATCCGGCTGGTCCAGTGCCGCCAGCAGGAAATCCACCACTTGCGCCGGGGTCCAGGCACCGGCTGGCTTTTCGGTCCGTCCGCGCGATGTCAGCGGTGTATAGACCCAGCCAGGGATGAAAAGCCGCGCCTCTGTCTGGCAGCCCTCCATGCCGCGCAGCGCGTGTTGCAACGCCTCGGTGAAGGCTTTGACGCCTGCCTTGGCGACGTTGTAGGCCGGATCGCCCGGCGGCGTGGTGATGCCCTGCTTGGAACCTGTGTTGACGATCAGCCCGGGCTTGCCGGATGCTGCCATGTCGGGCCCGAAGGCCTGCGCCACATGCACGATACCGCCCAGGTTGACGTCAATCACCCGTTGCCAGGTGCCGGCGCTGTCGAAGATGTCGCTGCCAGGCTGGATGCCCGCGTTGTTGAACAGCACCTGCACCGGGCCAAGACGCGCCTCGACCTGCTGTTTCAGCGCGGCAACCTGGGCGGGGTCAGATACGTCGGCGGCAAAGGCCTGTGCGCCCGAAACGGCGTCAAGCGCCGGGCCGGGCAGGTCGGCCACGGCCACCTTCAGCCCCATTGCGGTCAGCCGCCGCGCGATTTCTGCGCCGATACCGGATGCCCCGCCCGTGACCAGCGCCACCGCGCCACTTTGGATTGCCGGATGCATGGGGTCCTCCTGCCGAATACCTGCACCTGCCATCCTAGGACGCAACCGGGCGCCTTGGCAAAGGGGCAGGGCGCCGCGCGCCGACTGGGGCAGGTATCAGCCGGCGATATCCTCGAACCAGCTGTGGTCTTGCGCCTTGACCTCGCGGATCAGCAACTCGATCCGGTCCAGGTGCTTGGTGATCGCCGCCGCCGCCGCATCGGCATCGCGCGCCGAAAGCGCATCGAACAGCACGATGTGTTCGTCCAGCGCCACCTTCTGCGAGGCGGTGTTCAACGAAAGCATCCGGATGCGGTCCATGTGACCCTTGCTTTCGTGGATCAGGTCCCAGACGTAACCAACACCGGCCTGAATGCAGATCTCGCGGTGGAAGTTGTCGTCCAGCGTATGGAACCGGTGCCGGTCGCCAGCTTCGACCGCGGCTTTCTGCCCTTCCATCAGCGCGGCCAGCGCGGCCAGCCCCTGTTCGGTGATCACTGAACAGGCATGGCGGCAGGTGTGTACCTCAAGCGCGGTACGGATGAACCGGGCGCGCAGGATCGACTCTTCCGAGATCAGGCTGACGGTCGTGCTGCTTTGCGGGCGGATCGTCAGGAAGCCAAGCCGCGCCAGCCGTTTGAACGCCTCGCGCACGGGTTGACGCGAAACGCCCATCTGTCGCGCGACCTCGGCTTCTGAAATTCGCGTCTTGGGGGCAAGTTCCAGGCGGAGGATCCGCGCTTGAAGCACGTCGAACACCTGGTCGGCCACGGTGGGCGCCGCGGCATGGCGGATCTGGGGCAGCGCGATGCCGTCCGTCATTCCGGTCTGCCGAGCTGCATCTTCCATTCCCACTGCCTCCGGTCCCAATTGGGTTTGCCTTGCATAGTACAGAACGTCGCGTGGTGTCGATTGGCTTATCGGTTGACTCCACCGTACTGGATGACTAGGATATTAGTCAACAAAGCGTGTGGAAGCGCAAAAAAAGCCCGTGGGAGGACGCATGGCACTGCTCGATGAAAACCGGTTGTTTCCCGCGGACCCGGCTAGCCGCGTGCTGGCGCGCGCGCTGTATGACGACGTCAAGCATCTGCCGATCATCAGCCCCCACGGCCACACCGATCCGCGCTGGTTCGCTGAAAACCAGCCGTTTCCCGATCCGGCGCAACTGTTCGTGACGCCCGATCACTATGTCTTCCGGATGCTGCATTCGCAGGGTATCGCGCTGGAGGACCTGGGCGTGCCGCGCGTCGACGGTGGCGTGACCGAGACCGACTCGCGCAAGATCTGGCGGTTGTTCGCATCGAACTTCCACCTGTTCCGCGGAACCCCGTCGCGGCTGTGGCTGGATCACGCCTTCCAGGAGGTGTTCGGCATCACGCAGCGGCTGTCAGCGCAGACCGCTGACGCGATCTACGACCATATCGCCGAGTGTCTGACGCAGGAAGCCTTCCGTCCCCGCGCCCTGTTCGAGCGGTTCCGGATCGAGGCGATCTCCACCACCGAAAGCGCGCTGGACCCGCTGACGTGGCACAAGATGATCCGCGACAGCGGCTGGAAGGGCCGGGTGATCACCGCCTATCGTCCTGACGCCGTGGTCGATCCCGAGTTTGACGGCTTTGCTGCCAATGTCGAGCAACTGGGCGCGCTGACCGGCGAGGATGCAACCACCTGGACCGGCTATCTGGCCGCGCATCGCAACCGCCGGGCCTTCTTCAAGAGCTACGGTGCCACCTCCTCGGATCATGGCCATGCCACAGCCCGGACCGAGGACCTGCCGCAACACGAAGCCGCGGCGCTGTTCGACAAGGCGCTGCGCGGTGCCTGCACCGCCCAGGAGGCAGACGCCTTCCGCGGCCACATGCTGACCGAGATGGCGCGGATGAGCCTAGACGACGGGCTGGTGCTGCAAATCCACCCCGGTTCGGCCCGCAACCATTCGGGGCCGGTGATGGCGCGCTTTGGCCGCGACAAGGGTTATGACATTCCCAAGCGCACGAATTACGTCGACGCGTTGCGGCCGCTGCTGAACGCGGTGGGCGAACGGTCCGACCTGACGGTGATCCTGTTCACCCTCGACGAAACCTCCTATTCGCGCGAGCTGGCGCCGCTGGCCGGGGTCTATCCGGCGCTGCGCTTGGGCCCGCCCTGGTGGTTCCACGACAGTTACGAAGGCATGATGCGGTTCCGCGAAATGGCGACCGAAACCGCCGGGTTCTACAACACCGTCGGCTTCAACGACGATACCCGGGCCTTCTGCTCCATTCCCGCGCGTCATGACGTGGCGCGTCGGGTCGATTGCGCGTTTCTCGCCAATCTCGTTGTCACCGGCCGCCTGGCCGAGGACGAAGCCCCCGAGGTCGCACACGACCTCGCTTACCGACTGGCCAAAGAGGCCTACCGGCTGTGACAGCCATCTTCAGGGAGGACTACATGACCTATGCAAAGACCCTTGGCGCGGCATTGCTTGCCAGCGTCGCGATGATCTCGGCGGCTTCGGCCTGCGAAGTCACGTTCCGCTCGTCCGACACGCATCCGGACGGCTATCCCACCGTTGCCGCGGTGAACGCGATGGGCAAGATGCTGGAAGAGCGCTCGGGCGGCCGGCTGTGCATCGAGGTGTTCCACTCGGCCCAGCTGGGCGAGGAGAAAGACACGATTGAACAGACCCAGTTCGGCGTGATCGACATGAACCGCGTCTCGCTTGGACCGTTCAACAACATCATCGAAGAAACCCAGATCCCCTCGCTGCCGTACATCTTCCGCTCGGTCGAGCACATGCACAAGGTGATGGACGGCCCGATCGGCCAGCAGATCCTTGACGCCTTCTCGGGCCATGATCTGGTCGGCCTGGCGTTCTACGACGGCGGTTCGCGCAGCTTCTACAACTCGCAGAAGCCGATCAACTCGATGGCCGATCTGGCCGGCATGAAGTTCCGCGTGATGCAGTCGGACATGTTCGTCGACATGGTGGGCGCGCTGGGTGCCAACGCCACCCCGATGCCCTATGGCGAGGTCTACTCCTCGATCCAGACCGGTGTCATCGACGGCGCCGAGAACAACTGGCCGTCCTACGAAAGCTCGGGCCACTTCGAAGTTGCCAAGTACTATACGCTGGACCAGCACCTGATCGTGCCCGAGGTCCTGGTGATGGCCAAGGCGACCTTTGACAAGCTGTCGGCCGAGGATCAGGAACTGGTCCGCCAGGCAGCGCGCGACTCTGTCCCGGTGATGCGCGAGCTGTGGGAAGCCCGCGAGAAGGAATCCGAAGCGCGGGTTCGCGCCTCCGGGGTTGAGATCATCACCGACATCGACAAGACCCCGTTCATCGAGGCAATGGTCCCGGTCTACGAGAAATACGTGACCTCGGACGTGCTGAAGAAGATGGTCGAGGACATCCAGGCGACCCAGTAATCGCCACACCGGCCCGCGGCATGACCCGCGGGCCGGGCTTTTCCCTGGAGACGGATTCCCATGCAGCCGACGATGACAACGCTGGCCCTGTGGACAGGGCGCCTGGCGCAGATTGCGCTGTGGACGGCGGGTATCGGCCTGGTGCTGATGACTGCGCTGATCGCGGCGCAGGTCACCTGGCGCTACGTGCTGAACGACAGCCTTGTTTGGACCGAGCCGGCCTCGGTCATGATCATGGGCTGGTTCATTTTCCTGGGTGCCGCGGTCGGCATTCGCGAAGGCTATCATCTGTCCTTCGACGTGCTGCTGTACGTGCTGCCCGAGAGGGCCAAGCTGCTGCTGCACTCGGTCTCTGACCTGGCGGTGGGCAGTTTCGGTGTCGGCATGATCTGGTACGGCTGGCAACTGGCCGCCAAGACCGCCGGCAACAAGTTGCCCAGCCTGGGCATTTCCGGGGCCTTCGATTTCGCCCCCATCGTTATCGGCGGCGTGCTGGTGGTGCTGTTCTCGGTCGAGCGGATCGCCCGCCGGGCCGCGGGCCTGCCCACAGCGCGGTTCGGCGACCCGGTCGAGGAAGACTGAGATGGAGCTGTATGTCCTGTTCGGAACCTTCGTGTTCCTGCTGCTGATCGGTACGCCGGTCGCTTTCTGCCTGGGTGTGTCCAGCTTTGCCACCATCGCCTACCTGGGTCTGCCGCCGGTGGTGGTGTTCCAGCGTCTGAATTCGGGCGTGTCGGTGTTTGCGCTGATGGCAATCCCGTTCTTCATCTATGCCGGCGACCTGATGGTGCGCGGCGACATCGCCCGGCGTCTCGTGGCGCTGGCGGGCGGCTTTGTCGGCCATTTCCGGGGCGGGCTGGGGCAGGTCAACGTGCTGTCGTCGGTGATGTTCGGGGGGGTGTCCGGCTCTGCCGCCGCCGATGCCAGTGCCGTTGGCGGGCTGATGGTGCCGCAGATGAAAGAGCGCGGCTACGATGTCGACTACGCGGTCAACATCACCGTCGTCAGCTCGATCATCGCGCTGCTGCTGCCGCCGTCGCACAACATGATCATCTACTCGATCGCCGCAGGCGGGCGCATCTCGATTGCCGATCTGTTCACCGCCGGCATTCTGCCGGGCCTGCTGCTGGCGCTGTCTCTGATGATCGCGGCCTGGTGGGTGGCGGTGCGCAAGGGCTATCCGGTGCAGCCGTTCCAGGGCTTCCGGGTGATCTGGACCTATTTCGTTTCGGCCGCGCCCGGTCTGATCCTGGTCGCGATCATCTTTGGCGGCGTCCGCTCGGGCATCTTCACCGCTTCGGAATCGTCGAACATCGCGGTGGTCTATGCTCTGCTGGTGACCTTCTTCGTCTACCGCAGCCTGAGCTGGCACGACTTCATCGAGGCAACCTTGGCCGCCGTGCGCACCACCGCAATGGTGCTGCTGGTAATCGGCTGCGCCGCCGCCTTCGGCTGGCTGCTGGCCTATACCAAGGTGCCCGCCACGATGGTGTCGATGCTGCAGGGCGTTTCCGACAACCCGATCGTGATCCTGCTGCTGCTGAACGTCGTGCTGTTGATCCTGGGCACCTTCATGGACATGTCGCCCCTGATCGTGATCACCACGCCGATCTTCCTGCCCGTCGCCACCGCCTTTGGCGTCGATCCGGTGCATTTCGGCGTGATCCTGATCCTGAACCTTGGGATCGGTCTGTGCACGCCGCCGGTCGGCGCGGTGCTGTTCGTCGGCTGCGCCGTCGGCCGCATCTCGATCGCCGAGGCAGTGCGCACCATCTGGCCATTCTACAGCGCTGCCTTCGCGGTGCTGATGCTGGTCACCTATGTCCCGGCGCTGTCGCTCTGGCTGCCGGCCCTGTTCCGCTGAGGAGAGCCATGACCTATCCGATCGTTCCCACCGACCCGGGCGTCACCCGCCAGGTGCTGGCCGACAGCCCCGAGCTGATGGTCGTCGCCTTCCGGTTCGAGCAGGGCGCCGAAGGCACGCTGCACAACCATCCGCACGTTCAGGCCACTTTCGTGCAATCCGGCCGCTTTGCCTTTCACCTCGACGGCAAGGAACACACGCTTGGGCCGGGCGACAGCCTGATGATCCCCTCCGCCGCGCGGCATGGCTGCCGTTGCCTGGAGGCCGGAACCCTGATTGACAGTTTCGCGCCGCGCCGCGACGATTTCCTTTGAACGGAGAGACCAAAGACATGCTGAAGACCCAGACCCGCTACGCCATCGACCCCGAAACCGCCCGGGGCCTCGACACCGAGCAGCTGCGCGAGCGTTTCCATGTCGGCGGCCTGTTCGCGCCGGGCGAGATCAACCTGGTCTACACCCATTACGATCGGCTGATCCTTGGCTCGGCCGTGCCCGATGGCGCACCGCTGACGCTGGACCGCGTGGCCGAGGCGGGCACACCCTCGATCCTGGACCGGCGCGAGATGGGTGTTCTGAACATCGGCGAGCCGGGGGTGATCACCGTCGGCGGCGAAGATCATGCCATCGGCAATGGCGAAGTGCTGTACATCGGCATGGGCGCCGGCCCTGTCACCTTTGCCGGCAAGGGGCGGTATTACGTGCTGTCTGCACCGGCGCATCAAAGCTATCCCACCCGCCTGGTCCGACTGGCCGAGGCGCGGCGGGTCGAGCTGGGTGCGCGCGAGACCGCGAACGAGCGCGTGATCATCCAGTTCCTGCATCCCGAGGTCTGCCAGACCTGCCAGCTGGTGATGGGCTACACCCAGTTCGTTGCCGGTTCGGTCTGGAACACCATGCCGGCGCATGTGCATGACCGGCGGATGGAGGCGTATCTCTATTTCAAGCTGCCGGCCGATCAGCGCGTGTTCCACCTGATGGGCGAACCGACGCAGACCCGCCACATCGTGATGGCCAATGAAGAGGCGGTGATCTCGCCGCCATGGTCGATCCACGCCGGTGCCGGCACCACTTCCTACACTTTCTGCTGGGCTATGGCAGGCGACAACGTCGACTTCGCCGACATGGACATGGTCGCCATCGGAGACCTGCGATGAGCCGCTTCTCGTTGCACGGGCGGCGGGCGCTGGTGACTGGCGCCAACACGGGCATCGGGCAGGCCATCGCCGTAGGGCTGGCCGAGGCCGGAGCGGAGGTGATCTGCGCCGGCCGCCGCGCCTGCGACGAGACGACGGACCTGATCGCGGCGGCCGGGGGCAAGGCCAGCTCTGTCCTGGTCGATTTTTCCGACCCGATGGCGGGGCAGGGGCTGTTCGAGGCGCAGCCGGTCGACATCCTTGTCAACAACGCCGGTATCATCCGCCGCGCCGACGCCACCGACTTCACCGAGGCGGACTGGGACGCGGTGATGGACGTCAACCTCAAGGCGCTGTTCTTCACCACCCAGGCCTTTGCCCGCGCCGTGCTGGCGCGCCAGGGCCAGGGCAACGTGGTCAACATCGCCTCGCTTCTGTCGTTCCAGGGCGGCATCCGGGTGCCTTCCTACACCGCCTCCAAGCATGGCGTGGCCGGTCTGACCAAGCTGCTGGCCAATGAGTGGGCGATGCGCGGAATCAATGTCAACGCCGTTGCGCCGGGCTATATTGAAACCAATAATACCGAAGCGTTGCGCAACGATCCGGACCGCAACCAGGCGATCCTGGACCGGATTCCCGCCGGGCGCTGGGGCCAGGCCGAGGATATCGCCGGTGCCGCGGTATTTTTGTGCACCCCCGCCGCGCGCTATGTGCACGGCGCAGTTCTGAACGTTGACGGAGGCTGGCTTGCCCGATGAATCACGTCCCCGGCCGGGCCAGTCTCGCCCGGCCACCGGTATCGTCCACCTGGGGCTGGGGGCGTTCTTTCGTGCCTTCGGCTGCGTCTATATCGCCGATGCCATGGCCGCCTCGGGCGGCGACTGGGGCATTGTCGGCGTGTCGTTGCGCAGCCCCGATACGCGCGACGCGCTGCGCGACCAGGACTGGGGCTATACCTCGGTCACATTGGCACCCGAGGGCGAGAAGACGCGCTGGATCGACGTGCTGAACGGCGTCCTCGTGGCGCCCGAGGACCCTGCCGCCGTGTTGGAGGCGATGGCCGACCCGGCGGTCAAGATCGTGACGCTGACCGTCACCGAAAAGGGCTATTGCCACAACCCGGCCACCGGACGGCTGAACCCGCAACATCCCGATATCGTGCAGGACCTGGCGCAGCCGCTGCCGGTTTCGGCGCCGGGCTACATCGTGCGTGCGCTGCAATTGCGCCGCGCGGCAGGCGTCGCGCCCTTTACCGTGCTGACCTGTGACAACCTGCCGGAAAACGGCAAGCTGGTGCGCGGGGTCGTTCTGGACCTTGCCAGCCTGATCGACCCAGAACTGGCCGGGTGGATCGCGGTCGATGGCCGGTTTCCCGGCACCATGGTCGACCGCATCACCCCCGCCACAACTGCCGAAGATATCGCCCGTGTCGCCGCGCTGATCGGCCGGCACGACGCTGCACCCGTGATGCACGAGCCCTTTGCGCAATGGGCGGTGGAGGATGACTTCGTTGGCGGTGAACGCCCCGACCTGGCCGCCGCCGGTGTCGAGCTGGTCTCCGATGTCACCGCGCATGAGCACATGAAGCTTCGGATGCTGAACGGAACCCATTCGGCGCTGGCCTATACCGGCTATCTGGCCGGGCACCAGACGATTGCCGACACGGTGGCCGACCCGGTCTTTGCCGCCTATGTGCGCACCCTCTGGGCCGAGATCATCCCGGCGGTCGAGGCACCGCCGGGCGTCAGCCTGGCCGGTTATGCCGAGGCTCTGTTCGCCCGCTACGCAAATCCCAACATCCGCCACCGCACCTGGCAGATCGCGATGGACGGCAGCCAGAAGCTGCCGCAGCGCCTGCTGGGCACGTTGCGCAAGGCGCTGGACGACCGCCGCGCCGCGCCGGGCCTGTGCCTGGCGGTGGCCGCCTGGATGCGCTACGTCGGCGGCACCGACGAGGCCGGCCAACCGATTGACGTGCGCGACCCGCTGGCCGCGCGGTTGCGGGCTGCGTCGGACGGGGCCGCAACTCCGGCGGCCAAGGTGGCTGCGCTGCTCGCCATCCGCGAAGTGTTTCCCGAGGACCTTGCCGCGCGCCTGTCCGGGCCGCTGACCTGGTCGGCTGAACTGCTGTGGTCCGCCGGTGCCCGTGCCGCCGCCCGAGAGGTATCGCAATGATCGAAAGCTGGCGTTGGTATGGTGAGTTCGACCCGATCTCGCTGAACGAAGTGGCGCAGACCGGCGCCAGCGGCATCGTCACGTCGCTTCATGCCATCCCCTATGGCGAGGTCTGGCCGGTCGAGGCCATCGCGGCGCGCAAGGCCGAGGTAGAGCGCGCCGGCTTTGACTGGGTCGTGGTCGAGAGCCTGCCGGTGCACGAGCGCATCAAGAAGGGCGAAGGCGACCTGTCGGCGCTGTTCGCCAATTACCGGCAATCCATGGCCAACCTGGCGGCGCAGGGTGTGCGCACGATCTGCTACAACTTCATGCCGCTGCTGGACTGGACACGCACCGACCTGGCCGCTCCGGTGGCCGGCGGAGCGACCTGCCTGCGCTTCGACGCGGTGCGGATGGCCGCGTTCGAGATCCACATGCTGGCCCGTCCCGGCGCCGAGGACGACTATCCCGCCCCGGTACGCGCCCGCGCCGCCGCGTGGTTCCAGCAGGCTACCGAGGAAGACCGGCGCACTCTGGTCACCGCGATCAATGCCGGCCTGCCGGGCGCTTACGACCGGTATGACATCGCCCAGATGCAGGCTGCGCTGGCCGCTTATGACGGCATGGACCGGGCTACGCTGCGCGCCAATTACCGGCGGTTCCTGGAGGAGGTCGTTCCCGCGGCCGAGGATCTGGGCATGCGCCTGTGCGTGCACCCCGACGATCCGCCGCGCAATATCCTGGGTCTGCCGCGCATCGTCTCCAGCGGCGAGGACCTTGCCTGGGTTCTGGCCGCACAGGACAGCCCGGCGAATGGCGTCACGCTTTGCTCGGGCTCGCTGGGCGCGAACCCGGCCAACGATGTGCCGGCGATCGCCGCGCAGGTCGCCAGCCGCATCCATTTTGCCCATCTGCGCAACACCCGCAGCGAGCCTGACGGGTCGTTCGAGGAAAGCGCGCACCTGGACGGCGATACGGACATGATCGCCTTGATCGGCGTGCTGCTGAACGAACAGGCGCGCCGCCGGGCCGAAGGGCGCGAGGATCACACCATCCCGTTCCGTCCCGACCATGGCCACCACATGCTGTCCGACCTCGGCCGCGATCTGGTGCCGGGCTATCCGCTTATTGGCCGGCTGCGCGGCCTGGCCGAGTTGCGCGGCGTGATCCGCACGTTGTCGCGCGCGTGATGAGGCAAGGGTTTCGATAACCGGCCCTTGGCTGAACTTAACACTCACGGACGCCCGTTGTGGCCCGTATCGAAACCGCCCGGTGCCTTGCGCCGGGCGGTCCTGTATCCGGCGGCTGCGTTCAATCGCGCCGGGGCTTGTCCTCGGGCATCACGCCATCGAGATTGACGCCGATCTGGTCACCGATCTTCTTCAATGCCGGAAGCGCAACCGCCATGTCGAGGATCGCGCCAACGGTCCGGTCGATGGGCGACGCCGCTTCGGTGCTCTCGCCCCGGCCCAGGCCCGTGATCTGGTTGATCGTGATGCCCTTGATCTTCTCGGCAGGTTTGACCGCCTCGCTGAGGATCGCGGGGATCCGCTCCAGCCGCATCTTCTCTGTCTCATGTGCCATCAGCGCATCGCTGCGGGTGTTCTCGGCCCGGATGCGCGCGGTTTCGGCCTCGGCTTCTGCCAGGCGATAGATCTTCAGCGTCTCGGCTTCGCCCCGGCGGATCTCGGCGCGGGTCAGGGCCACGTCCTTGTCGGCCGCCGCCGCGATGCGGGCACGGATCGCGCTGGCCTCGGCGTCTTGCTGGGCGGCGAGCTGCGCCAGCGCCTTGCGCCGTTCCGCCTCGGCGGTCTGGCGCAGTGTCTGGATCTCTTCCTCGGCCTGCACCAGGGCGCCGCGTGCCCGGGTTGCCTCGGCCCGCGCGTGGCTTTCCTCCTGGCTGCGGGCGGCGACGTCGATCACCTTGTCCTGCTCGGCCTTTTCCAGCGCCCGCGTCTGCGCGATCTCGGCTTCGCGCAGATGCTTCTCGCGGGCAATCGAGGCGGTCTGGATGTCTTGCTCCATGCGGATCCGCGCCTGCGCCGCGGCGCGCTCGGCATCGGCCTTGCGCTGTGCAACCTCGGTCAGCTGGGCAGCCAGCAGCGCCTCGATTTCCTTGCGCTGCGCGATCTCGGCCCGCCGTTCTTCCAGCTCGATCTCCAGCTTGCGCTGGCTGGCCTGCACCTCGGCCCGGCGCACAGCCACGGCGGTTTCGCCCTCGATCTCGGCGCGGTCCTTCTTGGACTTGGCGATCACCTCGGCCAGCCGCTTCATCCCCACCGCGTTGAAGGCGTTGTTCTCGTCCAGCGCGGCGAACGGGGTCTGGTCCAGCGCGGTCAGCGAGACGCTGTCCAGCTGAAGCCCGTAGCGCGCCAGCGTGTCGGTCAGCGCCGCGCGCACCTCGCGCACGAAAGCGGCGCGGTTCTCGTGCAGTTCGTCCATCGTCATCTGCGCCGCGACAGAGCGCAACGCGTCGACCATCATGCCGTCGATCAGCGCGGTCAGCTGGTCAGGCTGGAAGGTGCGCCGCCCGAGCGTCTGCGAGGCGCGGAATATCGCCGCCTCCTCGGGAAGGACCGAGGCATAGAACTCGGCCCCCACGTCGATCCGCATCCGGTCCTTGGTGATCAGCGATGCCTCGCCGGTACGGTTCACCGTCATGCGGATGGTCTGCATGTTCACGCGGTTGATCTCGTGAAAGAACGGGATCGCCAGCGTGCCGCCGTCGATCACCACCTTGCGCCCGCCGATGCCGGTGCGCACAAGGCTGACCTCGTTGGTGGCGCGTTCGTAGAACCAGGCCGCCAGCGCGATGACAATGGCGGCCAACACCGCCAGCAGGATGATCCAGGCCAGTAAGGTCATGTCGTTGTCCTCCCTCGGATCGCCGGTCAGAAGACCGGCGGATAATGGCGCCCGCCGCGTTCCAGCGTGATCAGCCGCAACTCGGTAAAGGCATCGAGCGACCAGCGCCCGCCGTACCGGCCCACGCCAGACGCCTTGACGCCGCCGAACGGCACCTGCGGTTCATCGTAGATATTCTGGTCGTTGACATGGACCATGCCGGTCTCAAGACGCGCGGCCAGCCCAAGGGCGCGGCCCTCGTCGGCGGTCCAAACGGCGGCGGTCAGCCCGTATTCGGTGTCGTTGTTCAGCGCCACTGCCTCGTCATCGGTGCGGAAGCTGCGCACCGCGACCACCGGGCCGAAGGTCTCGTCGTGCCAGATGTCCATGCTGTCGTCGACATGGGTCAGAACGGTCGGCTCGACGAAATTCTCCCAGGCGTTGCCGCCCAGTTCCAGCACCGCGCCCTTGGCCACGGCATCGTCGATCAGCGCCTTCACCCGATGCGCCTGCCGGGTGTTGATCAGCGGTCCGACAACGTTGTTGCGGTCGTTGACATGGCCGGTTTTCAGCCGCGCCGCCCGTGCCAGGAACCGCTGCATGAAGGACTGGTAGACGCTGTCGTGGACCAGCAGCTTCTCGGTCGACATGCACACCTGTCCCTGGTGCATGAAACAGCCGAAATTCGCCGCCTCAGCCGCCTTGTCCAGATCCGCGTCCTCCAGAACGATCATCGAGTCCTTGCCGCCGAGTTCGACGCAGCATTTCTTCAGATGCGCGCCGCATTTGGCCGCGATGTGCCGGCCGACCGCGGTCGAGCCGGTGAACGAGATACCCTTGACCAGCGGATGCTCGATCAGCGCGTCGCCAACCTCGGCCACGCTTGCGCGCGAGCAGGTCACGACGTTGAAAACGCCGGCGGGAATGCCCGCCTCTTCGAGGATCTCTGCGTGGTACAGCCCGCCCGAATAGGGCGTGTCCTCGGAGGGTTTCAGCACCACCGTATTGCCCGCCGCCAGCGCGGCGGCATAGCCGCGCGAGGTCAGGATACCGGGCATGTTCCAGGGCGAGATCACACCGACGACGCCCAGCGGCCAGCGCGTGGCCATCAGCACCTTGCCGTCTGCCGAAGGCAGCACCTCGCCCGTGGCCTGGTAGCACAACGAGGCCGAGGTTCTGAAAATCTCGGCGACGAAGCCCGCTTCGAACACGCCCTTGCCGTACCAGCCGCCGCCTTCGTGCATCACGGCTGCGATGAAGTCGTCCTTTCGTGCCTCCCACACCTCGGCAACCTTCAGAAGGGCGCGGGCGCGCTCCTGGAAGCTGCGCCGAGACCAGTCGGGGAAGGCGGCCTGCGCCGCCTCGACCGCGCGCGCCATGTCTGCGGCAGACCCGTCTGGGATGCGGGCGTAGAGCGAGTTGTCCGAGGGGTTGAGATCGTCAAAGGTGCGGGCGGCCGGGGTCCAGGCCCCGCCGATATACATGCCGCGGATGGTGGGAGAGGTCGGGACGCTGTCGAGCATGGCTTATCTCCGTTTGTCGCTTGGGCGGTAGGTTTCGGCGCGCCGGGCGGCGGCCTCGATCTCAAACACCACCTCGCGGGTGCGGTCGACGGGCGTGCCGGAGGGCAACTCGATCTCGGCCTGGATGAAATCGGTTTCAATGGCCGGCCGAAAAATGAAATCGATCCTCCCGCTGGCGATCCAGGCGCCGACGACGATCAGACCGGCGAGAAAGGCGCTGAGGGTGAGGTAGCGATGCCGCACCGCGAGGTCGAGGAAGGGACGGTAGGCTCTTTCCATCGCCACGTCGAGGCGTTCGCGAAAGCGCGTTTGCAGGCGATCGAAGCGGGCGAACCAGGAGCGGCCGTGTTCCTTCTTTCGGCTGAAGGCGAGGTGTGAGGGTAGGATGAAGAGGCACTCCACCAGCGACACGGTGAACACGGCGATGACCACGGAGGGGAGAATCTCGAAAAACTGGCCGATCTCGCCGGGAACGAACAGCAGGGGGAGAAAGGCGATGATGTTCGTCGACACGGCGAAGA
>JAGRMT010000280.1 GCA_020441125.1 Roseivivax sp.
GACGCCATCGTCGAGGGGCCGAACTTCGAGTTCGCCACCGAAACGCGCGAGGAACTGTTCTACGACAAGGCCAAGCTGCTCGCCAACGGCGAGCGCTGGGAAGCCGAGATCGCCCGCAACCTGGAACTGGACGCGCCTTACCGATGAGCGACACCAAGACCCCGTTCGAGTTGATGATGGCGCAGGCGCAGGAGATGGCCCGCGCCTTCAACCCTGCGCTCGAGTCGTTCAGCCCCAAGGGGTTCGAGAAGCTCTGGCCGACCATGCCCAAGGAAGCCATGGAAATGTGGTTCGGCAAGGGTATCAGCAAGGAAGGTCTGGACGCCAAGACCCGCCTGCTGCTGACGCTGGCCGGGCTGACAATGCAGGGCGCACAGGCAGATACGCCGTTCCGCATGACCGTGCGCCACGCGCTGGAGGCGGGGGCGACCCGTGACGAGATCGCCGAAACCATCGCGCAGATGTCGATGTTTGCCGGCATTCCAGCGATGACCCGCGCCATGGAACTGGCGCGCGAGGTGATGGAAGACAAAAAGGATATCGAGACATGATGGTGTTCGCCTTCTACCTCTTCGCTCTCAGCGCCATTGCCGGCGGGCTGTTCACCGTGATCAGCCGCAACCCGGTGCACTCGGTGCTGTGGCTGATCCTGGCCTTCCTGTCTTCCGCCGGGCTTTTCGTGCTGATGGGCGCGGAATTCGTCGCGATGCTGCTGGTGATCGTCTATGTCGGCGCCGTCGCGGTTCTGTTCCTGTTCGTCGTGATGATGCTGGATGTAGATTTCGCCGAGCTGAAGGCGGAAATGGCCCGGTATCTGCCCGTCGCGCTGCTGATCGGCGTGGTGATCCTGATGCAGCTGGGCATGGCCTTCGGCGCCTGGCAGGCGTCCGAGGTTGCCGGCAGCCAGCTGGCCAGCCCGGCCCCGGCCGAGATGTCGAATACCGCCGCACTTGGCGTGATCCTTTACGACCGTTACTTCCTGCTGTTCCAGCTGGCGGGCCTGATCCTGCTGGTCGCCATGATCGGTGCGATCGTGCTGACCCTGCGCCACCGCAAGGACATCAAGCGCCAGGACATCCTGGCCCAGTTGTACCGCGATCCGGCCAAGGCGATGGAATTGCGCGACGTGAAACCGGGGCAGGGGTTGTAATTGAACGAACTGCTGGCGCTTTTCAAAAGCGCCGTCGAACACATCGGTCTGATGGGCGTGGCCGCCCTGTGGACCGCCAAGATTGTGGCCGGTTGGGTGGCGGTACGCTGGTACCGCCTGTGGCGACTGGCAAGGGGCGGAACGCCGCCCAGCGTCTGACCGGGGCACACCCGGCGCGCAAAGACAGGACGGGCCGCAACGCCGGCACCGCACGAGACTGGAACGAAACGGGCGAGACCCGGAGGGACGACGGATGATACCACTGGAGCATTACCTGACGGTCGCGGCGGCGCTGTTCGTCATCGGCATCTTCGGGCTTTTCCTGAACCGGAAGAACGTCATCATCCTGCTGATGAGCATCGAACTGATGCTGCTGGCGGTGAACATCAACCTGGTGGCCTTCTCGACCCATCTGGGCGACCTGGTCGGACAGGTGTTCACCCTGTTCGTGCTGACCGTGGCCGCCGCAGAAGCGGCGATCGGCCTGGCCATCCTGGTCTGCTTCTTCCGCAACCGCGGCACCATCGCCGTGGAAGACGTCAACGTGATGAAAGGCTAAGGCGCCATGGAGACGATCATCCTTTTCGCGCCGCTGGTCGGCAGCATCCTTGCCGGGTTCGGCTGGAAACTGATGGGCGAACGGGCGGCCATGTGGATCGCCACGGGGCTTCTGTTCATCGCGTGCTTCTTCTCGTGGATCGTGTTCCTGAGCCATGACGGCACGCTGCAGCACATCCCGGTGATGCGCTGGATCGAAAGCGGTTCGCTGGCAACCGAATGGTCGATCCGGCTGGACCGTCTGACGGCGATCATGCTGATCGTGGTCACCACGGTTTCGGCGCTCGTGCACCTGTATTCCTTCGGCTACATGGACCACGACCCGCAGTGGAAGCATGGCGAAAGCTACAAGCCGCGCTTCTTTGCCTACCTGTCGTTCTTCACCTTCGCCATGC